>NZ_JACBXA010000130.1 GCF_013870515.1 Streptomyces albidus (ex Kaewkla and Franco 2022) | reverse complement strand
TGCTGACCGGTGGACGCGTCAGCGTCGAGGACGCCTACGCGTACGCGAAGTTCGCCCGCGTGGCGCTGGGCACCAACGACATCGACTTCCGTGCGCGCGTGCACTCCGGCGAGGAGGCCCGCTTCCTCGCCGAGCACGTGGCGGGACGCGGCGTGGACCTCGGCGGCACCCGCGCCGAAGGCCGTGGGGGAGCTGGAGGCGTCACCTACAGCGTCCTGGAGTCCGCGCCGGCCGTGCTGCTCGTCGGTTTCGAGGCCGAGGAGGAGGCGCCCGGCGTCTTCCTGCGGCTGCGCAAGGCCATGCGTACGCACGGCCAGCGCACCTTCTCCCTCGCCTCGCACGCCACACGCGGTCTGAAGAAGGCGGGCGGCACGCTGCTCCCCGCCGCACCCGGTACCGAGACCGAGTGGCTGGACGCACTGTCCGGCCGGGTCGGCCTCGACGAGTCCGGTGAAGCGGCTGCGGACGCGCTGCGCGCGGAAGGCGCCGTCATCGTGGTCGGCGAGCGGCTGGCCGGGGTTCCCGGCGCGCTGACCGCCGCGGTGCGTACGAGCACCGCCACCGGAGCACGTCTGGTGTGGATTCCGCGCCGGGCGGGTGAGCGCGGGGCCATCGAGACCGGTGCGCTGCCGACGCTGCTGCCCGGTGCGCGTCCCGCCGCCGACTCGCGCGCCCGCGACGAGGTCGCCCGGGTCTGGGGCCTGGCCGAACTGCCCGACGCCCCCGGCCGGGACACGAGCGGGATCATCGACGCCGCCGCCAACGGCGAGCTGTCCGCTCTGGTCGTCGGCGGTGTCGAACTCGCCGACCTCCCCGACCCCGCGCGTGCCGCGCAGGCGCTGGACGAGGCGGGGTTCGTCGTCAGTCTCGAACTGCGTCCCAGCGAGGTCACCGACCGGGCCGACGTGGTCCTCCCGGTGTCCGCGGTCGTGGAGAAGGCCGGCACGTTCCTCAACTGGGAAGGCCGGGTGCGCCCGTTCGAGGCGTCGCTCAAGGCGGACCAGATGACCCGGCGCCACGTACAGCCGGACGCGCGGGTCCTGCACATGCTCGCGGACGCTCTGGACGCGCACCTCGGGCTGCCGGACGTGCGCACCATCCGCTCCGAGATCGACAGGCTCGGCCAGTGGGAGCCCGACCGCTCCGAGGACACCTTCGCAGCGGACTCCCGCACTCCTGGCGGCGCGGCATCGACGCCGCAGGCCGGCAAGGGCGAGGCGGTTCTCGCCGGGCACCGGATGCTGCTCGACCAGGGCCGTCTCCAGGACGGTGACGAGGCGCTCGCAGGCACCCGGCACCCGGTCGTCGCACGGCTTTCCCGTGCCACGGCGGCCGAGGCCGGCGTGGCCGAAGGCGAATTGGTGTCGGTCTCCGGCCCACTCGGCAACGTCCAACTCCCGCTCCAGATCACGCAGATGCCGGACCGAGTGGTGTGGGTCCCGCTGAACTCGGTCGGTGGCGGCGTCCAGGCGGACACGGGCGCGCTCCCCGGTGAGCTCGTACGGATCTCGGCGGCAGCCGGCTCACGCGACGGTGCTGCACAGGAGGAGGTGGGCGCGTGAGCGCGCTCGGAGACGTTCAGCAGTCGCCCACTGCCTTCGGCGTGGGCGGCACCCCCAGCTTCCTCGCCGAGGAAGACCTGTCCGTGTTCGGCCACGACCCGTTCTGGCTGATCGCCCTCAAGGCGGTCTTCTGCTTCGCCTTCCTGATGGTGACCGTGCTGATCTCCATCGTCATGGAGCGCAAGGTCGTCGGCTGGATGCAGCTGCGCATCGGCCCGAACCGCCACGGTCCCTGGGGCATGCTCCAGTCGCTGGCCGACGGCGTGAAGCTGATGCTGAAGGAAGACGTCGTCGTCAAGGGCGCCGACAAGTTCGTGTACCTGCTGGCGCCGATCCTCGGGGCGATCCCGGCCTTCATGGCCATCGCGGTCATCCCGTTCGGGCCGCCCGGCAACGAGGTCTCCATCTTCGGGACCCGTACCGCGATGCAGCTCACCGACCTTCCCGTGGCGGCGCTCTACATCCTCGCCACCGCGTCCATCTCGGCGTACGGCGTGGTGCTGGCGGGCTGGTCGTCCAACTCGACCTACCCGCTGCTCGGTGCCGTCCGCGCCACGGCGCAGATCATCAGCTACGAGATCGCGATGGGCCTCAGCTTCGCCGCGGTCTTCCTCTACTCCGGTTCCATGTCGACCTCGGCGATCGTCGACGCGCAGCAGGACACGTGGTTCGCCGCGCTGCTGCCGGTGTCGTTCCTGATCTACATGGTCTCGATGGTCGGCGAGGCGCACCGCGCGCCCTTCGACATGCCGGAGTCCGAGGGCGACCTGGTCGCGGGCTACCAGACCGAGTACAGCTCGATCAAGTTCGCGCTGTTCATGCTCGCCGAGTACGTGCACATCGTGACGCTCTCCGCCCTCGCGACCACCCTCTTCCTGGGCGGCTGGAGGGCGCCGGCGCCGATCTCCACGTACTGGGAGGGCGCCAACCACGGCTGGTGGCCGATGCTGTGGTTCTTCCTCAAGGTGTGCGCCCTGATCTTCTTCTTCGTGTGGATCCGCGGCACTCTCCCGCGTGTCCGCTACGACCAGTTCATGAAGCTGGGCTGGAAGGTCCTCATCCCGATCTCGCTGGTGTGGCTGATGCTGGTCGCCACGGTGCGGGCGATGCGCAACGAGGGCTACGACTTCGCGGGCATCGTCTACTGGATCGCCGGGGCCGCCCTCGCGATCCTGCTGGTCTCCTTCGTCATCGACATCTTCCGGGGACGCAAGGAAGAGGCGGAGGAGGAAGCGGCCAAGGCCGAGGCCGCCGACGAGGTCTTCGACCCGATGGCGGGCGGCTATCCCGTACCGCCGCTCCCCGGACAGAGCCTGCCCCCCGTGCCACGCCGCCGCTCGCGCCAGGACCACGCCCTGGTCGGGGCCGGCGGTACGGGGGAGTCCAGCGGTGAAGCCGCGGAGAACAAGGACGGAAAGGAGGCCGACGGTGCCTGAGAATCCCGTGGCCGGCTTCGGACTGACCTTCAAGGACATGTTCAAGAAGCGGCTGACCGAGCAGTACCCCGAGTACAAGAAGCCGACGGCACCGCGCTTCCACGGCCGTCACCAGCTCAACCGGCACCCCGACGGGCTCGAGAAGTGCATCGGCTGCGAACTGTGCGCCTGGGCCTGCCCGGCGGACGCCATCTACGTCGAGGGCGCGGACAACACCGACGAGGAGCGCTACTCGCCGGGTGAGCGTTACGGCCGCGTCTACCAGATCAACTATCTGCGCTGCATCCTGTGCGGCCTGTGCGTTGAGGCGTGCCCGACGCGGGCCCTGACGATGACGAACGAGTACGAACTCGCCGACTCCTCCCGCGAATCGCTCATCTACACCAAGAAGGAGCTGCTCGCGGGTCTGGAAGAGGGCATGGTCGACTCGCCGCACGCGATCTTCCCCGGCATGACGGAGAAGGACTACTACCGCGGGCTGGTCACCGAGGCCGCCGCCGGTACGGACATCCAGACCGTCACCGACACCGGGGACCCGCAGGAGTCGGCCGGCACTTTCGGATCGGCGGAGCCGGCCGCGCAGCCGGTGGTCACCGATGCTCCCGCCTCCCACGCCGACGGCGTCGACCCCTCCTCGCGCGACGCCGCCGATGAGGACACCGGCGCGATGGGCTCGGCCGTCAGGGCCGAGGGCAACCGCTCCGGCAACGACTCGAAGGAGGGACGGTGACGATGTTCTCCGCCTCCGAGGCGTCGTCGTCCTCCATGGACGCCCTCAACCTCGCGGTCAACTCCACCTCCGCGGCTGAGGCGGCCAGCTTCTGGGTGCTCGGCACGATCGCCGTGATCGGAGCGCTGGGCACCGTACTGCTCCGCAAGGCCGTGCATTCGGCGCTGTGCCTCGCGGGCACGATGGTCATCCTGGCGCTCTTCTACCTCGCCAACGGCGCGTACTTCCTGGGCATCGTGCAGATCGTCGTCTACACCGGCGCGGTCATGATGCTCTTCCTCTTCGTGCTGATGCTGGTGGGCGTGAGCGCCGCCGACTCGCTCAAGGAGACGCTGAAGGGCCAGCGTTGGCTCGCGCTGGCCTGCGGCCTCGGACTGGGCGCCCTGCTCATCTCCGGCCTCGGCCAGGCGTCGATCACCTCCTTCACCGGACTCGGCGCCGCCAACGCCGACGGGAACGTTCCGGCGCTGGCCTCGCAGCTGTTCACCAAGTACGTCGTGGCCTTCGAGGTCGTGGGCGCGCTGCTGACCGTCGCCGCCGTCGGCGCGACGCTGCTGACGCACCGCGAGCGCATCGAGAAGTCCAAGTCGCAGCGTGAGCAGGCCGAGGAGCGGGTCCGCGCCAACAAGCACCTGCCGCCGCTCCCGGCGCCCGGCGTGTACGCGCGCCACAACGCCGTCGACCGTCCCGGCCTGCTGCCGGACGGCACCCCGTCCGACCTGACCGTCAGCGCCACCCTGCTCAGCCGCGGCCAGGTCCGCGAGGTGGGCCCCGAGGCGCTGCACCGCGTGGCCGTGCTGGAACAGCGCACCGCCGACAGCCATGGGCAGACCGAGCACGGCCGGATGTACGGCGAACCGCACGACCCGGACCGTGACGTCGACGACGCGGACGACGAGGGACGCGGAAGCGGACGCGAAGCCCGTGAGGCCCGGCAGGACGCCCGGGAAGAGGAGGCCACCAAGTGAGCCCCGTCAACTACGTCTATCTCGCGGCCCTGCTGTTCACCATCGGCGCCGTCGGAGTGCTGATCAGGCGGAACGCGATCGTGGTGTTCATGTGCGTCGAACTGATGCTGAACGCGGCCAACCTGACCCTGGTCGCCTTCTCCCGCATCCACGGCAATCTCGACGGTCAGATCATGGCGTTCTTCGTCATGGTCGTCGCCGCGGCCGAGGTCGTGGTCGGGCTGGCGATCATCGTGATGCTGTACCGCTCCCGGCACTCGGCCTCGGTCGACGACGCCAGCCTGATGAAGCTGTAAGGGGTACGAACCAGTGGAGTCATTGATCGGACTGCTCGTCGGCTTCCCGCTGCTGGGCGCGGCGGTGCTGCTGTGCGGCGGCAAGCGCCTTGAGAAGACGGGGCATTGGCTGGGCGTGGTGCTCGCCGGCGCCTCGTTCGTTCTCGGCGCGGTCCTCTTCTTCGACATGCTCGGCAAGTCCGCCGACGAACGCGCCCTGCACCAGCACCTGTTCAGCTGGGTGCCGGTGGAGAGCTTCCAGGCGGACGTCGCCTTCCAGCTCGACCAGCTGGCCATGACGTTCGTGCTGCTGATCACGGGTGTGGGCACACTGATCCACATCTACTCGGTCGGCTACATGGAGCACGACGAGCGGCGCCGCCGCTTCTTCGGCTACCTGAACCTCTTCCTCGCGGCGATGCTGCTGCTCGTCCTGGCCGACAACTACCTGCTGCTGTACGTCGGCTGGGAGGGTGTGGGCCTCGCCTCGTACCTGCTCATCGGCTTCTGGCAGCACAAGCCGAGCGCGGCGGTGGCGGCGAAGAAGGCGTTCCTGGTCAACCGCGTCGGTGACGCGGGCCTGGCCATCGCCATCTTCCTGATGTTCACCACCTTCGGCAGCTTCGCCTTCGCACCCGTGCTGAGCAACGCCACCGAGGCGGGCGAGGGCAAGCTGACGGCGATCGGTCTGATGCTGCTCCTCGCCGCCTGCGGCAAGTCCGCACAGGTGCCGCTGCAGTCCTGGCTCGGCGACGCGATGGAGGGCCCGACCCCGGTCTCCGCCCTCATCCACGCCGCGACGATGGTGACCGCGGGCGTCTACCTCATCACACGCTCCGGCGCGATCTTCAACGCGGCGCCGGACGCGCAGACAGTGGTGGTCGTCGTCGGCGCGGTCACGCTCCTCTACGGTGCGATCGTCGGTTGCGCGAAGGACGACATCAAGAAGGCCCTGGCGGGCTCGACGATGTCGCAGATCGGCTACATGGTGCTCGCCGCGGGCCTCGGCCCGATCGGGTACGCCTTCGCGATCATGCACCTGGTCACGCACGGCTTCTTCAAGGCGGGGCTCTTCCTCGGCGCGGGCAGCGTGATGCACGGCATGAACGACGAGGTCGACATGCGAAGGTACGGCGGTCTCCGCAAGTACATGCCGGTCACCTTCGTCACGTTCGGGCTCGGCTATCTCGCCATCATCGGCTTCCCCGGCCTCTCGGGCTTCTTCTCCAAGGACCAGATCATCGAGGCGGCGTTCGCCAAGGGCGGCACGCAGGGCTGGATCCTCGGCGCCGTCACGCTGCTGGGCGCCGCGATCACCGCGTACTACATGACGCGCGTGATGCTGATGACGTTCTTCGGCGAGGAGCGCTGGCGCGGTCAGGCGAACGAGCCGCACCCGCACGAGTCGCCGAAGTCGATGACGATCCCGATGATCGTGCTGGCCTTCGGTTCGGTCTTCGCGGGCGGCCTGTTCAAGATCGGCGAGTCGTTCGTCCACTGGCTGGAGCCGGTCACGCAGTTCGAGCACGGCCATTCGCCGCTCTCGGCACCGGTCGTCACCGGCGCGACGGTCGTCACCATGCTGATCGGTGTCGGTGCGGCCTGGCTGCAGTACGGGCGCAGGCCCGTGCCTGCCGAGGCGCCGCGCGGCAGCCTGCTCACGCGTGCCGCCAGGCGCGACCTGCTGCAGGACGACCTCAACCACGTCGCCCTGGTCCTGCCCGGCGAGTACCTCACGCGCGGGCTGGTCTACGTCGACAACAAGGTGGTCGACGGCGCGGTCAACGGCACCGCCGCCGCGTTCGGCGGCCTCTCCGGCCGGACGCGCCGGCTCCAGAACGGTTTCGTCCGCTCGTACGCGGTCTCGATGTTCGGCGGCGCGGCGATTCTCGTCGCCGCGACCCTGCTGATGAGGGCGGTCTGAGTCATGTCATTTCCTCTGCTGACGGTCACGGCCGCCCTGCCCGCGGTCGGCGCGATCGCCACCGCGGCCGTGCCCGCCGCCAAGAAGAGCGCGGCCAAGTGGCTCGCGCTCACGGTCTCGACGGCGACGCTGGCGCTCGCCGTGGCCGTGCTGGTGCGCTTCGACCCGGGCGGCGCCCGCTACCAGCTCACCGAATCGCGGCCCTGGATCAAGGACTTCGGGGTGCGCTACGAAGTGGGCGTGGACGGCATCGCGGCCGTACTGATCGCGCTCACCGCCCTGCTGGTCCCCTTCATCATCGGCGCGGCCTGGCACGACGCCGACGAGGTGGAGCCGTCCAGGCCCAACCGCCGCTGGCGGCCCACCCAGGGCTTCTTCGCGCTGATGCTCGCGGTCGAGGCGATGGTGATCCTCTCCTTCGCCGCGACCGACGTCTTCCTCTTCTACATCCTCTTCGAGGCCATGCTCATCCCGATGTACTTCCTCATCGGAGGCTTCGGGGACCGTGCGCACGCGGCCGGTGAGGAAGAGGGCGCGAAGCAGCGCTCGTACGCCGCCGTGAAGTTCCTGCTCTACAACCTCGTCGGCGGCCTCATCATGCTGGCCGCGGTCGTCGGGCTCTTCGTCGTCACCTCCGACCAGCTGGGCGAGGGCACCTTCTCGCTCCAGCAGATCACCGAGGCGCGGGCGGACGGCGGCTTCCAGCTGGACACGAACATCGAGCGGCTGCTCTTCCTGGGCTTCTTCTTCGCCTTCGCGGTGAAGGCGCCGCTGTGGCCGCTGCACACGTGGCTGCCGAACGCGATGGGCGAGTCGACCGCCCCGGTCGCCGTGCTGATCACCGCGGTCGTCGACAAGGTCGGCACCTTCGCGATGCTCCGCTTCTGCCTCGGCCTCTTCCCCGAGGCGAGCGAGTGGGCGACGCCGGTGGTCATCGCCCTGGCGCTGGTGAGCATCCTCTACGGTGCGCTGCTGGCCGTCGGCCAGCGCGACATGAAGCGGCTGATCGCCTACGCGTCCATCTCGCACTTCGGGTTCATCATCCTGGGCATCTTCGCGATGACCAGCCAGGGCCAGAGCGGCGCGACGCTCTACATGGTCTTCCACGGCGTCTCGACCGCGGCGCTGATGCTCGTCGCGGGCTTCCTCATCAGCCGTCGCGGCTCGCGTCTCATCGCGGACTACGGCGGGGTGCAGAAGGTCGCGCCGGTACTCGCCGGGACCTTCCTCATCGGCGGTCTCGCGACGCTCTCACTGCCGGGGCTCGCGCCGTTCATCAGCGAATTCCTCGTGCTGGTGGGCACGTTCAGCCGTTACCCCGTCGCGGGCATCGTGGCGACGTCGGGCATCGTGCTGGCCGCTCTGTACGTGCTGCTGATGTACCAGCGGACGATGACCGGGCCGGTGGAGAAGCCGGAGGTACGGGCCATCCCGGACCTGCGCGTACGCGAACTGGCCGTGGTGGCCCCGCTGATCGCCCTGCTGATCTTCTTCGGGGTGTACCCGAAGTCGCTGACGGACATCGTCAACCCCGCTGTGGAGCACACGATGTCGGACGTGCAGAAGAAGGATCCCAAGCCAGACCATCCAGTTGCCGACAAGCGCTGGTTCGACTACAAGCCGGTGGACGACCACGCCGGAGGTGACCACAAGTGAGCGCGGTGGCAACGGCAGGGGCTGTCCCCAGCCTGTGGACACTGGGGGCGGAAGAACTCCAGGCCCCGAAGATCGAGTACGGCCAGCTCTCCCCGACGATCATCGTCCTGGGAGCGGCCGTCATCGGCATCGTTCTGGAGGCGTTCCTGCCCCGGAAGCTGCGCTACGGCGCGCAGTTGGTGCTCTCAGCACTGGGCCTCACGAGCGCCTTCGCGGCCGTCCTCGCACTCGCCCTGACCGGGCACGGCTCCAGCAAGGCGGCCGTCGCGGGCATGGGGGCGATCGCCGTCGACGGTCCGGCGCTCTTCCTGCAGGGCACCATCCTGCTGGTCGGGCTCGTCTCGGTCTTCGTCTTCGCGGAGCGCAGGCTCGAACCCCGCGCACACGCGGCCCGGTCGCTTGTCGACTCCTTCGCCGCACAGCCCGCCTCCGTACCCGGCGGTGAGGGCGAGCGGGAGGCGACCAAGGCCGGCTGGACGACCACCGAGGTCTACCCGCTGCTGCTCTTCGCGGTGGGCGGCATGCTGATCTTCCCTGCGGCGAACGACCTGCTGACGCTGTTCATCGCGCTGGAGGTCTTCTCCCTGCCGCTGTACCTGCTGTGCGCCCTGGCGCGGCGGCGCAGGCTCCTCTCGCAGGAGGCGGCGGTCAAGTACTTCCTGCTCGGCGCCTTCTCCTCGGCGTTCCTGCTCTTCGGCGCCGCACTGCTCTACGGCTACGCCGGCACCTTCGGCTACTCGGGCATCGCCCGCGTCGTCGCCAACGCCGACCGGGCCACGAGCACCGTGCTCGCCGAGACCACCGGCTCCGACGCTCTGCTGCTCATCGGCGGCGCGATGGTGATCATGGGTCTGCTCTTCAAGGTCGGCGCCGTGCCGTTCCACATGTGGACGCCGGACGTCTACCAGGGCGCACCCACGCCGGTCACCGGCTTCATGGCCGCCGCGACGAAGGTCGCCGCGTTCGGCGCGCTGCTGCGCCTGCTGTACGTGGTGCTGCCGGGTCTGCGCTGGGACTGGCGTCCGGTGATGTGGGGCGTCGCGATCCTCACGATGCTCGCCGGTGCGGTCGTGGCCATCACGCAGACCGACATCAAGCGGCTGCTGGCCTACTCCTCCATCGCCCACGCGGGCTTCCTGCTCGCGGGTGTCATCGCGACCTCGCGGGACGGCGTCTCCTCGGTGCTCTTCTACCTGGGCGCCTACTCGTTCGTCACGCTGGGCGCCTTCGCGGTCGTCACGCTGGTGAGGGACGCGGGAGGCGAGGCCACGCACCTGTCCAAGTGGGCCGGTCTGGGCCGTCGTTCACCGCTGCTGGCCGGAGTCTTCGCCATCTTCCTGCTGGCCTTCGCGGGTATTCCGCTGACCTCCGGGTTCTCGGGCAAGTTCGCCGTGTTCAAGGCGGCGGCGGAGGGCGGCGCGGGTGCGCTGGTCGTCGTCGGTGTCATCGCCTCGGCCATCGCGGCGTTCTTCTACATCCGCGTCATCGTGCTGATGTTCTTCAGCGAGCCGCGCGCGGACGGTCCGACGGTGGCAGTGCCCAGCGTGTGGACGACCTCGGCCATCACGATCGGCGTCCTGGTGACGGTCGTACTCGGCGTGGCCCCGCAGTACTTCCTCGACCTGGCGAGCCAGGCGGGCGTCTTCGTCCGCTGACCCTCAGGCTCGTCGACACAGAGGCCCGACCTCGCGCCGCTGCCCGGCACCCCGTCAGGGGGCGCCGGGCAGAGGCGTGTTGTGCGCGTGACATCGCCGTACCCCGCCCGGGGGCGTACGTGCTGCTGCTAATTTGACGTGCCCCTGCTAGTCGACCGGGTGGGGCATTCGACTCGATGAAGGAGTACGCGTGCGCACGTCAGCACGGATGGCGGGGGCGGTGGCCGCGATCGCGGCCACCGCGCTGCTGGTGAGCGGTTGCGGAAGCAGCGAGGACAAGGGCGGCAAGAGCGACGACGGGGCCGGGAAGCCGAAGTCCTCGGCCCCGGCGGACGACGAGGGGGCCGGGAAGCCCGACGCCTCGACGCCCGCGGACGACGGGGGCGACGGAGGCGGCAAGCCGGCCGAGGGCAAGCCCGTGAAGCTGGCCGGTTTCTGGAAGGCAAAGGGCAAGCAGTTCGTGCTGACGATCGCCGGGGACGCGGTCACGCTGCTCCGGGAGGAGACGAACTGCACCGGCCGCGTCATGGACGCGGGGGAGAAGTCGCTCGTCCTCAAGTGCCCGAACGGCACGGGCGAGGACCGCACCAACGGGACCGTCGGCGAGCTCAAGGCCAAGTCCATGAAGGTGACGTGGAACGGCGGCGCCACCGACGTCTACACCAAGGTCGCCGACGCTCCGGCGAAGCTTCCCAAGGACCCGAAGGACGTGGAGAAGCTGGAGCCGCAGAACTGATCCGCGTGGGGGCGCACGAAGGGCACGGCTCCGGCCGTGCCCTTCGCGCGTTCGCGACGGGTCCGCCGCCCGTACTCCTTCGCCGGAAGGAGTCGGCCCGGGACCGGCCCGCCCAACGGGGGAGCAGGCCGGTTCCGGCGGGCGACGACGGGCCGTTCGCCGCTCAGCAGGATGAGGAGCATGACGACATCCGAGCAGGCCCCGCCACGCACCACCGTTCCTCCCCTGAGCTCCGCCCCGGCCTTGGTTCGCGCCCCGCCGCCTCGCTGGGCGGTACGGGCCGCCCACGCGGCGGCACTCGTCACCCTGCCCAGCGGACTGTGGCGGTTCGCCCTCGCCTTCGGGTTCCACGCCGGATACACCGAGCAGGGCTACGCGGATCTGAGGATGAACGCTGCGGGCACCGCGTACGTGATCGCCCTCAGCGTCGTCAGCGAGCTCCTCGCCCTGCTCACGCTGGGCCTCGTGCGGCCCTGGAGCGAGGAAGTGCCGGGCTGGGTGCCTTTCCTGGGCGGACGGACCGTGCGGCCGACGGCGGCCCTGGTGCCCGCGTATGCGGGGGCCGCCGCGCTGACGGCTGTCTGGACGCCCATGCTGCTGTGGTGGCACGTACCCCACGACGACATGACCGCCACGGGCGGTGCACTCGTGGGAGTGCTCTATCTGCCCGCCGTCGCCTGGGGGCCTCTGCTCGCGGCGGTCGCCGTCTCGTATCACCGGCGCCACCGGCGTGCCCGACTTCACCCACGTCGCGGCCCTCGCTGAGATCGCACCGCCGACACGGGGCGAGCGGGGGGCGCGTCGGCTCCCTCGACCGGGCTCAGGCGCCCCGGCCCGGCGATGGGCCGGGGCGCCTCACGTCAGGACCCTGCGGCGCCGCGCCGGTCGCGGCGGATCAGCGGCCGGTCGACGGCCTCGACGAGCCAGTCCAGCTCCGCCTGGTCGCCCAGCACCGGATTGGTCAGGACTCCCACACCCTCGACGGTGATCTCGACGGTGTCCCCGCCGCTGAGCGTGAAGTCCATCTCGGGCACGATTCCGGTCCCCGTGCACAGGACGGCGCCGTCGGGGAACGGCTGGGCGTGCCAGAGGTGTTCGGCCAGGCCCTGCGGGTCGCGGTGGAAGGCCGCGGTGGACGTCTCGCCCTCGAAGGCGACGGCACCGCCCCGGCGTACGACCAGCCGGATGGCCAGCGAGGAGGCGTCGGCGATCTCCCACGCGGGGACGATGCCGGGGGAGACCGCGGCGCTCCCGCCGTAGACCTTGGCCTGGGGGAGGTAGAGCGGGTTCTCGCCCTCGATCGAGCGGGAGCTGACGTCGTCGGTGACCACGTAACCCACGGTCTCGCCCTGCCGGTTGAGGACGAGTCCCAGCTCGGGCTCCGGCACGTTCAGCTCGGAGTCGTCCCGTACGGCGATCGGCTCGCCCTCGGTGACCACCCGCCAGGGCTGGGCCTTGAAGAAGAGTTCGGGACGCTCCGCGTCGTACACCCGCTCGTAGATGGACTGTTCGGTGCTCTCGGCGACCCTGGCCTCACGTGAGCGCTCGTAGGTGACGCCCGCGGCCCAAAGCTCCATCAGACCGTCGAGCGGCGGAAGCGCCACCACGTCCTTCTCGTCGAATACGGGCGGGCTCTCGGCCGTGCTCTCGACCAGGGAGCGCAGCTCCCCAGCCGACAGCCGCAGCAGGTCGGCCACTCGCGGTGCGCCGGCGAAGGCGCGTATCGCTCCCGTCCCGTCGGCCAACCCGGTACGGACGGCGCCGCTGTCGTCAGCGAAGCGCATGATGCGTGTCATCGTTGCTCCTCTCCTTGGCTTGTCCTGCTCCCGCTGCTCCTGTTGCTCCCGCTGCGACCGACCGCCGCTGCGTGCCGGCCCAGCGGAACCCCGTTGCGACCAGTGCGCCGGCGGCCACGATGACGGCGATGGCGTACAGGCCGTTCGCGCCCGACCCCGTGCTCTTCTCGATGCCGCCCATCAGGTACGGGCCGAGGAAGCCGCCGAGGTTCCCGAACCCGGAGATCAGGGCGATCGTCCCGGCCATCTGCGCGCCGGAGAGAATCGTCGGCGGCACCGTCCAGAACACCGGCTGCGCACCGAGGAAGCCGAACGCGGCGACGCACAGCGCCCCCACGGCCGCGACGGGCGGCAGCAGGACTCCGCCTGCCAGGCCCACGACCGTCAGCACCATCGCGAGGAGCAGTGGTCCGCGCCTGTCGCCGGTACGGTCCGAGATCCACGGCAGGACGAGCACCCCGAGCAGGGCGAACACCCAGGGCAGCGCCGAGACGAAGCCGATCCCGACATCGTCGAGGCCATCGATGCGGCCGACAAGAGCGGGCAGCCAGAAAGTCACCCCGTACACGCCGATCTGGATGGCGAAGTAGACGAACATCAGCCGGAGCACCTTGCTGTCGCTGATGATCCGGCTGATCCGTGGCGGCACCTTCGTCTTCTCGTCGGGCAGGTCCGCCGCGATGCGGTCGGCCAGCAGCTTCCTCTCGCCGGGCGTGAGCCAACCTGCCTGTTCGGGACGGTCGGTGAGCAGCCAGGGCACGGCGAGGGCGACCACGACGGTGGGTGCGCCCTCCAGGATGAACATCCACTTCCAGCCCTCCAGCCCCCACAGACCGTGCAGTCCGAGGAGGTAACCGCCGACGGGGTTGCCGATGATGCTGGCGAACGCGACGGCGGACTGGAACATCCCGGTGGCTTTTCCTCGGTCCTCGGCCGGGAACCAGTAGGTGATGTAGAGGATGACGCCGGGGAAGAAGCCCGCCTCCGCCGCACCCAGCAGGAAGCGGAGCGTGTAGAAGGTGGCGGGGCTGTCGACCAGGCCCATCGCGCACGAGAGCACGCCCCACACGAGCATCAGCAGGGCCAGCCAGCGGCGGGCGCCGAAGCGGTGCAGCACGAGGTTCGAGGGCACGCCGAGCACGGCGTATCCGACGAAGAAGATGCCGGCGCCCAGACCGAAGGCGGCGGCGTCGATGCCCGCGTCGGTGGCGAGATGTGACTTGACGAGGGCGACGTTCGTACGGTCGAGGAAGCTGAGCACGAACATCACGAAGAGTGGGGGCAGCAGACGCCGGGAGACTTTCCGGCGTACGCCCTCCGCGGTGGCGACCGCGTTCATCGAACCTCCCAGGGGACCTCGGGAGCGAGGAGCGGGGTGGGGAGACTGGGACGGGGAAGTCCCAGAGACATCTGACCGCTGGAACGTAACTGTCGTGGTCCTTGCTGACAAGGGCTGGGCAATGAGTGATTCACCTGCGGGTCATCCCGGCGCAACATCTGGCGCTCGGGCGAGACATCTGACATCTTGAGGTCGGGGTTCCCCCGAGCCTCGCCTCGGCATGCTCGGGAGACTCCGCCTCGGAGAGTCGCGTCCAGCTCTCTGCCGGCTGCTCCCGCAGCGCCTTCCCGATGCATTCCGCACACGACAGGAGTGAGTGCCGATGACCGCCCGCATCGTCGACGTCGAGACGATCGACGTCCGGTTCCCGACCTCGCGCGCCCTCGACGGTTCCGACGCGATGAACGAAGCGCCGGACTACTCCGCCGCGTACGTGGTGCTGCACGTCGGCGGCGGCGAGCCGGGTGCGCAGGCGCCCGAGGGCCACGGCTTCACCTTCACCATCGGACGCGGGAACGACCTGGCCGCCCAGGCGGCCCTGGCCGTCGGCGAGCGCGCCGTGGGCCTCTCGGTCGACGAGATCGTCAACGACCTGGGCGGCTTCTCGCGCCACCTCCTCGGCGACAGCCAGCTGCGCTGGCTCGGTCCCGACAAGGGAGCGATCCACCTCGGCACGGCCGCGGTGGTCAACGCCGGCTGGGACCTGGCCGCCAAGACCGCCGGAAAGCCCGTCTGGAAGCTGCTCGCCGACATGACCCCGCGCCAGATCGTCGACCTCGTCGACTGGCGCTATCTGAAGGACGCGCTCACCCCCGAGGCCGCCCTGGAGCTGCTGGAGTCACGCGCCGCGGGCCGCGCCGAGCGTGAGGCGTACGTGCGCGAGCACGGCTACCCCGCCTACACCACCAGCGCCGGCTGGCTCGGCTACGACGACGAGAAGCTGGCACGCCTGTGCCGCGAGGCCGTCGATGAGGGCTGGGACTCCGTCAAGCTGAAGGTCGGCGCGGACATCGCCGACGACATACGCCGCTGCCGCATCGCCCGCGAGATCCTCGGCCCGGACCGGCGTCTCATGATCGACGCGAACCAGACGCTCGGAGTCGCCGAGGCCATCGAGTGGGCCGAGGCGCTCAAGGAGTTCGACATCTGGTGGTTCGAGGAGCCCACGAGCCCCGACGACGTGCTCGGGCACGCGGCCATCGCCAAGCGCATCGGGCCCACCCGCGTGGCCACCGGCGAACACGCCCACAACGCCGTGATGTTCAAGCAGTTCCTCCAGGCCGAGGCCATCGGCATCTGCCAGATCGACGCCTGCCGGCTCGGGGGCGTCAACGAGGCCGTCGCCACGCTGCTGCTGGCCGCCGCCCACGACGTGCCGGTCTGCCCGCACGCCGGCGGCGTCGGCCTGTGCGAACTGGTGCAGCACCTCTCGGTGTTCGACTACGTGGCGGTCAGCGGCTCCATGGAGAACCGCGTCGTCGAGTACGTGGACCACCTGCACGAGCACTTCCACGACCCGGTCCGGGTCCGCGGATCGCGCTACCTGGTGCCCGAGGCCCCCGGCTACAGCGCACAGATCCGCCGGGAGACCCTGGAGGCCCACCGCTACCCCGACGGCCCCGTGTGGAGCGGGTCCGACGGGGTGACATCCTGACCGCATGCCGACCAACAGTGACGGTGAAGGCTTCGGCGGCGGCCCCGGCGGTGTGGGCAGCGCGGGCAGCGTCGTCGACGTGGCGATCAGCCGTCTGAAGAGGCGCATCGAGACGGGGGAGTTCGCTCCCGGGCACAGGCTGCCGTCCGAAGCGGTGCTCGCGGGCGAGCTGGAACTGTCCCGTCCGTCCCTGCGCGAGGCCGTACGGGCGCTCGCGATGGCCGGGGTCCTGGAGGTGCGGCGCGGTGACGGGACCTTCGTCACCGATCTGCGTCCCGAGCGGCTGCTGAGCGCGATCGGCAGCTTTCTCGACCTCGCACAGGACACCGGCCTGGACGAGATCCTCGAGTGCCGCAAGGTGCTGGAGCCCGGTGCCACGGCGCTCGCTGCGACCCGCATCGACGACGCCGCGCTCGACGGGCTGCTGGAGCGCATCGAGAGGATGCGCACCCTGCAGGAGCCGGGTGAACTGGTCCGCGAGGACCTCGCCTTCCACGCCGACATCGTCGCCGCGTCGGGCAACCGCACCCTGGAGTCCCTGGTCTCCTCGGTGAGCAACCGCACCGCCAGGGCCCGCGTCTGGCGCGCCCTGATCAAGTCCGACGTGCTCGCCTGGACGCACCAGCAGCACATGGACATCTACAGCGCCCTGCGCGCACGGGACAGCCTCGGCGCCTTCGCCGCGGCGAGCCGTCACGTCAGCGACGTGGAGACGTGGGTGCGGGAACGGCTCGAC
>NZ_JACBXA010000013.1 GCF_013870515.1 Streptomyces albidus (ex Kaewkla and Franco 2022) | reverse complement strand
GTCTTCCGGGGCGCTCCGCCGGCGGTCTTCCGGGGCGCTCCGCGCCCGGTCTCCGCCACTGGACTGGACCCATGAACATCCGCGCGGCGTCTGGTCCTCCCCACGCCCCGCTGCAACGATGTGCGCTCCCGTATGCCCGACTCCGCGTCGCCCGTTTGAGTCGCCCGTTTGAGGAGCACCGATGCAGCAGACGCCGCCGCACCAGTCCACCACCCGCAGACAGATCCTCGCCGGAGCCGCAGGTGTCGCGGCGGCCTTCGGCCTCTCGTCCGGCACTGCGCAGGCGGCCGCCGCGGACGCCCGCACGCAGCGCGAGGCCCGCACCCTGCTCGGCCGGATGTCGCTGAAGGAGAAGATCGGTCAGCTCTTCGTCGTGGAGGTCTACGGCACCACGGCCGCCACCTCGCACGCCAAGAACAAGGAGCTGTACGGGGTTTCGACGCCTGCCGAGGTCATCGCCAAGTACCGTCCCGGCGGCGTCATCTACTTCGACGCGCGGCGCGGCCCGGACAACCTCAAGGACCCCCGCCAGGTCGCGGGACTCTCCAACGGCCTGCAGCGCGCCGCGCTCCGTACCGGCGCGCGCATCCCGCTCCTGGTCTCCATCGACCAGGAGGGCGGCAGCGTCGTCTACCGCATGCTGGAGCCGGCGACGCAGCTGCCGGGCAACATGGCGCTGGCCGCGGGCCGTTCGAGCGACGACGTCCGCCGCTCCGCCGAGATCATCGGAACCGAGCTGGCCGCGATGGGCATCAACCAGAACTACGCCCCGGTCGCCGACGTCAACATCAACCCGGACAACCCCATCATCGGTGTCCGTTCCTTCGGTTCAGACCCCGAGCTGTGCTCCAGGCTCGTCTCCGACTCCGTACGCGGCTACCACCGCGGTGAAGTGGCAAGCGCCGCAAAGCACTTCCCCGGTCACGGCGACACGGACGTCGACAGCCACTCGGGCCTGCCCGTGATCAAGCACACGCGTGAGCAGCTGGACACCATCGACCTGCCGCCCTTCCGCGCAGCCATCGCACGCGGCGTCGACACGATCATGACGGCGCACATCGTCGTCCCCTCCCTGGATTCCAGCGAGGTCCCGGCGACCATGTCGAAGCCCATCGTCACCGGCCTCCTCCGCGAGGAACTGGGCTTCCGCGGCCTCATCGTCACCGACGCCCTCGACATGGGCGGCGCGACCGAGGACTTCCCGCCGGACGTCGCCCCGGTGCGGGCGCTCAAGGCCGGGTGCGACCAGCTCGTGCTGGCCCCGAAGGCGGACACCGCGCACGCCGCGGTGCTCAAGGCCGTCGAGTCCGGCGACGTGCCGGAGTCCCGGCTGGACGCCTCGGTGCTCCGCATCCTCGAACACAAGATCCGCAACGGGCTCTTCCCGCGCCCGTACGTCGACGAGAAGCGCGCCGAGCGCGTCGTGGGCAACAAGCGTCACGCCGCCGACGCCGCCCGCATCACCGACCGCACGGTCACGCTCGTGCGGAACGAGGGCAAGGTGCTGCCGCTGTCCGGCGGCGACCACTCCGTCCTCGTCACCGGCTGGGGCGCCACCCAGGTCGCCGACCTCACGGCTGCCGTCGAGACGCGCTCCGGCCAGTCGGCGACCGCGCTGGAGACGGGCGCGGCCCCCACCCAGGTGAAGATCGACGAGGCCGTGGCGGCAGCGGCCGACCACGACGTCACCGTCGTCCTGACGAACGCCGCCGCGTCGGCAGCGGACAAGGGCGCGGCGCAGGCGTCCCTCGTCAAGGCCCTGATGAAGACCGGGACTTCGGTGATCGCGGTGGCCGTGCGCAACGCCTACGACATCCGCCGCTTCCCCGACGTCCCCGCCTATCTGGCCACCTTCTCCTACGGCAAGCTCTCCGTCGCCTCCGTCGTGGACGCCCTCTACGGCGACCTCGCCCCCGCGGGCAAGCTGCCGGTCGCCATCCCCGCCCTGGACGACCCCGACAAGACGCTCTACGAGTTCGGGCACGGACTGGGCTACTGACGCTCCGCACCGCTCAGCCCTACGGAGGCGGCCCGACGGCCGCACGACGTTCCGGCTGAGGCCCCCAGAACTCCCTGAGGCAGCACCCCGTTCCCCGCGAACGGGGTGCTGCCTCTTGTCGTCCCAGCCGCAGGCAGGCGGAGCAGCAAACCGGGAGACGCGAGCAGCAGACGAAGACAGGGACAGTCGGCCCCCCGTTCAGGACCTCCCGGGCCTTCGGCGTCGCGGAGCACTCGCAGCAGGCTGTCCAGTGAGGGCGCTGCCCCGGAACGCCGTACGCCCACCGGACGGACGTCCGCGGAGCGCAGCATCAGGGCGTTGCCCACGGCACCAGGCCGGCGGCTCCCCGCGCAGGGCGACCGCCGGACCGGATCGAAGGAGGCGACACATGGGCCTCACCTCATTCGCCGAGGAGGAGATGGTCGAGACTCTGGTCCGCGATGCCTCCACGGCGCCGTCCATGCACAATGCGCAGCCCTGGCGGTTCCGGTACCGGCGAGCCGACCACTCGATCGCGCTGCGGGCGGACTTCGAGCGGGCGATGCCGCAGTCAGACCCGCAGATGCGTGCTCTGCACCTCGGCTGCGGTGCGGCTCTGTTCAACCTGCGGGTGGCCGCGTATCACGCGGGTCTGCAGCCCGTGGTGAGGCTGCTGCCCGACCCGGACGACAGGCAGACGCTGGCAATCGTGGAGCTGACGCGCGCCCCGAAGGACCTCGACCACGACCTCTTCGGGCTGTACGGCGCGATCGCTGAGCGGCGCACGAACCGCTATCCCTTCGCCGAGCGGCCCATACCCACCGCGCTGGAGCATCTACTGATCGATCAGGCACGCGCCGAGGGGTCGAGGCTGGCCCTGCTGTCCGGCTGGCACCTGGCCCTCGTCCTCGACCTGCTGGAGGAGGCGGAGCTGAAGCTGGAGCACCAGGGCGACCCGGAGGAGCGGCGCTGGGTCCGTACGGGCGTGACGCTCTCCGGGACCGCCGGCGAGCCCGTCGACCCGGACACGATCCTGGACGGCGTCCCGGAGTACAGCTTCGGACCGCGACGGCAGGACGGCCGGGCGCCGGTGCGCGACTTCGCTCGCGGCCGGGAGGAGACCGACCGGGAGTCTGCCCGGTTCGAGCACATGCCGCACCTGGGGCTGCTGTACTCCGACCGCGACCGTCCCGAGGACTGGCTCGTGGCGGGGCAGGCCATGGAGCGGGTGCTGCTGGTGGCCACAAGGGAAGGGCTGGCGAGCTCGTTCGCCACGCAGGCGCTGGAGAACACGGAGCTGCGCTGGCTGCTGCGGGATCCGGTCTGGGGCGCGGGGCCCGTGCAGATGGTCATCCGCCTGGGCTACGGGCCGCTGGGCTCCCGTACGCCCCGCCGCCCTGTGCGGGACGTGCTGGACATCGTTCCCTGAGTGGCCGCCGACCCTGGGGCGTCATCGGCGAGGATCAACGGGAAGCAGCAGGAATCGGCGAGTCCGGGGATCGTGGCTACTCGCGGCGGCTCCACCAGGGTCCGACGGCAGCCCACTCCCTCTCCCAGTCCTTCTCGCGTACGGAATCCAGGCGCCGCCGCACCATCCAGCAGCCGCTCGCGACGGCGAAGCAGGTGGCGACCGCGGTGGCGCCGCCGGCTGCGGCGCTCTCGCCCGTGATCTCGCCGGGCCCCGGGGGCGGCTGCCGCGGCTCACCCCGGCTGTCGAGCCACACCGTGACGCGGGTGTGCGCGGGCGTGCCCGCCTCCACGGGAGCCCGGCCCGTCCGGGAGTGGCCGCCGGGCGCCTTCCACTTGACCTTCGCCGGCACCGTCGGGTTGCTCGAGACGGTGGAGAGGCCGTCGGTGGTGGGAGCGTTCTCGATCAGCACCGCCGACGTCCGGCGGAAGTCCGAACGGTCGCGAAGGCTGTCGCCCAGCGCGTCCGCGGCCACCGCTCCGGTGACGGGAGCGCTGACGGCCATGACCGCCGCAGCCATCAGCCCGACCCATGCCTCGACACGGTCGGAGCGGCGTCTGAGCGAGTTGTTCTGCCAGCGCCACAGCCATTTCCTGGTCTTCATGTGCCGACTCCCCTCACGGGCGTCAAACGGCCACGGGAGCAAAGTGACCGCGGAATGGGTCCGCCAAGAGGGCCGACAGGTCCATGCCGAGGGCCGACGGGTCCATCCCGCGGGTACGGGTGGCCCCCGCATCGCCCCGGTCGGGCCCGTTCGGCCCTATTCGGCCGACGGGCCGCGGGGTGAGGATTTCGTCAGAGTTGGTCTGAAGGGTTCGTCCGGCGGACCCGTCCGAAGAGGCCGCCGGAAGCAGCCGCCGTCGACCGGACACGAGGCCCACATGAGCGATCTGCGCACGTTCTCCGAGCAGAACCCCATCAGGGTCCTGCTGCTCGACGACCACGAGGTGGTCCGGCGCGGGGTGCACGACCTGCTGGAGTCGGAGACGGACATCGACGTCGTCGGCGAGGCGGGGACCGCCGAGCAGGCCCTCACGCGCGGCCCCGCGCTGCGGCCGGATGTGGCCGTCCTCGACGTCCGGCTGCCCGACGGCGACGGCGTGACCGTCTGCCGCGAGCTGCGTTCCCGCATGCCTGAGCTGGCGTGCCTGATGCTCACCTCGTTCGACGACGACGAGGCGCTGCTGGACGCGATCATGGCGGGCGCCGCGGGCTACGTCCTCAAGCAGATCAAGGGGTCCGACCTGGTCTCGGCGGTACGGACGGTGGCGGCGGGCCAGTCGATGCTCGACCCGGCGACGACGGCCCGGCTCATGGGCAGCCTGCGTAGCCCGGAGCCCCGCCGGGAGGAGCAGGGGGAGGCCGCGTTCGCGGATCTCTCGTCCCGCGAGTGGGACATCCTCTCGCTGATCGGGGAGGGGATGACGAACCAGGAGATCGGAAAGCGCCTCTACCTGTCGGAGAAGACGGTGAAGAACCACATCTCCCGGCTCCTGGCGAAGCTCGGTGTCGAGCGCCGCGTGCAGGCCGCCGTGCTCGCCACCCAGGCGCACTCGCAGGGACGGGACCAGCCGCGGCCGCACTGACCCCATCGGCCCTACCCGCGCTCGCCTGCCCCGCGCCGGGCCGCCCCCGACCGGCTTCACGCGGCTCACTGGCCGGGCCTGTTCAGGGGCACGCTCCACACGACCCTCGTACCGCCCCCGTCAGGCGTCTCGAGCCGCATCTCGCCGTCGAGGCGGTCCGCCCGTTCTGCGAGATTGTGCAGCCCGCTGTGCCGTCCCCCTGCGGGCATCCCGACGCCGTCGTCCTCGACGCACAGCGTGAGGGTCTTTGCCGCTGTCTCCGCCGACACCTCGACGGCGTGCGCCGCCGCGTGCCTGGCCGCGTTGGACAGCGCCTCACGCAGTACGGCCACCGCGTCGTCCGCGACGTCGCCGGGGACCTCCGTGTCGAGCAGCCCCTCCATGCGCAGGGCGGGGGCGAACCCCAGGGCGGGCGCGACGTCCTGCACCGCCTCGGTGATGCGGCTGCGCAGCCCTTCGCCGGCCGAGTCGGCGTCGTGCGTCCGCAGCCCGAAGATGGTCGACCGGATGATCTTGATCGTCGCGTCGAGATCGTCCACCGCTCTCAGCAGCCGCTCCCCCGCCTTGGGGTGATCGACGAACCGCATGGCGCTCTGGAGGGTCATCCCCGTGGCGAACAGCCGCTGAATGGCCAGGTCGTGCAGGTCCCGCGCGATGCGGTCGCGGTCCTCGAAGAGAGTGATCTGCTCGGCGTCGCGCCGCCGCTCGGCCAGCTCCATCGCCACGGCGGCCTGTCCGGCGAAGGCGCTCAGCGGCGCGGTCTGGGTGTCCGCGAAGGGCTGCCGCGGCTTCGTACGGGCGAGCAGCAGCACCCCCTTCGCCGTGTCCTCCGCGATCATGGGGACCGCGACGGCCGGTCCCAGGCCGGCCCAGCGCGGCGGACCGGCGGTGATGCGCGAATCGTGCTCCACGTCCGCGCTCGTGGTGACCTCACCGGCGTCGACGGCGGCTCCGACGAAGGAGCCCTCACGTGGCAGCAGCAGCCCTCTGTGCATCTCCGCGTCGGTCCCGGCGGCGACGGCCACCCTCAGGAAGTCGCCGCCCTCCTCCGGCAGCGCGAGCACGCCCAGGTCCGCGGAGAGGATCGTGCGCGCCAGTTCGACGATCAGCCCCAGGACCCGCCTCTCGCCGACCCCGGACAGCAGCGCCCGCGTGACCTCGGCGTTCGCCTCCATCCAGCGCTGCCTGTAGCGGGCCTCCTCGTACAGCCGGGCGTTCTCGATGGCGACGCCGGCGGCCGCGGCGAGGGTCGACAGCACGGTCTCGTCGTCGCCGTCGAACTCCTTGCTGTCGCGTTTCTCGGCCAGATAGATGTTGCCGAACACCTCCTCGCGCACCCGGATCGGAACGCCGAGGAAGGAGCCCGTCTGGTGCCGGCCCGCGGGGGATCCCTGCGATGACGGATGCCTGGCCGGCTCCGCCAGCCGCAGGGGCGCCGGATCACGGATCAGTTCGCCGAGCAGTCCGTTCCCGGCCGGCAGCAGCCCGCCGGCCTCCGTCTGCTCCTCGGTCACTCCCACCGGGATGAACTGGGAGAGCTGCCCGTCCTCCCCGATCACCCCGAGCGCGCCGTACTCCGCGTCGACGAGCTGCACGGCTGCCTCGGCGATGCGCCGCAGCACCTGGGAGAGCTCCAGCTCCCGGCCCACCGAGAGCACCGCTTCCAGCAGGCTGTGGATGCGGTCGCGCGTGCCGCGCACCGCGTCGATCCGCACCTGCAGCTCCTCCAGCAGATCGTCGAGCTGCATGCGGGGCAGGTGCCCCGGACCCTCGTGCCCATCGTGATGCACAGCGCTCATCGGCCCTCCGCACGAAATGGGAGGTCTGTACGGATTTGACCGCACCTCCTTCACGACACTAGCCGCGTAGCTCGCGGACGGCATCGGAAAGGCCCCCCGTCACAGCCCGGCACGGGTGGGGCCGGTCGGACACCGCCGCCGGCCGTGCGGCCCCCGGACGCCGGTACCGTCGGCCGCGCAGCCGGTGTCCCTTCGCCTCTGCCCCCGTCAGCCGTCGCTGCGGAGGATTGACCGTGAACCCGGCCGGAGCCACGAACCGAAGCGCCCGGACGGAACCGGGCAGGGTCGTTCGCACCCGGTCGGGCCGAGAGGGAGATGGGGCCGATGCGGTACCGCGAGGTCGGCGACCTGATGGTGACGCCGGGGATCCGCGTCCACCGCGGCACCGCCCTGGAAGAGGTCGCAGCAACGCTCTCTCAGCACCACGTCAGCGCGGTCCCCGTCGTCGACCAGGACGAGTGCCCGGTGGGCGTCGTCTCGGCAGGTGACCTGCGGCGCAGCGAACGGCATCTGCCGGACTCGCGGAACGCCCTCTCCCCGTCCCGTCCGCATCCAGGCCCCGCCGGCAACGTGATGCGCGACGCCCCCACAGCGGGTGAGGTGATGACGAGCCCCGCGGTCACGGCCCGGCCCGGATGGACCGTCGTGGAGGCGGTGCGGGTGATGGAACGCCGCCGGGTCAAGCGGCTCCCGGTGGTCGACGAGGCCGACCAGCTCGTCGGCTTCGTCAGCAGGGCCGACCTCCTCCGGGTCTTCGTACGCGCCGACGGAGCCGTACGGGAGGAGATCGTGTCGGAGATCCTGGACCGCACGCTGGGCCTCGGCCCCTCCCAGGTGAGAGTCACGGTGAAGGACGGCCGCGTGATGCTTCAGGGGATCGTGGACCACCCCGGCCTGCTGCCGATCGTGGAACGGCTCGTGGAAGGCGTGCCCGGCGTGATCGAGGTCCGCGACTACCTGGCCCACCGCAGGCCCACCCCGGTGGACGGCAGGCCCGCGCCGCTCTGACTCTTCCGCGCCCCCGGACCACCGGCGGCGCGCGGCCGTCTCCTCGTCAGGGGTGCTCGCCCACGCCCGTGCGCAGCTCCCGCAGCCGCCCGCCGTGCGGCAGCCGCCGCGCCAGGGTGGGAGTGTCCATCCCGCTCCCCTTGCGCAGGCCGGCCAGGAAGGCACTGACCGCCTCGTCCGCCGTCCACCGCGGCGACCAGTCCAGCTCCTGGCGTGCCCGGCTGTCGTCCATCACCGGCAGCCGCAGCACCGCATCGAACAGCTGCGGCGAAGCGGGCAGCAGATGGGAGTACCATCCGGCGGCCAGTGCCGCGCGCACGGGCTTGAGCGGCATCCGCACGACGCGGGCGTCCAGCAGCCCGGCAAGCAGCTCCGGGTCGACGACCGGTGAGGCGGCGAGGTTGTAGGCACCACGCGCCGTGCTGGTCACGGCCAGCCGGAAGGCCTGTGCGGCGTCGTCGGTGTGCAGAGCCTGGAAGCGCAGCCCGGGAAGATCCGGCACGAGGGGGACCAGACCGGGCCGGATCAGCCGGTGCGGCAGGAACGGTCCGGCGAACAGCCGCCGCTGCTCCGTCGCCGCCGCCTCCTTGAAGAGGAAGCCCGGACGCATGCGTACGACGCGGATGTCCGGGTGTTCGTGCTCGTAGCCGTCCAGGACGCGTTCGAGATAGGACTTCTCGCGGCAGTACGCCGCCTCCGGCCAGCCGTGGGTCGGCCAGCTCTCGTCCACGCGGCTGTCCTTGGGGCCCGGTGAGTACGCGCCGACGGACGAGGCGTGGACCAGCGCGGGCACTCCGGCGGCCGCGACGGCGCGGAAGACCCGGAGGCTGCCGAGCACGTTGGTGCGCCACGTCGTGACGGGACGGTGCGTCGGCTGGAAGAGCCAGGCGAGATGGACGACCGCGTCCGCGCCCCGGAAGAGCCTGGTCAGCAGGTCTTCCCGGTCGTCATCGCGTCCGCTCTCCTGCCCGATGTCGACGCCGGCCCAGGTCGTCTTCGCCGGCGCCCAGCGAGGGATGCGGCGGGCGATGCCGAGGATCGAGCCGACCTGCGGGTCGTCGGCGAGGGCCTGCACCACGCTGGTCCCGGCGTTGCCTGTGGCGCCGACGACCACCACGCGCAGTCCGGCGCCGGTGTCCTTGCGGCCTTCGGGGGTTGCGGAGTCACGGGTCATGTCGTCTCCCCTGCTCGTCGCTGCTGGCTGAGCTGCTCGTGATCTGGCGTGCTCTTCGTCTGCTCTGCTCGACTGCTCTGCTCGTCAGCCTGTTCGTCCGTCCGCTGTGGAGCTCTGCCGTCCGCGCTCCCCGTTCTCCGCACGCCCGGACGGCAGCACCTCACGGATGTCCGGGGGCAGGGCGGCCTCCAGCTTGCGCATGAGCTCGGGGTCGACAGCCGCGTCGAGCACTTCGAGCACCGCTGCCGCACGGCTCAGCGCCTCCCCCTCGGAGGTCTCCGCCCGCCAGGCGACACGTCCGGCGAAGACGGACAGGTCGAAGGGCTCACCGCGGACGCGGCCCTCGGCCCTCTCGTGCGGTGAGGCCTCGTGCACGGCGACAGCCCGGTGCAGCGGCTCGGCCGCCTCGTGCGGGAGTTGTGCGGCGAGATGGTCGGCCACCCCGTCGGGCACACGCTCCGCGACGGTCTCCAGCGTGGCGCGGACGGCTGCCTCCGCCGCCTGTCGGCTCCCCAGGGAGGCGCGTGCCTGCACCTGGCCGGTGAAGTCCTCGTAGCGCATCGCTCCTGCCACCCTTCCGGGTTCGCTTCACCCCCGGGTGACCGTGCAGGGGGGCTGTGACACCCCCCGCTCGCGGCACCCGGCGAGAACCACGTCCAGATCCGCGCCCGCATCGCGCTCCCCGTCAGCCGCCACCGGTCGCCGACCGGTCGACGCCCTGTTCCAGCACGTCACACGTGTACTGGAGCTCGTCCACCAGCCGCACGGCCTCCGCCAGGAGGATCCCGTACGGCTGGGAGGGGTCGCTGACGGGCAAGGAACCGGCCTCAGCCCACCCGGCCAGGCGGGTACGCGTCTCGTGCCCGCGTCCGACGGCGGAACGCAGCTCCCGCGTCTGCTCCCGGAGCTCGTCCTCATCCAGCCTGCCGATGACGTCGGTGGAGTCGGCGAAGCCCTCCAGGAGGTCGGCGTACGCACGCAGGAACTCGCGGTGGTCCTCGCTTCCGTCGGCATCGCGCCACTGGTCGAAGCTGCGGGTCATCGACGCCATCTGGTAGGTGAGCCTCTCCAGGGCGTCGACGAGCGCCTGGTAGCCGCTGAACGACGGGTGCTTCCGGTGCCGCTGCATCACGCGGCGCGGGTGGTAGCGGATGCTCTCCCAGGCGGTCCGTACGGCTGCCTGCGCCTGGGAGACCATGGGCCCGAGGTAAGTCGCGCGTTGGCGCCAGTGGGCCGTGTGGTGCTTGTCGAGTTCGCCCTCGCGGAGTGCGGGGGCGATGTCGCGGGCCAGGTCGCCCATCGCCGCGCCCAGCAGGCGGATGCCGTGTTCGGCATTGCGGTAGCGCATCGGCGGCATCACCAGCACGTTCACGATCACTCCCACTCCGCACCCGATGAGGACGAGCTGGATGATCTGCCAGAGCTCCGCCAGCCCCTGGGACTCGCTGGCCGCGGCTGCGTACGTGGAGAAGGCGAAGAACGCGGCCGTGGCCACCTGCGATCCCTGCGAGCCCAGCCGCCCCCACCGTCCGATGGCCACGGCGGCGAGCGCCACGAGGACGAAGCTGAGCAGGTGCGGTCCGGCCAGGGCGCCGAACGCCCCTTGGAGTCCTACGCCGACGCAGACGGCGCCGACGTAGCGCAGAGCTTGCAGGACCGACTGGTAGGCGGTGACCTGCACGATCAGCACGGCGGAGAACGGGGCGAACGCGGGAGTCGACGCGTTCATCACCTCGTGGGCGAGGTACCAGGCGATGCTCGCGACGAGCGTGCTCTTGCCGATGAGGGTCAGAGTCTGGCGCTCGTGGCCGTTCACGGCGGCGGCCCGGTGCAGCCAGCGCCCCGCGCGGGTGAGTGGACCTGGTGACGCGGCCTGTGTCCGCCCCGGCGGCGCCGCTGCTTCTGCCATCGATGCTTCTCCCGGTACGTGGGCGGGCTCTGGTTCCCGCTCCGCGTACCCAGAGCCGCCTCCCGGGACCCCGTTGTGACCGACCTCGCACCGCCGTCCCGCCGCAGCCGCCCGGCGGGGCTTCAGACGGTCGTTCGCCGGACGGTCAGTGCGCCGGACGGTCAGTGCGCCATGGTGACGAGCGAGGCGCTGTCCGCCCTGTAGACCTGCTCGCCCTTGAGCGCCACCTTCAGCGCCCCCGTCTCCGCCGAGCTCGCGAAGACGTCGTAGGCCTCCTCCACCGCCCCCAGCTCGAAGACGTGCGTGACCAGCGGCGACGTCGGCAGACGTCCGGCGGCCAGCATGCTGAGCAGCATCGGCGCGGAGGAGGTGTCGACCAGGCCCGTACGGATCGTCAGGTCCTTGAGCCACAGGTCCTCGAGGTGCAGCACAGCGGGCTTGCCGTGCGCACCCACGTTGGCCACGTGACCGCCCGGCCGCACCATGCGCGTGCACATCTCGAAGGTCTCCGGGGTGCCGACCGCCTCGATCGTCACATCGGCGCCGAGGCCGTCGGTCAGGTCCTCGACGAGCTGTTCGGGATCGTCGGATGCGAGCACCCTCGCGTCGGCGCCGAAGGCGCCCGCCGAAGCGAGCCGGCCCGGCGACCGTTCGACCGCCACGATCCTGTCGGGCGAGTACAGGCGGGCCGTGGCGACAGCGGCGAGCCCCACCGGACCCGCGCCGACCACCACGACCGTGTCGCCCGGCTTCACCGATCCGTTCAGTACACCGACCTCGTAGCCGGTGGGATAGACGTCCGCGAAGAGCACGGCGTCCTCGCTCTCGAGACCGCCGGGGACCAGGTTCACCGAATGGTCCGCGAAGGGGACCCGGACGTACTCGGCCTGCGTGCCGTCGATCTCACGCCCGAGGAGCCAACCACCGCCGCCGCGGCACTGCCCGTACGAACCCTGGCGGCAGTAGCGGCATCGCCCGCACGCCGAGATGCACGAGACGAGCACGCGGTCCCCGGGCCGCAGCGTCCGTACCTCCCTGCCGGTCTCGACGACTTCGCCGACGGCCTCGTGCCCCAGGACCGTGCCCGGTGGCACCCCGGGCACGTCCCCGTCGAGGATGTGCAGGTCGGTGCCGCAGATGGTGGTCGTCTCCACCCGGACGATCACGTCCGCGGGATCCTGGATCCCGGGTTCCCCGACGTTCTCCCAGGCGCAGCTGCCCGGTCCGTGGAAGACAAGCGCCTTCATGATCGGTCTCCTCCCGTCGCTCCGGGTCGGTCCTTCTCCGTCGGCTCGTCCGCCCCGGCCCGCGTGCGGTGGACCGCACCCGGCCGGTGCACACGTCCCCGGTTCCAGCCTGGTACGGGCCCTGCCGGGCACGCATGGGCCGCCCGGACCCGACCAGGGGTCCTGCGGACCCCGCACGGCCGGAGGGTGAGGACCTTCGGCCCGCCCATCGGGCCCGCACGGGCCCTCGGCTCCACCCGCTGCCCGCAGGAGGCTGGTCGTGAGAGCCCGTCCCGGCGCGGCGAGCCACCCGACGGACCCGGCGGGAGGGCCAGGTTGCGGAGGGAGGCGCGATGTTCCGATCCGTCACCGCGGGTCTCGACGGCTCACGTGAGAGCCTCGCCGCTGTCGACTGGGCAGCGCACGAAGCATTGGCGCGTGAAGTACCGCTCAGGCTGATCCAGGTCCGTGAGGCAGGCGCCTACCCCTACACGCCACTCGTGGACGACGACGTGGAACGGGAATGGGCGCAGACGCTCACGAACGAGGTGCTCGACCAACTCGGCCAGCGCCTCCCCGAGTTGCGCACCGACGTCGAGATGCTCTCGGGCCGCCCCGCCCACGTCCTCGCCGACTTCTCCGCCGAGACCGACCTCATGGTCCTCGGCTCGCGCGGTCTGAGCTCCGTGCTCGGGTTCATCGTCGGCTCCACCGCACTGCCCACCGTCGCCCACACCGCATGCCCGGTCGTCCTCGTCCGGGCCCGCCCGAGCGGGGAGTTCGAGAGCGCCGAGGACTTCTTCCCCACCTCGGAACCGCCTTCGGGCGAGATCGTCCTCGGCGTCGATCTGAGCCGTCCCTGCGACGAACTCTTCGCGTTCGCCTTCGAGTCGGCCGCCCGGCACGCCGCGGCGCTGCGCGTCGTGCACGCCTGGAACCTCCCTCAGACGTACGGCCTGCGGCCCCTGCCCGTCCCTCCCACCATGTCGGGCGAGCTGCTGGCCGCACAGAACGAGGCGCTGGCCGCCGCCCTGCATCCCTGGCAGGAGAGCCACCCCGAGGTCAAGGTGCACGCCGAGGCCGAGATCGGGCATCCCGCCCGTCTGCTGGTGGAGAGCGCGAGCCAGGCATCACTGCTCGTGGTCGGCCGTCGCAACCGGCGCTCCCGGCTCGGCACGCATCTGGGCCCGGTGACCCATGCCGTCATGCACCACGCACGCACACCCGTCGCCGTCGTACCGCACGACTGATCCCGGAAGGTGCACACAGATGTCAGATGCGAGGACCACAGATCTCTACGAGCTGACGATGGCGATGTCGTACGTGCGCGAGAACATGACGGCGCCTGCGACGTTCAGCCTCTTCGTGCGCGACCTCCCTCCCGAGCGCGGCTTCCTCGTCGCGGCCGGGCTGGAGTCCGCCCTGGACTACCTCTCCGGCTACCGCATAGGCCCCGAGGACGTGGAGGCCTTCGCGTACGCCTTGGGGCGTCCTCCCCGGGATCTCGTGCCGCTGCTGGGCACGGCCTTCGAGGGCGAGGTACGGGCGGTGCCCGAGGGCACGGTCGTCTTCGCCGGCGAGCCCATCCTGGAGGTCACCGCTCCCCTGCCGGTGGCCCAGCTCGTCGAGACGTACGTGCTCAATCTGGTCAGCTTCCAGACGGCCATCGCCTCGAAGGCGGCGCGCTGCGTCATCGCCGCGGCGGGACGCCCCGTCGTGGACTTCTCCCTGCGCAGGACGCACGGGCCCGAGGCGGGTCACGACGTGGCGCGGCTCGGTGCGCTCGTGGGCTTCGCGGGGACGAGCAACGTGGAGGCCTCCGCCTCGCTCGGCCTGCCCGCCATCGGCACGATGGCCCACTCCTACATCGAGGCGTTCGGGTCGGAGGAGAAGGCCTTCCGCGCGTTCGCCCGCGCCCATCCCGGTCCTGTCACGTTCCTGGTGGACACCTACGACTCGGAGAAGGGCGTCCGCACCGCGGCGCGGGTTCTGAAGTCCCTGCGTCTGGGCGCCGGTTCGGCGGTACGGCTGGACAGCGGCGACCTGGGGAAGGAAGCGCGCAGGGCACGGAGCATCCTCGACTCGGCCGGGCTGCAGAACGTGCAGATCGTGGCGAGCGGCGGACTCGACGAGACGAGTGTGGAGCGCCTCGTGAGTGACGAGGCGCCGATCGACGTCTTCGCCGTCGGCACGCGGGTCGGCGTCTCCGCGGACGCCCCCTACCTGGACTCCGCGTACAAGATGGTCGCCTACGACGGCCGTCCCGTCATGAAGCTCTCCTCCCACAAGATCACCGCGCCGGGCGAGAAGCAGATCCTCCGCGGCCACGACTTCTCCGACGTGATCGCGCTCAAGGACGAGCCGCCCCCGCCGGGCGTGCGTCCGCTGATGCGTCCGGTGATGCGTGACGGCTTCCGCGTCAACGACCGTCCCGCACTGCGCGAGGCGCAGGAGCGGTTCGCCGCCGAACTCGCCCGGCTTCCGCTCGATGCACGGCGGATCGGCGAACCGGTCGCTCCGCACCCGGTCTTCTCCGACCGGGTGACGGAGCTGGGCGAGCAGGTGCGACGCCGTATCGAAAGCGAACTCCTCTCCCCGGAGAAGGTCTGAGGAGGGAGCGGAGTCCTGGAAGGAGCAGACCCGCGAAACGACCGGGAGAACCGGGCAGCCGCAAGGAGGACACCATGGCGACCATGAACGAGTGGAACGTGCGGATCTTCATCTCCGAGAACGAGGGCACCACCACGGCACGTGCCGTACTGGAGACCGCGACGAACACGTACACGGGCCGAGGGATGGCCCGCTGCAATCCCCAGGATGTGGACATCCCGACGATCGGCGACGAACTCGCCGCGAGCCGGGCGATGGCCGAGCTGGGACGGCAGTTGATGCGCGTCGCCGACCGGGACCTCCAGGGCGTCGGCGCGGGTCCGCTGCCCGAGCGGACGCAGGCCGCCTTCGGCTGGCCGGACGCCGGGATGTGAGAGCACCACGCGGGGCTCCGGGCTGCCGCGACGGGCCTGCCTGTTCGCGCGGACAAGCCTGGTGAGGAGGTCGTACGGCCTCCGAAACAGCCCTCTTACGCGTCCAAGGTCACAGTCGTTGCCGCTCCCTACCAAGCGGCCGCTCGCCTAGCCTTGGGCCATGACGGTCCTGCCTGACGACGAGTTCTCCCTCGCCGCCGAGTTCCCCGACGCGAGCCGCGAGGAGTGGCAGCGCCTCGTTGAAGGTGTGCTGCGTAAGACCGGCGCGTCGGAGGCCTCCGGCCCCGCCGCCGAGGACGTGCTCGCCACCGAACTCCAGGACGGGCTCACCGCCCGTCCTCTCTACACCGCCTCCGACTTCACGGGCGACCCCGGCTATCCGGGCGCCACCCCGTTCGTACGCGGCGGCAAGCCTGAAGGCAACGCGCTCACCGGATGGGACGTGCGCCAGCGCCATCAGCGGCCGGACCCCGCGCGGTGCAACGAGGAAGTCCTCGCGGACCTCGAGAACGGCGTCACCTCGGTGTGGCTGGCGGCCGGCGCCTCCGGCGTCCCCGTCCAGTCCGTTCCCGCCGCCCTCGAAGGCGTCTACCTCGACCTCGCGCCCGTCGTGCTCGACGCGGGTGCCGAATTCGACGCCGCCGCACGGGAGTTGCTGGACCTCTACGAGAAGCGTTCCGTGCCGCCCCACGCCGCGCTCGGCAACCTCGGCGCGGACCCGCTGGGCCACCTCGCCCGTACGGGCGACGACACGGACCTCGCCGAGCAGTCGGCCCGCGCGGCGCGGCTCGCGGGCCTCTGCCACCGGGACCACCCCGGGCTCCGCGCGCTCACCGTCGACGCGCTGCCCCATCACGAGGCCGGCGCCTCGGCCGCCCAGGAGCTCGGCGCCTCGCTCGCCACGGGCGTCGCCTACCTCCGAGAGCTGACCGGCGAGGGGCTGACAGCCGAAGCGGCCTGCGCCCAGCTGGAGTTCCGGTACGCGGCCACCGCCGACCAGTTCCTGACCATCGCCAAACTCCGTGCCGCGCGCCGCCTTTGGGCCCGCGTGGCGCAGGTCTGCTCCGTCACCTCGCGCGCCGCGGCTCAGCGCCAGCACGCGGTGACCTCGTCCGTCATGATGGCCCGGCGGGACCCCTGGGTGAACATGCTGCGCACCACGATCGCCGCTCTGGGAGCGGGAGTCGGCGGCGCCGACGCGGTGACCGTCCTGCCGTTCGACGACGCGCTCGGCATCTCCGACGGCTTCGCGCGGCGCATCGCCCGCAACACCTCCTCCATCCTTCTGGAGGAGTCGCACCTGGCCCAGGTCATCGACCCCGCCGGCGGCTCCTGGTACGTGGAGCGGCTGACGGACGAACTCGCCCACGCCGCCTGGGAGTTCTTCCAGGAGATCGAGCGGGAGGGCGGGCAGGCCGCGGCACTGCGCTCCGGTCTCGTCGCCGACAGGCTCGCCGCCTCATGGGAAGAGCGCCGAGCGGACCTGTCACACCGTCGCGAACCCGTCACCGGCGTCAGCGAGTTCCCGAATCTCGCCGAGGAGCCCGTCCGCCGCCCTGCGGCGCCCGAGCCCGTCGGCGGCGGACTGCCGAGGGTGCGCCGCGACGAGGCCTTCGAAGCGCTGCGGGCACGCTCGGACGCGCATCTGGCGGCCACCGGCTCCCGCCCACGCGTCTTCATCGCCGCTCTCGGGCCCGCGGCGGCGCACACCGCCCGCGTGGGCTTCGCCTCCAACCTCTTCCAGGCGGGCGGCATCGAGCCCGTGCACGACCCCGAGACGGTCGACGCGGACTCGGCGGCGGAGGCGTTCGAGCGGAGCGGAGCGAAGGCAGCCTGCCTCTGCTCCAGCGACAAGCTGTACGCCGAGCAGGCCGAGGGCGTCGCGCGCGCCCTGGCCTCGGCCGGCGCGGCCCGGATCCTCCTCGCGGGGAAGCCGGGCACGGAAGAGGAAGCACTTGTACGGGCCGGAGTCGGGGAGTTCGTCTTCGCGGGCGGCGACGCCGTCGCCGTACTCTCCTCCGTCCTCGACCAATTGGGAGTGGCGTGATGCAGGGCGGTGCACGGCAGCAGAGTGCCGTCCCGGACTTCTCGGACGTGGCCCTGGAGGGGCCCGGCGAGCCCGGAACGGACGAACCGACGCACACGGCATGGCAGTCGGCCGTCCAGGAGAGCACCGGCAAGGCCGACGAGGACCTGGTCTGGGAGACGCCCGAGGGCATCGCGGTCAAGCCGCTCTACACCTCCGGCGACCTGGACGGGTTGGACTTCCTCGGGACCTATCCCGGCATCGCGCCGTACCTGCGGGGCCCCTACCCCACGATGTACGTCAACCAGCCCTGGACGATCCGCCAGTACGCCGGCTTCTCCACCGCCGAGGAGTCCAACGCCTTCTACCGGCGCAACCTCGCCGCCGGGCAGAAGGGCCTCTCCGTCGCCTTCGACCTGCCCACCCACCGCGGATACGACAGCGACCATCCGCGCGTGACCGGCGACGTGGGCATGGCGGGCGTCGCCATCGACTCGATCTACGACATGCGGCAGCTCTTCGACGGCATCCCGCTGGACCGCATGAGCGTGTCGATGACGATGAACGGCGCCGTGCTGCCCGTACTGGCGCTGTACATCGTGGCGGCCGAGGAGCAGGGCGTACCGCCCGAGAAGCTGGCCGGGACCATCCAGAACGACATCCTCAAAGAGTTCATGGTCCGCAACACCTACATCTATCCGCCGCAGCCCTCGATGCGGATCATCTCCGACATCTTCGCCTACACCTCGCAGAAGATGCCGCGCTACAACTCGATCTCCATTTCCGGCTACCACATCCAGGAGGCCGGAGCCACAGCCGACCTGGAGCTCGCCTACACCCTCGCCGACGGTGTGGAGTACCTGCGTGCGGGGCTCGACGCGGGTCTCGACGTGGACGCCTTCGCACCGCGGCTGTCGTTCTTCTGGGCGATCGGCATGAACTTCTTCATGGAGATCGCGAAGCTGCGCGCGGGACGGCTGCTGTGGGCCCGGCTCGTCAAGAAGTTCGACCCGAAGAACGCCAAGTCGCTCTCGCTGCGCACTCATTGCCAGACCTCCGGATGGTCGCTGACCGCTCAGGACGTCTACAACAACGTGGCCCGTACGTGCGTCGAGGCGATGGCCGCGACCCAGGGCCACACCCAGTCGCTGCACACCAACGCACTCGACGAAGCCCTCGCGCTGCCCACCGACTTCTCCGCGCGCATCGCCCGCAACACCCAGCTGCTGCTCCAGCAGGAGTCGGGCACCGGACGCGTCATCGACCCGTGGGGCGGCAGCGCCTACGTCGAACGCCTCACCCACGATCTGGCACGCCGCGCGTGGCAGCACATCGAGGAGGTCGAGGCGGCGGGCGGCATGGCCAAGGCCATCGACGCGGGAATCCCCAAGCTCCGCGTCGAGGAGGCCGCAGCCCGCACGCAGGCCCGCATCGACTCCGGACGCCAGGCGCTCATCGGCGTCAACAAGTACCGCGTTGACGACGACGAGCAGATCGACGTGCTCAAGGTCGACAACTCCTCGGTCCGCGCCCAGCAGGTCGAGAAGCTGCGGCGCCTGCGCGAGGAACGCGACGAGGAAGCCTGCCAGGACGCCCTGCGCGCCCTGAACGGAGCGGCCCAGAGGGGCGGCGGCTCCTCCGAGCTGGAGAACAACCTGCTGGCGCTCGCCGTGGACGCGGCCCGCGCCAAGGCCACCGTCGGCGAGATCTCGGATGCGCTGGAGAAGGAGTACGGGCGGCACGCGGGACAGATCCGTACGATCTCCGGCGTGTACCGAGACGAGGCAGGCACGTCACCGGGCGTCGAGCGCACCCGCGAACTGGTCGAGAAGTTCGAGGAGGCCGAGGGCCGCCGTCCGCGCATCCTCGTCGCCAAGATGGGCCAGGACGGGCACGACCGCGGCCAGAAGGTCATCGCGACGGCCTTCGCCGACCTGGGATTCGACGTCGACGTCGGCGCCCTCTTCCAGACGCCGGCCGAGGTGGCCCGTCAGGCGGTCGAGGCCGACGTCCACATCGTCGGCGTCTCCTCGCTGGCCGCCGGGCACCTCACGCTCGTACCGGCGCTGCGCGAGGCACTGGCCGAGGCCGGACGGGAGGACATCACGATCGTCGTGGGCGGAGTCATCCCGCCGCAGGACGTCGACGCCCTCCACGAGGCCGGCGCCACCGCGGTCTTCCCGCCCGGAACCGTGATCCCCGACGCTGCGTACGATCTGCTGAAGTCCCTCGCCGGGATCCTCGGCCACGAATTGTGAGTCCATGCCGCCGAAGATCGACATCGACAGCTATGCCAAGGGCGTCCTGGACGGCTCACGCGCGCAGATCGCCCGCGCGATCACACTCGTCGAGTCCACCAGGGCGTCCCACCGGGAGCTCGCCCAGCGACTGCTGATCGATCTGCTGCCGTACGCCGGGAAGGCCCGCCGGGTCGGCATCAGCGGAGTGCCCGGCGTCGGCAAGTCCACCTTCATCGACGCCCTCGGCAGCATGCTGACCGGCCTCGGGCACCGCGTCGCCGTCCTCGCCGTCGACCCCTCCTCCAGCCGTACCGGCGGCTCGATCCTCGGTGACAAGACCCGCATGGAGCGGCTGGCCGTGGACCCGGCGGCGTTCGTACGGCCCTCGCCGACGTCCGGAACGCTGGGCGGCGTCGCCCGCGCGACGCGCGAGACGATGGTCGTCATGGAAGCCGCCGGCTTCGACGTGGTGCTGGTGGAGACCGTCGGCGTGGGCCAGTCGGAGACCGCCGTCGCCAACATGGTCGACTCCTTCCTGCTGCTGACGCTGGCGCGTACGGGCGACCAGCTCCAGGGCATCAAGAAGGGCGTACTGGAGCTCGCGGACCTCGTCGCGGTCAACAAGGCAGACGGCCCGCACGAACGAGACGCCCGCTCCGCCGCCCGTGAACTCAGCGGTGCGCTGCGGATGTTGCAGCCCCCGGACGCCGTGTGGACACCGCCCGTCCTCACCTGCAGCGCGCGCGAACAGACGGGCCTGGACACCGTCTGGGAACGTCTCGAAGCTCACCGCGAGGTCCTCAGCGCGAACGACCGCCTGGAGGCGAAGCGCCGGGACCAGCAGGTGGACTGGACGTGGTCCATGGTCCGCGACCAGCTGCTGTCCTCCCTTCGCGACCACCCACAGGTCAAGCGAGTCGGGCCGGATCTCGAACAGCAGGTCCGCGAAGGGACGTTGACGGCTTCCCTCGCCGCGGAACGCCTGCTCACGGCCTTCCACGAATCCCCCCACAACCCGACGTCCTGAGCAGCCCGGGCCCGCCCCGGTCGGCATTAACGTTCGGGGATGCGCATCGTCTCCCTCCTTCCCGCCGCCACCGACATCGTGGCCGAACTCGGCCTGGTGGCCGACCTCGTGGGCCGTACGCACGAGTGCGACTGGCCTCCCGGTGAGCTGGAGGGCACCCCCGTCGTCACCTCGGCCGGCATCGACGCGGAGAAGATGGGAAGCCGGGAGATCTCCGACGCCGTCGGCGGCGCCCAGCACAGCGGTTCCTCTCTCTACGCCCTCGACACCGCGAAACTGGCCGAGTTGGCGCCGGACGTCGTGCTGACGCAGGAACTGTGCGACGTGTGCGCCGTCTCCTACAGCAGCGTCTCCAACGCGGTCCGCTCGCTGGAGACGGGTCCGACGGTGCTGAGCCTGGAGCCCCGCACGCTGACCGACGTCCTCGGCTGCGTGGAACGCGTCGGCGACGAACTGGGCGTGCCCACAAGGGGATCGGAGAGCGTCGCCGCCCTGCGCACCCGGCTCGACGCGGTCCGCTCGGCCACCCGGGGCCTGCCGCGTCCACGCGTGGCCGCGATCGAATGGCTCGACCCGCTGTGGCCCGCCGGCCACTGGGTCCCCGAGCAGGTCAGGATCGCGGGCGGTGAGCCGCTTCTCGCCGAGGCGGGCGAGCACACGGTGCCGGTCGAATGGGAGACCGTACGGTCCGTGAAACCCGACGTCGTGCTGCTGATGCCCTGCGGGCTCGACCCCGAACGTACGGAGGCGGAGCAGGAGTTGCTGACCGGGCTGCCCGGCTGGGACGAGCTGCCCGCCGTACGGGAGGGACAGGTCTGGGTCGTGGACGGACCCGCGTACTTCAACCGGCCCGGCCCCAGGGTGGTGCGCGGCGTCGAGGTCCTCGCCCACATCCTGCACGGAGTGACCGAGGGTTCGCCCGTGACCTCGTCCGAGGCGCGGCGGGCGAAGTTGTGAGGCGCGTCGTGGGAGGCGTGCAGAGCGTGGGAGGCGTGCAGACGCGCTGAGCGTGCGAGGCCCGGAAGGCAATGGTCAGGCGGCGCGGGCCTCACGGCGGTAGGCGCCCGGGGCCAGGCCGTACTCCCGCTTGAACGCCTTGGCGAAGGCGAACTCCGAGCGGTATCCCGCGTGGACGGCGACGGTGGCCAGAGGGACGTCGGATTCACGCAGGCGCTTGGCTGCGGTGGTCATGCGCCAGCGCGTCAGATAGGCCATGGGCGGTTCGCCGACGAGAGCGGTGAACCGGCGGGCGAACGCAGCACGGGAGAGCCCGGCCTTCGCGGCCAGTGACTCGACGGTCCACACAGCCGAGGGGTCCGCGTGAATGGCCGTGAGCGCGGGCGCGACCGCGGTGTCGCCGAGGGCAGAGGCCCAGCCCTCGGCGTTCGCCGGAGGCTGGGACTCCAGCCAGGCCCGCAGGATGTACAGCAGCAGCGAGTCGATCAGCGTCGGCACGATGCCGTCCGAGCCGATCCGCGGATTCTCCAGTTCCGCGCCCAGGAGTTGGACCGCGGCACTCAGTTCGGGGTGGCGGCCGTGCCGGGTGGAGAGGTGGATCACCGCAGGCAGCTGCCGGACGAGCGGGTGCGCGCGCCCCTGATCGAGGTGGTAGTTGCCGCACAGCAGGCTGGTCCGGGGGCCGTCGCCGCCCAGCGAGAGCGTCCCGATCGGCGAACCGGAGTGGAAGTGCTCGGGCTTCGGCTCCACGGCCGGTGAGGAGGGGTGGTCGGCGAGGATGTGGCCGCGGCCGTCGCGCAGGAAGACCACGTCACCGGTACTCAGGGCGATCGGCTCCGGTGACGCGTCCCCCAGTGGAATCAGCCAGCAGGTGCCGTACAGCACCACGTGGAATCCCGCCCCCGCGACCGGTGGGAGGCGAAGCCCCCACGGCGCGCGGCCGTCGGTGCGGACGGAAGCCGGATGCCCCGTCCGCATCGAGTTCAGCGCCTCGGTCAGGATGTCCAATGCCCCACCCCTCACTCCTCGGCCGCCACGATACGGGCCGCCTCGCGGGCGTTCCGGGCCGGCCGGTCACACGACCGTCAGCACCACCTTGCCCTGCACGCGCCCCGACTCGATCAGCTCATGTCCCTTGCCGGCCTCGGCCAGCTCGAACGTCGACTCGACGTGCGGGGTGATCCGGCCGGTGTCCACCAGCTCGGCGATCACTTCCAGCGAGGCGTAGTCCGGCTCGACGGACACCCCGGCGAAGCGGTACCCCAACTTCTCGGTCTTCGCGGCGAGTTCGTCGTCCCGGTGCTCCGTGATGCTGACGAGCGTGCCGCCGTGGCGCAGCACCTCCAGTGAACGGACGCCCTGGGACGTGGAGTCGAAGACCACGTCGACGTCCCGTACGGCCTGGGTGAAGTCGGTGGTCTGATAGTCGATCACCTCATCGGCCCCCAGACCGCGCACGAATTCATGCCTGGCCGCGCTCGCCAGCGCGGTCACGTGAGCGCCGCGGGCCTTCGCGATCTGAACCGCGAGATGGCCGACACCGCCCGCGGCGCGGTGGATCAGGACCTGCTCGCCGTCCGCCAGTCGGGCGAGCCCCACCAGGCCCTGCCAGGCGGTAAGGGCGGCGAGCGGCAGAGCCGCGGCATGCACGTGGTCGATCGAGGCCGGCTTACCGGCCAACTGCCGGGAAGGCGCGGCGACATACTCGGCATAGCCGTTTGCGGCCCGAGGGAAGAACGGCATCCCGTACACCTCGTCGCCGACCTTGAACCGGGCCCCGGGAGCGGCCTGTTCGACGACTCCGGAGATGTCCCAGCCGACGCCGAAGGGCGGCTCGCCCAGCAGCGGGAACGCACCGGATCTCACGGCCGCGTCGACGGGGTTCAGGGCGCTCGCGTGGACCCGGACGAGCACCTCTCCATGCAGCGGCTCGGGCCGCTCGGTCTCCACGAGCTCGAGTATCTCGGGGCCGCCGAAGGAGTTCTGGACAACTGCACGCACGAAGGATCTCCCTTGTGGTTCGGATTGACGTTCTCAACCCTAGGGAGATCAAACGAGAGCCTGAATCGCCTTTCCTCTCGCATACATGTCCAATCGTCTTCCTCCCCGACACCCTCGACCCCATGGAGAGTTGGCGATCTGACGCTCAAGTGGCGCCCGTACGGGAGGACTCGCACCCTGCCGAGGGCGAGGGGCGCGGCTCCCCACGGCGCGCGGCCTCAGCCGACGTGCACGTGCGGTCGACGGGCCCGGTCCGCTTCGGCCTCCCGCAGCACCTCGCGCGTGACCGGCGCGACCTCCCCCTGCCCGAAGAAGAAGAACCTCACGAAGTGGGAAAGGGGGCTGCCCTCGGTCCACTCGAAGTAGATGTGCGGGCGCCGGCCCGTCGTGTCCCGTACGTGCAGGAGCAGCGCGGCGAGCGCGTTGGGCACCGTCGAGCTCTCAAGGGTCAGTACGCGGTAACGGCCGTGCAGCACCGCCCCGTTGACGGTCAGTTCCGACTCGAACTCCGAGGCGTCGCGCACCGTGACCTCGACGAAGATGAGGTCCTCCTCGGACGGGATGTCGTTGTCGGCCCGGATCTGGTGCAGCTTGTCCTGGTACTCCGCCTCGTCACGCGCATCGGGCTCGTTCGCGATGAACCGGATCCTCCGGTGGGCGACGTCCCTCACGAAGCTCTCGGCCACCGGGTCCAGGGTCACGCTGCTGACCCGGAGTTCGAAGGCCCGCCAGATCCGGGACAGCAGCGACACCGCGATGATCCCGGCGATGAAGCAGGCGCCGATCTGCACGCCGTCGGGCCGCGCCACGATGTTGTCGCCCGTCGTGTAGAGGAAGACCGCCGAGATCAGCCCGAAGCCGATCGTCCAGCCGCGCTGGCCCGCCCGCCGCGCCGCGATCGTCACGGCGATCGCCGCCGAGGTGATGAGCACCAGGACACCGGTCGCGTACGCGCCGCCCTGCGCGTTCACGTCGGCGTCGAAGATCCAAGTCACCAGGAAGGCAAGGGAGATGAAGACCAGCACCATGGGCCGCACGGCCCGCGCCCAGGCAGGAGCCATTCCGTACCGCGGCAGATAGCGCGGCATCAGGTTGAGCAGACCCGCCATGGCCGAGGCGCCGGCGAACCACAGGATGGCGATGGTGGATACGTCGTAGACGCTGCCGAACCCGTTGCCCAGATACCTGTGGGCGAGGAAGGCCAGCGCCCGTCCGTTCGCCTCCCCGCCCGGTTCGAACGCGTCCTGCGGGATGAGCCACGTCGTGATCAGGCTGCTGGTGATCAGGAAGACGCTCATGATGGCCGCCGCCGTGGTCAGCAGCTTCTTCGCGCCCTTGATCCGCCCGACGGGGCGCTTCTCGGTGTCCCCCGGCTCCCCCTCGACGTGGGGCATGACCGCCACGCCTGTCTCGAAGCCGGACAGACCCAGTGCCAGCTTGGGGAAGACCAGCAGAGCCACACCCACCATGGCCAGCGGACTGCCGTGCTCGGCGGTCAGCGCGCGTGACCAGTCGCCGACCACGTGCGGCCCGGTCCCCACGTGCCACAGCCCCACCGCCACGACGACCACGTTCAACGCCAGATAGACACCGACGAGCACGACCGCGATCCCCACCGCCTCCGTGAACCCCTTGAGGAACACCGCCCCCAGAAACGCGATCAACAGCAGCGTGATGACCACCTCGTGACCGTGCAGCACGTGGGCCACGGCCGGGTTCTCCACCACGTGAGCGGTGGCGTCCGCCGCGGACAGCGTGATGGTGATCAGGAAGTCGGTCGCGGCGAACCCCAGCAGCACCAGGACGAACACCTTGCCCCGCCAGAACGTCAGCAGCCTCTCCAGCATGGCGATCGACCCCTGACCGTGCGGACTCTCCTCCGCCACTCGCCGGTACACCGGCAGCGCTCCGGCGAGAGTCACCACGACCAGCACCACGGTCGCCACCGGAGACAGCACTCCCGCCGCCAGGGCGGCGATGCCCGGCTGATAGCCGAGGGTGGAGAAGTAGTCCACCCCGGTGAGGCACATGACCTTCCACCAGCTGTGGCGGCCGTCCGGGTCCGGCGGCTGTGCGTGCGGGCCGGGCTGCTGCCTGGCGCTGTCGGCTCGTCCCTCGAGGAGCCAGTCTCGAACCCGGTGCCGGAAGGAGGGTCCGGACCACGGACGGATGGAGCTGGACACTGAGAACTCCCGTCGTGCTTCCGAGCGATGAGTGCGCGGGTCGGGCCGCCGGACCCGTGCCGAGGGACCGGCCCACGCTCACCCGAATCCCTGACGGTCGCCGGTCGCCACCACGCCGGGTGAGCCCGGCAGCCGCCGCGCACCGGGCGAGCGTAAGGGCACGTCAACGGGCGGGAAGGCTGCGGCGCGGGCTCAGCGAGGACCCGTACACGATCACAGTGCTCCCCCACCCCCCGGACCCGTGCGGCCAGCGGATTCAGGACACACGCGCGGACACGCCCGCTACTCTGACCGGCGGTGCCGCACACCGTCGGCCGCGACGGCCCGCACGCAACACCGGAGGTACCCCAACCGTGCCCACCACCGAAGCGCCGCCCCGGGCCGGCGATCGCGAAGCGGACGGTCCGCAAGGCCGGCAGGCCAACTCGTCCCTCGTGCTGATGATCGCGCTCCTGCTGCTGGTGGCCGTGTTCCAGACGCCGATCCGCCGGGCCCTGTCCCTGCCGTTGATGCAGAACTGGATGACGGTGTTCGTCGCGGTGTTCATCCAGGCCCTGCCCTTCCTGGTGCTCGGCGTACTGCTGTCGGCGCTCATAGCCGTGTTCGTCCCGCCGTCGTTCTTCGCCCGGGCGCTGCCGAAACGGCCCACACTCGCGGTGCCGGTGGCGGGCATGGCCGGAGTGGTCCTCCCCGGCTGCGAATGCGCCTCGGTGCCGGTGGCCGGAGCGCTCGTACGCCGCGGCGTCACCCCCGCCGCGGCGTTCGCGTTCCTCCTGTCCGCCCCGGCGATCAACCCGATCGTGCTGACGGCCACCGCCGTCGCGTTCCCCGACGATCCGCAGATGGTGCTCGCGCGGTTCGTGGCGAGTCTGGTCGTGGCCTGCGCGATGGGCTGGCTGTGGCACCGGCTCGGCCGCTCCGACTGGCTGCGCCCGCCTGCCCGTCCGTCGTTCGAAGGCCTCGGCAAGGGGGCGGCGTTCTGGGGATCCGTACGGCACGACGTGATGCACGCAGGCGGCTTCCTCGTCGTCGGCGCGATGGCCGCGGCCACCCTCAAAGCCGTCGTACCGGAGAGCTGGCTGCGCCTCGCCGCAGACAACCCGGTCGTGTCGATCCTGGTCCTGGGGATCCTCGCGGTGCTGCTGTCGATCTGTTCCGAGGCCGACGCGTTCGTGGCCGCATCCCTGACCCAGTTCTCGCTCACCGCCCGGCTGGCGTTCCTCGTCGTCGGGCCGATGATCGACCTCAAGCTCTTCGCCATGCAGGCGGCAACATTCGGCAGAGGGTTCGCGCTGCGGTTCGCTCCGGTCACCTTCGCCCTGGCCGTACTGACATCGGCCCTCGTCGGGGCGGTGCTGCTGTGAAGCGTCAGGCGCAGGCGGTGGTGCTGTTCCTCATCGGCGGGACGGTGATTCGGGCGAGCTTCACCGACCTCTACCTGCGCTACGTCAAGGCCGGGCTGCGCCCGTTCCTGCTCGTGGCCGGCGTCGTCCTCATCACCGCGGCTGTGGCGACCGTCTGGTACGAAGTGAGACGGCCGCGCGAGGGTGCGGCGAACCGATCCGCGTCCGAGCACGGCGACTCCGGCGGCCACACCCACCACGAACCGAGGATCGCCTGGTTCCTCGCCCTCCCCGTACTCGCGCTGATCCTGGTCGCCCCGCCGCCACCGGGCTCCTACAGCGCCGGCCGCACCGGCACGGCCCTGCAACGACCGCCCGGCTTCCCCACCCTGCCGGCCGGCGACCCCCTCCGGCTCAGCGTCCTCGACTACGCGGGCCGCGCGGTCTTCGACCACGGACGCTCACTCGACGACCGGAAGATCAAACTCACGGGCTTCATCACCCTCGGCGACAGCGGCGCCCCGTACCTCAGCCGCATGAGCCTCAACTGCTGCGCCGCCGACGCCCAGCCGGTCAAGGTCGGCCTCTCCGGGCGGGTCCCGCCGACGCTGCAGCCGGACGCGTGGCTCGAGATCACGGGGACGTACAGCAAGAAGAAGGCGAAGGACCCGGTCAACGACGGCGCCATCCCGTTCATCGACGTCAGCCGGGCCAGGCCGGTGAAGGCCCCGCACAACCAGTACGAGAACTGAGCGGGGATACGGGAACTGAGCGGGGGCAGGAGGGCTGAGCGTGGGCACGAGGGCTGGCCGGCGTTACGAGGGCTGACCGTGGGCGGGCTGTATCGCGGGGAGACCGGAATCGCGGAGGAGCCCGAAGCGGCATTGCCGCCCTCCCCTGCCACGAGCAGGGGGACGCCGGGCGCCCTGTCCCGCTGGTCAGGCAGGGCCAACCGGCAAGCTGCAGACCCCGGATCACCACCCGCTACACTGTCGGCGGTGGCGCGGGCTTCGCTGTCGGCGACCGCCATGACACTGCCGGGAATCCGGCCGGGTCGCCCATCGCGGAGCGGCTCCGGGCGCGTTCTCCGACAGCCCCGCCTCCGTAGCTCAGGGGATAGAGCACCGCTCTCCTAAAGCGGGTGTCGCAGGTTCGAATCCTGCCGGGGGCACCAGCGAAAAGGCCCCGGACCGATCTTGGTCCGGGGCCTTTGACATCCAGATCTGACGCACCAGTGGCGCCCAGTGGGAGGCAGCGTCGCGCACCCGTGCCGTGCACCATGCAGGCGCACGACACGAAGGCCCGCATCCTTGGCGACCCGGGTGAAGGATCGGTAGACGTTTCGTAGCTCGACCGGCCGCCCGTTCCGGGTGGTGAAGACACACTCGCTCGCCTGCCACCTCTCCTCCGCGTCATGAGCACGTTCGAAGAGAGCTTCCGCCAGGCGGTACGCTCTGGCACACCACCCGACGACTGATATCTACGAGTCATGGCCACAGAGAAGGGCGCAGAAGACTGGGTCCCCCCGGAGGGATCGTGGGCTTCGTCGGCCGCCCGCCGCCGGAACATGCAGGCGATCCGCAGCCGGGACACAAAGCCCGAGCAGCAGATTCGCCGACTCGTCCACGCACAGGGCTTGCGATACCGGGTGAGCGCGAGACCGCTGACAGGTCTGCGCCGGACCGCCGACATGGTCTTCCGGCCGACGAAGGTGGCTGTCTTCATCGACGGCTGCTACTGGCACGGCTGCCCTGAGCATTACGTACCGCCGAAGACCAACTCCGGGTACTGGTCCGAGAAAGTCCTGCGGAATGTGGGGCGCGACCGGGACACCGACAAGCGGCTCAGCGAAGCAGGTTGGCTAGTTCTGCGGTTCTGGGAGCACGAAGCCTCAGAGGTCTGCGCCAACGAGATCGCTACGGTCGTCCGTCGGCGCCGGGCTGACCGAGGAGTCTGAGAGAGCCGCCGCGAATTTCAATGTGGTTTGAAAGTGCTCGGGTTCTGACTGCGGGGCGAAATACTCAGTTTGCAGGTCGTCCAGCAGGTTTTCCTTGAGTTCTGGTCTGAGGACAGAAGCGATGACAAGACCAATGGCCCTCGCGACCGGCGGGGGAAAGGCATTGCCAACCTGTCGGTACCTAGCCGTCTTTCCTCCTACGAACTCCCAGCCCTCCGGGAAACCTTGAATTTTCGCGGCTTGGCCGACCGTGAGCATCGGACCTGCTGCGCGCAGGAAGTCCCTTTCGGGGTCTGTGCTTTCAGCTGCCTCGTTCGCGACTCCGTGAGCGTTGACGCCCAGGGACTCCCACTGCTTCTTCGCGCGACTCGGCCCCAGATCAGCTCCTCCGTGCTTCCTTGAGCCGCCTACCAGGGTCGGCGCGACGGCGCCGTTCTGCTGCGCCCTCTGGTGCCACCTGGCATACGCTTCGTCGATCCTGTCGGCGAGGCTGGGGAACCTCTGCGTGAGCGCCTTCCGGCGATCTTCCATGGAGGATTTCAGCGCGTCAAAAACAGTGTTCCGCGTACTGCCCATTTCCGTCGGCCAGGGGAATTTCCCGTCTTCTAGGCCAGCTCTCACGCAATACTTGTCCTGGATGGCGATCAGGACTGCCCGCGGTCTGAGTTGAGGTACATCAAAGTTATGTGCTTCCAAGATCCGCCAACCGCAGAACCGATAACCCTCGTCAACTAGGTGCTCTACGATGGACTTCCGGTACATCTCGAATTTCGCGTCCATGATCCCGCGAACGTTCTCGATCATGACGGCTTTTGGCTTCAGCGAAGAGACCAGCTGAAGCATCCTGGGAAAGAGGTCTCGCTCGTCATCTTCCCCAAGTTGCTGTCCTGCTTTGGAAAATGGTGGGCAAGGCACGCCGCCAGCCAACAGGTCAAGCTGACCGGGCTTCAGGGATTCGCCACCCAACGCCTTTAGCGCGCGGTCGTGGTTAAACTCGAGGACGTCCTCACCGAACACCTCCGGGCCATCCGGGCCGTGCTCCCGCTCCATGTTCTTCTGCAGTGTGGCGGCCGCATACTTGTCGTACTCCACCAGCGCGAGGTGCCGGAAACCGGCCTGTTCAAGCCCAATCGCCTGTCCGCCCGCCCCTGCGCAGATCTCGAGCGAGGTCAGCTGCTCACTTGGCTCATGGCTACTCGCGCCCATCGGCGTGGTCCTCCCGGGGTGGCTCAAAGAGACCTCAGTCTCGCAGAGTTACCGAGAAGCGACAGTCTTCGCCACCTCAATTTCCCTGCTCAGTAACAGGATTGTCGCAGCTCACCAAAGCGCTGCCGCGAGCAGGGCAGACAAGCTCGCTGCAGCACGGGGCATCGGAGCGTCTATATCTGCCTGATGTGCTGCAAGACAGCGTGAGCATCAACAGCATCAAGGCCGCCGACTGCGGGAGGCGCGTCCTGGAGGTCCGCAAGCTGCTGGACCGAAGGGTCGTCCAGCACCCGAGCCATGAAGTCCAGTTTGTCGTGGAGCCGGGCTTCGACGACCTCATCAATGGTCTGATCCGCAGCCAGGACAGTCACTCGGGTCTCTTCATCTCCGGCGAGACCAAGCCGGTGGATACGGTCCAGGCTCTGCAGGTACCGGCCAGCCATGAAGTCCCGGTCCACGTACACAGCGTCATGGCAGACCTGGTGAAGGCTGATGCCCTCACCGAGAGTTGCGGGGTTCGAGACAAGGACCATGCAGTCCGGGTCATCACGGAAACGCCGGAGTTCCTCCTCCCTGTCCGGGGTTCCGCCATGAACCACCGCGGGGTTGAAGTTCTCCAGCAACTTGGCCAGCGAGGTAAGACTCCGCACGAACGTCGTCCACACCAGCGTCTTACGTCCTTGTTCAGCGTTGGCGGCCACGATGGTCGACGCCTCGGCGTACTTGGGCGACAGCTCGTAGTCGGACAGGTTCCTCAAGTGGTCGTACAGAGACTGGTCCTGGGGAACTTCAAGAGGGGGCAGCCGGTACTCGACGGGCTCGTACTTGCTCGCTCCTTCCAGCAGCAGCGCCGGGTTGGTGGCTGCCATGAGCAAGCGCAGAGCGGACTTGCCCAGAGCGTTGAAGTCGTCAGCGACAGCCGACGCGCGGGCCGAGAAGTTGCCGACCAGTGCGCCGTAGATCTCCGAGTGCAGTGGCGCCAAGGGCACCCGGACCACGCGTGCAGTGACTGGCGGGAGGGCCAGCTCCTGCTTCGTTGTCCGGGTAAAGAGCGGGCGCAGTGTGGCACTTGCGTGGCTGAGGTCGCCACCGGCAACCGCCTGCACGACGGTTCGCTGACCGTGGCCCGGCCAGACGAAACCGAGGAGGTTCTCCAAGTCCTTCGCGCCATTGGGAGCTGGGGTACCGGTGAGGATCAGCCGCCTGTTGGCCCGCGGGCCGAGAGCCATGCATGCAGCCCCATATGTGCCCCGCTTGCCGAGCTTCATCCTGTGTGCCTCGTCCAGCAGGAGCATGGAGGGTTCGGCTTTCAGCCATGAAACCAGGAAGGCTAGTTCGCGGTTGAGCCGCTCGTAGTTGACGATCAGTACCTCTGCCCACGGGTCCCGGCCGGCTTCCAAGATGTGCGAGCGGAGGGGGTTCTCGAAGCAGACACCGGTCTCGTACACCCAGGACTCGTACGCAGATTTAGGGCTGACGACCAACAGGCGCCGTACGTCGCCTCGTTCACGCGCGGCAGCGTAGACGGCTAGGGCGACGCGGGTCTTGCCGGCACCGGGCACGCTGAAGTTCGCTCCGTGACCAAGCGAGAGGAGCTTGGCGATGTCCCGTCGCTGGAACTCGGTGAGCGGGCCCTGCCATTCGGAACCGAGCAGCGTCGGCACGTCGTCGGCAGCCAGCTCCAGCGCGGCTGAATCGGATACGCTCAGCTGCTTCCGGACAGTCTCGGCATCGCGAAGGCTGGATGTGACGAGCTTCTGGAGATCGGCGTCCCACTTCACGCCCTGATGGTCCGGCCATTGGCTGATGACACCGATACTAGAGAGGAAGTCGTCCAACTCCACGGTGACAATCAGCGGTGCTGGCTGTCGACCCGTACGGAACCGGGCAGCCAGTTGGACGAGATCCGACCTGTATCCCTCTGCCGCCGTCAACTCGGCCTTGGTGCCGGTGGCATCCAGACCGAGATGCAGTGAGCCCTCTTGGCTCGTGGTCACGCTCTAGTTCCCTTCTGCCTTCGCTGCGTCCAAGAGCCAGGAGAGGCCTTCTCCCGGGTCCTCCACCCCTTTGCCGACTTGGCGGGCGAGCTTCTGGACGCTCTCCCGGAGCTGCAATAGGGCCTCGTCGAAGGCGACTTCGTCGAAACTCTTCGACCCGCGTGCCTTCACAACTTCGCCGACGCAGAGTTCTATGGACCTACCGGCGTCCTTCAGGCGCTCGGGGGCCATCTGCTTCTTCCTTCGGAGCCGTACGTCCCGGCCGGCGCTGGTGATGGCATTGTCGTAGCCGTCCCTCACCTTTTGCCAGTACTCCCTGGCCCCACGCCGACTTTCCTCGTCCAGCTCCTTGCTGTTCAACTGCGCCTGCGCTTGGAGAAGTTGAGTAGTGCGCTGCCGGGCCGCCGACACCTTCGAGGACGGACCAGGCACCGCGATCCCCAGGCCGGGAATCAGCGTCTCAGCCTGCGCCGACGCCTCCTGACCTGCAGTGTTCATGTCTTCCGGGAGCTCGCGAGACAGGTAGTTGTCCTGGAAGTCGGCCTCGATAAAACGGACGTCAGTCTTGGCGAAGCGGAGAACAATCGCCGGCATGCGCGACTCCTTGAGAATCTCCGCGCCATCCGGATCATTTGCGGCGAGACTCATGTAGTCACGATGCAGCTCCTTCAGCTTCTCCTGAGCATCCTCGAAGTCGACCAGCCGAAGCGAAGCGTCATTTGAGCCGCTGCGCTCGATCTGATCATAGAGAAGCTGGAGAATCCACTGGCACTGCTCATACGTCTTGACTTGAACCCGGAACTCCCTGGCGATTGTCTCGGGAGGTAGGCCCGCCTCGCGTCGTTCCTCCATGGCAAGCAGCTTGTTGAGAAACGTGTAGTCACGACGATGGTCTTCCCGCATTTGCAGCGACAGCTCAACTGCATTGATCTCAGCCCACGTAGCAGACTCGGGCAGCACGCCGACGCGCATCGAAGTCTCGCCGAGCTCAAGCAGGGCAGCAGCACGAGTGTTTCCGTTTACCAGGACCCCGTAATAGGTAATAAGGCCAGGTTCGTTCTGGCCGTACTTCTTGAGGTCTTCCTTCAGCGTGTCGAAGGCGGAATCCCGCTTCTCTGGATTCGACGGATCAGCTTTGAGCAGGAGCCTCAAATAGTCTTGCCCCACGGAACCCCAAGGATCCCTCAGCAGAGCCTTTTCACGCTCTGGTTGATGGCTTCGCTGGGCTCGGATGCGATGCGTCGCAGGGTTGAAGCAGAGGTCCTTCAACTGAAGGTCGATAACCTCAGCGTGGTACGGCTGGCCATTGAGGTCTACGGTCACGCTTTCACGAGAGCCGCCTGCCTCCCTCGCCTCCTTGAGCCTCTTCCCGACCAGCTCGGCGATTTCGCCGGCCGCGGGCGGCAATGAGAAGTCGTGCGTCATGAGATGGTATCTCCCTAAATCAGTCCTGGTCTTCTGTCAAAGCCTGCAGAACAGTCTTGCGCGACTCCTCCGGGAGTGTCCGGTACCTGCCCCAGATCTCTTCCGCCGGCCCCAGGGACCGCTGGCCAGCAGCCATCCATTCCAGAAGGACTCTTTGTTCAAGCTGCGTAAGGTCCCGCACAGCCTCGATCAGGGCACCTACGTCATCCAGTCGGCCTTTCCCGCCGACGCGGCAGCGGTTGCACTCGGTCACCAGCTGGACGTCCTCCGAACCGTCTTCCAGAATGACCCTTCGGCGTGCAACGTCCAACTGCGCGTCCTGCCCGTCCGGGTAGGGCTCTCCCGCGCTGATGCCGCACGAACGGCAAAGGTGGTCATCACCATCCATGATCCGGGTCCGCTGCACCGAGGAGAGGCCGGCCCGCGCCCTGGCATTGGCCCTCCTCTGGCCCGGGATCCAGACCTCCGCCCCCTTCTTGGCGTAACGCTGCTCGTCCTGAAGGAGACGCTTGTCTTCGCGATGTGTATCGATCTGCCACCCAAAATCACGAAGATCACGGATACGCCGGTCGATCTGGGCTACGTCCGGGAAAGCTTCACGCAACTGGGACTTCTTGAAGATGTTCCCTTCGCCCACCTCGCGCTCCAGCCAGAGGGCGGCTCGGATCATGCTGCCCTTTTCCTTGTCCTGCCACGACGGCTGCTCCATGGGTTTACTCCTCATTTGTGTTGAGTAATACTTAACTGGCACGCCGGGACGCCGACTTGAAAAGTGCCCTGAAAACACGGTTGCAGAATTTTGCCCCCTTGGACCTGCGCCCCGACGTCCAGCTGATGCACCCGTGAAATCGGATGCCGACGAAACCCGCAAGAACGCAGAGCCAGCACTGCCGCGGATCGGCACTCAGCTCTCGGAAGCCGCGACTACTACTTCTCCGCCCTTTCCAGCACCCTGCGCAGCACGTCCATCTCCCTCTTCGTCATGAACTTCTGATTCGGGCGACGCCTCGAAGCGTCGCCCGACAGGCCCGACTCCCCAGACTTCAAGAGCTGCGCCCGCCACTTGTACACCGAAGACGTAGACGTCTTGTTCCGGTGCGCTGCCTCGGGAATCGTCATCTGGCCCGAGATCACCGACGACGCGATCCGGACCTTTTCCTCCACCGAGAACTGCGGAAGCCGACCCATCCGATTTCTCCTAACTGCCCCACGGGACACAGTCGTACCCTGCACGAGCACGCCAGATGGCTTGGCTCGCGGCCTGAATTGACATCGACTTCAACCATGCCCACTCGTCGAACGCCATGTCCAGCGCCGGCGGTTGCGAGAAAAAGGGAAGCCGGGAACAGTCTCCGAATCACGCAACACGGTGCTCTTCAGCTGCCATTGCTGCGGGTGGTAGACAAGGTGGTTCACCTGAAAATTCACGAGGGGGCACAGGTGTCTGCCAAGTTGGAGCTATCTCAGATCGACCCTCAGCTCACACGAAACGAGAAGGTCTACGTCCAGGCCTTCCGCGACATGACCATAAGCCTGGGCGTCGCATCGGCCGCTGAGCTGGCAAGAGAGCTGAAGTTCATCAGCCGAAGTTGGGCATGGCGCATGCTGCACGGGCGGAACAACGCCCTGCCACGCGTGGAGGTCATGCATGGCCTGCACCGACTACTCGCTAGTCCTCAGTACTCCGAGGAGAGGATAGAGGAGCTCGCGCGCAAGGCCTTCGCGGCCAGGACGAAACGTCGCATACGCGAGGAGCGCGGCAAGAAGGACCTTGAGAGCAAGCCGCCTGCAGCCGCTGGAACTTCTGAGACCCCCGCAACGGCCCAGTCATCGCTGCCGGTCCCCTTGTCGGCGAGGGACCGGCAACGACACAGAACCTCCCCCCGCCCCGGGGCACTGCCTACGGCCCCGAACGCACGCCAGTTCGTAGATCGGGCGGCAACCCTCAAGTCGAACCCGTCAGGACTCCTGTCTATCGTCCGCGTTGCCGCCGGTGAGCTGACCGCTCATGAGGGCGCTGCCGCGCTGCATTTACTCAAGGAGGAGCAGCACGACGCCGTGGCCGACCCCTTCCTTGAGATCTATGCCAAGAGGCGGGAGTACCCGGCTGTCATGGAGACGGCAGTTGTCCTGCTGGACGAGTTCCACATGAGCGATGAGGCCAGCACCGTGCTTCGAACTGCTCTCAAGACCCGCGCCGGCAAGAACTGACCAGACGACGGACGTTCGGCAACTGGCAGGCAAAGGTACGTCGCGGGTCCGGCTAGCACGGCGCGGCATCCGCACCTGCGCCGCTTCAACAACATCGTTACACGCTCCTTCGTCCTGCGCATCGAGCCACGCTTGTGTACAGCGTGACCACCTACTCACGTGAGTAGGTGGTCACGGCCGCTCGGCACACCGCGCGGCCCCCTGCTCCCCTCGCTCGGGGATTCACCCGGCCCTCACGGACGCGCACCGGCATCAGCAAGTCCCAACCCCTTCGCCTTGCGCAGCCGCTCGATCATGCCGCCCAGATCGCGGCTGATCATGTTCCCCGGAAGGTGTGGCCGCAAAGCTCCTCGTGTCGCTCGTGCTGGAAGCCGACCTTGCCGAGTAGGTCCAGGAACTCCCGTTGCCCGGCGAGGACTTCCGTCTCGTTGACCTTGTCGAACCAGTTGACGGGGAAGGGGCTGGTCCCCGCGACGGCGTCGGTGATCAACAGGTACACCAACCAGGTGATCGCAGCGATCCCGGTCAGCGACTGGTCTGGTTCCACGTCACCATGCCCGGACGGTGGAGCCAGACTCAGTCGTCGATTGCTCGGGGCGGACGCCCTGTTGCAGCTGCCGTTGCCCGCCCGCCGACCAACCAGCCAGCTCAGCTTTGCGCCTGCTCGATCCGGTCGAAGACGTCCTCGATGTCGGCCGGCGGCGTCATCGGCGTGGTGAGGGTCAGCGGTTGTTCGGCCCAGATCGTCTTGCCGTCGCGTACATAGCGCGTGCCCCAACGCTGAGCGAGTTGGGCCACCAGGAAGAGCCCGCGGCCCCCCTCGTCCGTACTGCGCGCACGGCGCATGCGCGGGGAAGTGCTGCTCTTGTCGGAGACCTCGCAGATGAGCTCACGATCGCGGATGAGGCGCAGGGTGATCGGCCCCTCGGCGTGGCGGTAGGCGTTGGTGACCAGCTCGCTGACGATGAGTTCGGTGGTGAAGGCCATCTCTTCCAGCCCCCAGTCTGTGAGTTGACGTGTCGCCAGCTTCCGGGCCTCAGCAGCGACGGTGGACTGCGCGTTCAGCTCCCAGGTGGCCACCTTCTCCGCCGTCAGGGCCCGGGTGCGGGCGATGAGCAACGCAACGTCGTCGGTGGGCCCTTCGGGCAGCATCGCTTCCTCCACCGCCGTGCACGTCTCCTCCAGCGTGCGGCCGGGGACGCCCAGCACGCCGCGCAGACGCGCCACCCCTTCGTCGAGGTCCCGGCGGCGGGTCTCGATCAGGCCGTCGGTGTACAGGGTCAGCAGGCTGCCTTCGGCCAGCTCAAGCTCGGTGGCCTCGTACGGCAGCCCGCCCAGGCCGAGCGGCGGCCCCGCGGCGATCTCGGGGATGCTCACCTCTCCGTCCGGGGTGACGACGGCCGGCGGCAGATGGCCCGCGCGGGCCAGGGTGCAGAGCCGGGAGACGGGGTCGTAGACCGCGTAGAGGCAGGTCGCGCCGATGAGTTGCGGGGAGTGCGCGTCGGCCGTCTCCTGCTCGGCGGCCAGGCGGTCGACGAGATCGTCGAGGTGGGCGAGTACCTCGTCCGGAGTGAGGTCGAGGTTGGCCAGGGTGTGCACGGCGGTGCGCAGCCGCCCCATGGTGGCCGCGGCGTGGGTGCCGTGTCCGACGACGTCGCCGACGACGAGCGCGACGCGGAGCCCGGAGAGCGGGATGACGTCGAACCAGTCGCCGCCGACGCCGGCGGTCGGGTCGGCCGGTCGGTAGCGGTGGGCGATCTCGGCCGCCGGGTGTCCGGGGACTTCGTGCGGCAGCAGGCTGTGCTGGAGGGTCAGTGCCGCCTGGTGCTGCTGGGTGTAGCGGCGGGCGTTGTCGATGCACAGCGCGGCGCGGGAGGCGATCTCCTCCGCCAGCGTGAGGTCGTCCTCCTCGAACGGCGCGGGTCGTCGCGACCTCCACAGGCCGAGCGTGCCCAGCACCATGCCGCGCGCCACCAGCGGCACCACCATCAACGAGTGGACGCCCATCTCGAGCGCACGTTCGCCCAGCTCTGGATCGTCGGCCAGCCACGGAAGGCGGCTGTCCAGATGCGTTTCGAGGACGGGGCGCCGCCGGCTCACACACCGAAGGTGCGGAGAGTCCGGTGGGAAGGAGGAGATCGTCTCGCCCGCCGGAATCATGACCTGCGACATCTCCGGCGGGAGGCAGTGGACGGCCATCCTGCGCGCCGGTCCGTACGTCCCCTGGACCGGCTCGTCACCGCCGATCACCGGCTCCAGCAGATCCACGGAGGCGCAGTCGGCCAGGTCGGGCACCACCGCCTCGGCCAGTTCGCGAGCGGTCTTCGCCACGTTCAGCGTGGTCCCGATGCGGGCGCTGGCCTCGTTGAGCAGCGCCAGCCGTTGGCGTGCCCGGTAGCGCTCGGTCACGTCCTCGACGGTCTGCGCCACGCCGAAGACCCGGCCTTCGGGGTCCTGCATCCGGAACGCCGAGACCGACACGATCATCTCGCGGGCAGGGTCCGAGCTGGTCCGGCAGAGCTGCTCGGCGAAGAGCGAGGACCTCCCCGACTCCAGTACCTCCCGTAGCTGCGCGTCCACCGCTTCCGCATCCGGCTGCAACAGGAAGTCGCCCACGCGCCCGCCGGTGTGCTCGTCGGCCGAGACCTCACTGAACTTCGCGATTGCCCGGTTCACCCGGAGAATGCTCAGGTCCGGAGCGAAGATCGCGAGTCCGATCGGGCACTTGCGGAACAGCGCGTACAGGAGCGACCGCTCCGTCTCCCACTGGACCACCTCTTCGGCCGGAGAGCCGACGAGGAACCACTCGTAGGTGGAATCAGCCCTTGAGACGGCCCTGGCGCGGCACCCCAGCTCCACGCGGTGACCACCGCGGTGCCGTACGGGCACGATCCCGGACCACACCCGGTCGCGCGTGCCCGCCGCCACCGCCTCCATGAGGGCATCACGATCGGAAGGGTCCACCAGGACGTCCTCCGCCGGACGGCCGAGGACCTCGTCAAGCGTGTAGCCGAGCAGCGCCTCGGCCCGCTCGCTCCATCCCACGACCGTTCCGTGATCGTCGAGTACGACCGAGGCCGAGGAAACCACCGCGAACGGGTCCTTCGGCCCCTCACCGAACAGCGACGTGCCCATCACCACCACCTCGGGCCTTCCCAGCGGGACCACGCGGCAGCACCGCTCGAGGTGATCCCCACCGTGTTCCGGTGGCGGCACCTACGATGCTGGACCCAGTATCGGCCTCGGGGACGATCCTCGCGTTTCCGTCGGAGTCGCCGATTCCTCCATGTGACCGGGGAGACCGGGCGCCCGGCACCCCCGCGACCTGGCGTGCCACCCGGGTGCCTGCGAGCGGTTGACCGGCCGATCCGGGTGTGCCCGGGACCTCCGTCACGATGCGAGGAGCGACGCCGGTTCGGGTGGATCCCGGTTGATCCATAGGGGTCTCCGGCCAGGCCCTCGTCGTTTCACTGCCCCGCGAGCCCGGGGCGCGGGAATACGATGCCGGGTCAGCTCAGAAGGTGACCACTACCGCAGACGAACCCGGGGGCAGCGATGCGTCAGACCAATCTCACGGAGTCGGCCGAATACGTCAGCGCCCGCGAGGAGTTGCAGCAGGCGGAGATCGAGCTCATGCGTCATCGCGAACGCGTCGCCGAGCAGCGTCGGCGACTGCCGCTGGGCCCTGTCATGGACGACTACGTCCTGGAGGAGGGCCCTGCTGATCTGGACGCCGGTGACGCGCCGGTGCGGAGCGTGCGGCTGGGTGAGCTGTTCACCGGGCCCGGGCGTGACCTGGTCGTCTACCAGCTCATGTACGGCAAGACGCACACCGAGCCGTGCCCCATGTGCACGATGTGGCTCGACGGGCTCAACGGAGTGGTCCGCCACCTGACGCAGAACATCGACTTCGCGGTCGTCGCCGCGGCAGACCTGCCCGCGCTCCGCGCGCACGCGCGGGGCCGGGGGTGGACGAATCTGCGTCTGCTCAGTGCCGGGGACAGCACCTTCAAGTACGACACGGGCAGCGAGGACGCCGAGGGCGACCAGGACTCGACGGTGTCGGTGTTCTCCCGCGACGACACCGGGTCGGTACGCCACGTCTACTCGGTGCACCCCCGGATGTCCGAGGACATCGACCAGCGAGGCACCGACCTCTACAGCCCCGTGTGGCACTTCCTCGACCTCACCCGCAAGGGCCGAGGCGACTGGGCCGCCTCACTCAGCTACTAGAGCGACAGGACTTTCGAGCGCGGGGACTCGGCGGTGTGGGCCGCCGGATCCCCGCGCTCGACTGTGTGAACCGCCCTCCCGGGGCCCGCGTCACTCGTCGATCGCGGCCCCGAACTGCGCGTTGGCCACCGGGGCTCCGAGGCTCGCTCCGTCGTACGTCCACGTGCCGCCGGCGACCAGCCCTGACGACGCCGCGGGCAGCACCCACACGAAGCCGTCGCCGGTGTTCTCGCCCGGTGCCGCCGCCAGCAGGCCGAAGAGGCCGTCCTTGTTGGCGTCGAGCAGCCGCACCTGGCCGCCCCAGCGGTCCGAGGCCTCGGCCACGCCTGGGATGTCGGCGTGGTTCTGGTCGAAGCTGCGTGCCCCGGTCGCCGTCAGGCCGCCCGGTGCGCCGCGCAACGACCAGACCGCGCCCGCGTCGGAGGTGGAGCCGATGTCCTCGCCGGGGGCGCCGATGGCGAGGTCGGGACGACCGTCGCCGTTCGTGTCGCCGGAGGACATCTCGGCGCCCCACTGGTCGCCGGCCTCGGCGACACCCGGGACGCCCGGGGAGTCCTGCGTCCACGTCTGCGCCGGAGCGGGGTCGAGACCGGAGAGGTCGCCCTGGCCCAGGTAGACGGAGACGGAGCCGCCGAGGGACGAGCCGGAGCCCGTGTCGCCGACGGCCAGGTCGTCCTGGCCGTCGTGGTTGAAGTCGCTGGAGGTGACCGCGGGACCGCCCTCGAACACGCCGCCCTCCCCCAGGTCCTCGACGTCGGGTGCGCCGTGGAGCACCTGCGTGGCGCCGACACCTGGCTGGCCGCCGGTGGTCACCCCGGAGATCGCCAGGTCCGCCCAGGGGTCCTCGTTGTAGTTGCCGTGGCTCAGGCTCCGGAGGGCGATGTCCCCGGCCGCCGGGGCCGATTCGAGGATCTGGACTTCCTTGTCCGCCAGCTTCAGCTGGGTCGCCGCCCCGGGCGGGGCGGTGAAGAACAGCAGTGCGTCGTTCTCCAGGACGGCGATGCTGTCGCGCAGGTTCGCGTCGGGGTTCGCCGGGTCCGGGGCGAAGTACCGGGCCGCTTCGATCGCCCGCCCGAAGTTCGCGCCGGTCCGCGGCTGGTCGGGGTTCTCCAGCCAGGTGCTGTCGCTCCCGTGCAGCCCGGTCGGCGAGCCCCACAGGACGGTGGCGCCGCCCGCGTCGGACAGCCCTGCCAGGTCCTCGCCGGGGATGCCCACGATCGCGTCGTCGTAGCCGTCGTTGTCCAGGTCGCCGGAGGCCACGGCCCGTCCGAAGCCGTCGCCGGCCTCGGCACCGCCCGGGACGCCCGAGGTGTTCTGGTTGAGGACGCTCTTCTTGGTGGTGCTGAGACCGCTCGACGAGCTGTACTGCACGGTGACGTAGCCGGCGCCCGTGACACCGCTGACCGTGGCGCCCGGGGCACCGGTCAGCACGTCGTCGAAACCGTTGCCGTCGTAGTCGCAGTTGCGCTGCTGCCAGCCGATCGACGGAAAAGGCACGGCGGCCGACGCGGCGGGGGCCGCGAACACGGCGCCGCCTCCGAGGCCGATGAGTGCCGCGGCCGTGAGGGCCACGCTTCTGATGTGACGCACAGGAGAACCTCCTTGGTCCCCTAGGTGCCTGCGACGTCCGTTTCAGCTGCGGTGGATGTGCGCGGGCGGGGCGAGAGTTGCCCGGTCGGCCCCGGCAGGACGCCGGAGCACGGACCGGTGCAGGTGCCCGGGAGGGCCTGGGTGTCGCCGACGCGTCCGCCGCGGAACGGCGCGGAATCGCGTGCGGCCTGCCCGCTTTGTAGCGCGATGAGGGCAATGCCCCGAACTCAAGTCACCTGGAAGACCACTGAAGACCGTCCAGGGTTGTACGTGACCTGCGGCCCCGACCGCTGAGCGCCGCCGTGCCGCTGCCCGTACCCGCGGGGAGGACGTGGGCTCCGAGGCGAACTCGCCTTCGACGGCGCCGGGTTGACGGATACCTTCGTGCCGGCTCCCGCAGCCCAGCGAACCGCGCCGATGGCCTTCCTCGCCGGAGCCTTCCGGGAAGGACGGTGAGAACGACCGTGAACTCGATTGCGGGCTCGTGCGGAGTAGGGAGTGACCGGGCTCGGTGTTCGCCCGGCGAGGCGAGACGAACGGAGCCCGATGTGACAGCGCCCTCCCATGTGGAGCGCCGGCCGGACCCCTTGGAGGACTCGGTCCTGGTGCAGGCGTCACAGACCGATCCGCAGCGGTTCGCCGAACTGTACGACCGGCACGCGCCGGACATTCACAGATATGCCGCGCGACGCCTGGGGGACTCCGCTGCGGACGACGTCGTGGCGGAGACCTTTCTGGTCGCGTTCCGCCGCCGGGACCGCTTCGACCCGTCGCGGGGTGCCGCACGCCCGTGGCTCTACGGGATAGCCAGCAACTTGATCGCCGGACACCGGCGTTCGGAGGTCATGCAGTACCGCGTGCTGGCCAGGACCGCGGTCGACCCCGTGGTCGAAGGACACCACGAGCGCTCGGACAGCCGGGTGGCCGCGGCCGCGGTGGCCCGGCAGCTGGGTGCGGCTCTGGCTCGGCTCAGCAAGGGCGACCGGGACGTGCTTCTGCTGGTCGCGTGGGAGTCGCTGACCTACGACGAGGTGGCACAGGCGCTGGAGATTCCCGTCGGGACGGTGCGCTCCCGACTGAACCGGGCTCGCAAGAAGGTCCGGAAAGCGCTCGGTGGAGTCGACCCCACCGCGGCACGCGAGGAGTTCAACCGTGGATGAGATGACAACGCTTCGGCACATGCGGGCGGAGATCTCTCGCCCCGGCCCGGACCGGCTGACCACCGGCCGGGAGCGGCTCCAAGCCGCGATCGACGAGGAGGCGTCAGCGTCCAGGACCGCCTCGGATCCATCACCGACAGGGGGAACCATGAACGAGGTCGAGATCACGGGTCACTCCGGGCAGGACTCCCGGGGGCTCTTCCGCCGGCGGCCGATGCTGGGTGTCGTGGTGGCCGCCGCTGCGGCGGTCGCGGTCACCACGACGGTCGTCGTCGCCGGCAACATCGGTGACCGGCAAGGCGGTTCGGCACGGCCCGGCTCGGACGTCGCACGTACGAAGACGGTCAGCGCGAAGAAGGTGCTCAACGCCGCTGCCGACCGTGTGCGGGAGGCGGAGAAGGGCGCGGAGCTCGACGTCCCGCGGGACGACCAGTTCGTCTACACCAAGGAGACCGTCAAGGAGACCGACCGCAAGACCGGTAAGACCGAGAGGAGGACGGCCGAGAACTGGGACTCGGTGGACAGGACCAAGCGCGGGTGGGTGGACGAGATCGGCGGCACGGGCACGTGGGTGGAGCCGTTGGGCAGGAACGAGTCCACATTTCCGCGACCCGGCTGGAAGGCGTTGGAGGAACTCTCCACGGACCCCGACGAATTGATCCGCTACCTGGCGAAGGGGCCCGCCGGGGTGGGGAAGAAGCCGGACTCGCTGAAAGACATCAAGAAGCAGGACTGGTACATGCTCCAGTTCACCTTGAAGGGATTGGCGACACGAGAGGTGGCGCCCAAGGGCCTGCGCCCGGCCGCATACGAGGCCCTTGCCAAGGTCCCCGGGATGAAGGCCACTTCAGGCGTGGTGGACGGCAAGGGGCGCCCTGCGGTGGGGGTCGCCTACGACCGCAAGTTCTCCAAGGAGCAGATGCTCCTCTTCGACGAGGACGGCTACGAATACGTCGGCGACAGGGACATCCGCACCACGTTGGACAACAAGAAGAGCTACGAGCAGTTCATCTGGGTGACCGACTTCGCCGTCGTCGACAAGGTCAAGCAACGGCCCAGGCGTTGACACCGACCAGGTAGCCGCAGCGGCACGGGGGGCTGCGGCTACCGCTCACCTGGGGGGCCCGTGCCGTCGAGGTGCGGGCCTCCCGGCACGACCGCACGTGCCGTCGGTGCGGAGTCCGCAACGCCCCCGTACCGGGGTCCGGTACGGGGCGTTGCGCAGGTGCAGTCCACGGCGGCTGTCCACGGTGCGGGCTCCGGGGCTCAACACGCGTCATGTGGTCAGGACTTGCGTGCCAGGGTCTTCGCTTCCGCCGAGGAGACGGCCCGCCCGAACGCCCGGACGTCGTCGATGGTCCCGTCGACTCCCTGGAAGAACTCGTTGTTCGACAGCGCCCGTCCGACAGCGAAGGTCCCCTCGGACTTGAAGTCTTCCTTGCGGCTGACGGTTTCACCGAGGCGGCCGTCGACGTACAGGCGGACCTCGTTGTCGGCGTCGTCGTAGACACCGGTCAGGTGGGTCCACTCGCCCGCCTCGGGCTTCGACGCCGATGTGGCCTCGTCGGCGTCGTCCCCCTCCGCGTCGGACGAGTCCCGCCCCGGGATCCGCATCTCCCACTGGGACTCACCCGCGTCGTACTGGAGCATGAAGGCGCTGGAATCCGTCGCGTCCTGGCTCACCACCGTCTGCGAGAAGTCCGTGCGGTCCAGCTTGACCCGCGCCGAGACGGTGAAGCTCCCGCTCGTGTCGACCAGGGGACCTCTCGCCCCGACGAACTGCTGCCCGTCGAACGCGAGCGCTCCCCCGTTCACGGGTCTTGGCCGAGCCGCGCCGAAGAGCGTCCCGTCCTTGTTGTTGTCCGAGCTGTCGGGCGTCACACCGCTGCCGCTGACCTTGTTGAACAGCCACTCCACCGACGCGTTGTCGACGGACGCCGGTGGGGCAGGCCGGCTCTTGCTGGGCTGGGACGGCTCGGGCTTGCTCTTGGACGGCTTCGAAGTGGGCTTCGCGATGGACCTCGCCGTCGATCTCGCCTTGTCCGAACGGGAGGGGCTGGGGCGGCTCTTGGCGGGAGGGGACGGCAACTCAGCTTTGGCCGACGGCGCCGTTCCCTTGCTCTGCGGCTCCTCCGTGGTGGAGTCCCCGACGAAGCTGAAGGCGAGAGCAGTGCCCACAGCGAAGACGCCGGCCGCCGCCACGCCTCGCACGACCAGTTCGGTACGCCGCCTGCCCTTCTTGCGCGGGACGAGCCCCTCGGCGCCGAGGGCCGCATGCCGGCCCGTGCCGGTCGCCCGGTCGTCGATCCCCTGACTTCCGAGCTCGGCGTAGTCGGGCACCAGCGGCTCGGACGTCTGGCTGCCGGCGGGCAGGGCCCTGAGCGCCGGGGCACCCGGGATTCCAGGAAGACCCGGACTGCCCGCTCCGGGCATCGAGTTCTCCCGAGCGGCCCTCTCGTTCATCGCGCGAACGGCATAGTCCGCGCCGCCCCAAGGCAGCAGCGCTTGCCCCAGCAGCGTGCCGCATTCGTGCCGCACACCCCCGAGGTCGGCGACGGCCTGGGCACAACGGGGGCAGCGGTCCAGGTGCGGCGCGACCTGGACCTCGATGTTGCTGGACCTCGACTCCGCGTAGGCCAGGACCAGCCGGTGGTAACGGCGGCACTCGTCCGACATCCCCTCCCGGAGGATCTGGACGTACCCGTTGTAGAGCTCCCCCTGTGCCGCGCCGCTGAATACGGACACCTCTTCGGGGCCCGTTCCGATCAACCCGGCGATCAGCGCGATGTCGTCGTGCTCGACCTTCTGGTGCCACAGGATCGTCTGGCTGCGGAACGGAAGACCGGCGAAGGCCCGTGCCACGAGTGACGGGGTGCGGAATCCCGCGGTCGCGGTGTTCCCCAGCATCACCGGGCCGTTGGTCTCGATCCAGGCGGCCAGTTGCGGGTTCAACACGACCCGATGGTTCCCCCGGACCCATCCGGACGCCGTGCGCAGAACCGAGGAGAGCGCACGGGGACGTACGGCTCCGCTGTCGACCTGCTGCCGCAGCGCTGCGTGCCACGCCTGGTACGCCAGTTCGTCGACGGCCTGCGGGCCTGCGGCACTGACTGCTGCGAAAGCGCGCACGGCAGGGAAGTGACGCCGTTCGAGCTCCTGCACGGCAGGGTAGGAGGCCTCTCCTCCTTCCCACACGAGGTGGAGCAGGTCGGCGTCGGCGAGGTATGCGTAATCCATCCGTTTTCCCCCGATCAACTCCCGGCGGTTCACGGCGTCTCCGTTGTGGGGCACGAAGGTGGCTGGGTGAAGACGAATGCTTCGCGCGCGGGCTCGACGCCGGGTTCCGCGTCGATTCCTGGGTGGTCGGCGTCAAGTCCAGCGCAATCGGGGCCCGAGCGCCATAGCCAGCGCAGCCTTTGGCCAAAGGCGATGAAGTCAGCGAGTGAGTTGGTGGCGAGTGGTGGCGATTCGTCCGTCTGCCCATTTCCGGAGGGCGGCCCGACGCCGCGAATTACCGCCCGGGGACAGCGATGGGCGAATCCGGCGTAGAAGTGCACCCGTGGTCGATCCAATGAAGTTGCCATTCATCGGGCAAAGACTTCAACCGGTCCGGAACACCGGGCACCGGCCATGCGTCTGGAACGGTGAGCGGCGGTGCCACAAAGGACGGGGAATTCGTCAAACGGGAGCGCACCGTCCCAAAATGCCGGAACTCCTCAACAAAGGGACCGGGCAGCGCCCTTGGTAACGGCGGGCCGCATGTGGATCACCGCGGCTGACGGTACTTGATCCGCGTGACGCGGGCGAGGCCCCGGTTGCGTATGCCGGACGGCCGTGGACGTGCCGGACGGCCCGCCGAGGAGGGCCCCCATCGCGCGGGTCCGTCCTCAGCGGGCCGTCTGCCGGTCGGTGCGTGTGCCCTACTCCGCGGACCAGCGCCCGAGTTGAGCACCCGCGGACGGTGCTTTCAGGTCGCCCGGGTTGAAGGAGACGGCTCCCTCCGCCCCCAGCCCGCCGGGCGTGCCGCGCAGCACCCAGCCTGCGCCGGAGCGTTGGGCGTTGCCGTACTCGCCGGGTGCGCCGATGCCCAACTCGTCCAGGCCGTCGTCGTCGAGGTCCCGCAGCGTGACGGTGCTACCGAACAGGTCCCCGGCCTCGGCCTTGCCGGGCACGCCGTAGCCGTCCTGCGAGACGACCTGCGCACCTGTTCCGAACGTGCCGCGCTTGCCGCCCCGCAGCAGGATCGCCGTGCCCGTGTTCTTACGGGCGCTGCCGGACCCGAGCGTCTCGTACGGGACGCCGACGCCGATGTCGGCGTGACCGTCCCCGTTGACGTCCCCCGCGGTGAGGTCGTAGCCGAACTGGTCGCCCTTCTCGCCGGCTCCGGGCATCGAGGGAGAGTCCTGGTTGACCGTGGTGCCCTTGCCGCCGGGCCCTTCGGGCGAGCCGTAGTAGACCTTCACGGTGCCCTCGTCCTCTTCGAGCAGGTCGGCGGCGTCGTCGGGGATGATGCGCATCACCAGGTCGCCGTAGCCGTCGTCGTCGAGGTCGCCGACCGTCCCCGTGGCCGCGGACTCCAGCCGCTTGGGCTCACCGCCGAGCCCCTTGCCGCTCCCCTTCCAGAACAGGCTGCCTTCCGCGCTCTCTTCGTAGACGTGCATGCTGACCAGGTCGTCCTTGCCGTCGCCGGTCATGTCCCCGGCGACGACGTTCACACCGGTCGAGTCCTGACCGGGCAGCGGGGTGACCTTTGCGGCGGTGCCGTCCTTGCTGATCGGGCCGTAGAAGACGTGCATGGCGCCGCCTTGGCCGGTGGCGACCAGGTCGCCCTTGCCGTCCCCGTCGAAGTCGCCCGCCGTCATCTCGCGGCCGTCGAGCCACTCGACACCGGTGAGGCGGGTGCCGGAGGTCAGCCCGCTCGCGCCGCCCCACAGGATGGTGACGAACCGCCTGTCCGGCTCGTAGTAGTTGCTGGCGCCGACAGCGAGATCCGTGAAGCCGTCGCCGTTGAGGTCACGCGCGACGCTGCGGTCCCCGAACTCGTCGTCGGCCGCGGCCGCACCGGCGACTCCCGGGCTGTCCAGATTGAGGATCTGCCGGTGGCCGATGTCGGCGCCGTCCGCGGATCCGTAGACGACGGCCACGTAGCCCGCCTTCTTCTTCGCGCCGACGGCGCCCTTCGGAGCCGAGACGGCGTAGTCCCCGTAACCGTCCTTGTTGAAGTCGGCCTTCGGCGCGAGCCCGGCAGGGCGCTGCGCTCCGGCATCCGCTCCGGCACGCGCCTGTGAGGCGACGAGGCCGCGCCCCGGGCGGCTGTCGTCGTCGTGCGGCAGCGGTACGGCCCCGGCCTGGACCGCCAGGACGGCGCATCCGGTGACGAGCGCGGCGACAGCTGCGGCCTTGGGAACGGTGACGAGTCTGCGTCGTGGAAGCACGGATCCTCCAGTTGGTCGTGGTCAGCGGCCAACCCGGACGGCGCCGGGAGCGAGGGGGATGGCTGGTCGCGTTGGTCGGTGGTGCCGTCAACTCGCCCCGCAAGCAATGCGGTTGTCGATCTCGGGCGCGTGTCACGGCTTACACAGACAGGACAAGCGAGAGGGGGTCGTGGTTGCGGTCGTGACCGATTCTTCCTTCGCGTGATCGCAGGAGACGCAGACCGAGTTGATCACCGCACCCTCGGTCCTGTTTCGCCTTCGGGGCGAAGTCACCACTGGCGGGACGGAGTTGGGGACGCGGGTTTTCGTACCGCAGGCACACAGGCATGTGGACACACGCATGGCACCGCCCCTCTGCATTTCGCCGACCGTGGTCGCCCGGCACACGCCGAATGTGATCGCCCGGCACACGCCGAATGTGAAACCCCACGCGCGTCAGCCCCCGCTTGCCGTACGCCGATTCACCTCACGGGCCGGGAATTTCCGAGCGGAGAAGTGTCATGCGGTGTCATGCCGCAGGCCGACACGTCGGGAAGGCGGAAAGTGGGGGAGATCGAAATGCGCCGTCGAGTGACCGTGAGCCCCTTCCGCCTCAGTGCGGGAGGGCTCACGCAGCGGCGCGTCGTGCCGTCACAGGAATGAACGGCAAGGCGTGGCATGGGAGTTCGGTGTGGTCGGTGCGACCGGCCTCGGCCCGCTCACCGGCTCAGCTCCGCGCGGATCTCGGCGTGGGACATGCCCTCCCAGCCGAGCCGCGCGAGTGTGCGCCCTGTACGCCGGTAGTCCTCACCGCCGAGTGCGGAGAAGAGGCTGACGAGCGCGTCGGTCATCGGAGTGGGCACGGCCGCCCGTTCGGCCAGCTGCGTCAGGGGGACGAGGGTGGACGCCACGTCCTCCTTCAGGAACCGGTGGTTCAAGGACCGCGGTGCAGTGATGTCCCGGTACACGTGGACGCTGCGCATCGCCTCCAGCACGGTGTCGCCCTCGCACCCGTAGTAGCGGTCCAGCAACTCCACCATGGACGGCACCGGAGCGTCGTAGGCCTCACCCACCTGCTGGAACTCCCGCTCCACCCGCTCCATCAGGACGACCGTCCGCTCGGACAACCCCTCGCGGTAGAAGAGCAGTTCCTCGGTACGGTCGATGCGGCTGATGTTGGCGAGGGCGATGGTACGTGGGCGACGGCTCCGAAGTCCGTGAGTCCGCGCTGCACTTGGCTGCGTGCCTGCTCAAGTCCGGGGAAGAGCTGCCGCATTCGCGTCCCGTGGCGCTCGGTCGTGTCCCGGTCGAGCCCCGTGTAGAGGTTCCACTGCTTCTGCCCGTGGACGGTCACTCCTGCGTCGCCCCAGGTGCGTGCCGCGAAGAGCGCGTCCGTCTCCAGGACGTCCACCCGCGCCGCTCCGGAACGGGTCAGCGCATGTCCGAACTCGGCCGTGCCGCACAACTTCCCGGAGAAGAGCACCACGACGTGACCGGGCTCCAGGTGCGGTGCGAGCGCGGCGGCCAGGGGCCGGTAGGCGGTGGTGACGGCGGCGACGAACAGCACCCCGCACCGCCCGGCCACCTCTCGCAGGTCGCTTCCGACAGCGGCCAGAGGGAAGCGCCCCTGGAGAAGACCTCGCGCATGGACGGACCGCTCGCTCGCGATCGTCCGGATCCGGTCCGGGAACCGGGTGCGCAGGTGCACCGACTCGCCTCGGGACGCCAAGTGGGCCGCAAGCGCGAGGCCTTCACTGCCCGCTCCCAGAACCCCGATCTCGCCCGAGCGGCGTTCAGCCGACACTGTGCAGTCCCTCCCCCGTGGCCCGCGCGCTTCTTGGGTGACAGCGTCCAGAAGATCAGATTCGCCCCCCCCTGCCTGCTGAGGCCCCCTCAGCCCCGCGCATAGGGGTACGTGGTAGCGCGGCGGGATGCCGCGCGGCTCCGCTGCTGGAATGCTCGACGGGGGGGATGACGTCCACGTGAGACGAGAGCGGGAACCCGAAATGCCCGACGGCTGGGAATGGGACAGCACACTCTTCCTTGGGTCTGCCCCGTACTACCCGCGGGGACGGCTTCCGTATGCGCCGGGGCTTCCGGACGTGCTGGCCGGCGCACTCGAACTCGACGGCCGGGGGCGTCTCCTCGATGTGGGATGCGGGCCGGGCACCCTCGCCCTGAGCTTGTGCCGTCACTTCCACGAGGTCGTCGGACTGGACCCGGACACCGGGATGATCGCTGAGGCCAGGCGCCGGGCGGCGGCGGCCGGGGTGTCCGGCAGCACCAGATGGGTCGAAGCTCGCGCGGAGCAACTGCCGGCGGGACTGGGGAAGTTCACCGTTGCGACCTTCGGTCAGTCCTTCCACTGGATGGACCGCGACGTCGTAGCGGCGGCGGTCAGGGACATGCTCCGGCCGGGCGGCGCGCTCGTGCACATCTCGGACCTGAAGTCGGAATCGCCGGCCGTCGAGGGACTACCGCATCCCGCGGTGCCCTACGCCGCCGTCAGCGACCTGGTCACGCGCTTCCTCGGTCCGGTCAGGCGGGCGGGCCGCGGATTCCTGCCCCACGGCACACCCGGCGATGAAGCCGCCGTGCTCACCCGTTCCGGCTTCGCCGGCCCCAAGCACCTCGTCGTGCCCGGCGGGCAGGCTCTCGAGCGCTCCCGGGGTGACGTCGTCGCGTGGGTGTTCTCGCACTCCTTCTCCGCACCGCACCTGTTCGGCGAGCACCTCGTCGCCTTCGAGGCAGACCTGCTCCAGCTGCTCCGGGAGGCCTCCCCCGCAGGACTCTTCTCCGAACGCCTCCCGAGCACGGAGGTCTTCGTCTGGCGCAGGCCCCCGACGGTGCCGGAGCGGGCGCGGTCAAGAACGGCCTCACCGGGCTCGGCACGGGAGTATCGCCGCTTCCGGGCCAGGCACCCCACTGCTTTTCGCCGCGTCCGGCGCGGGCGGCGCGCTCGACCACCCTCGGGCGAGGTGCGTCAACTCGCAGGTGGCAGAGGCGCGTTGCGGGTCGCGCTCGCCCCCGGGCCCCGGTGCGTCAGGCTCCGGCCGTCGTGGTCGCTGAGCCAGGCCGGGTACTGCGGGTTGTTGCCGATCGCGTCCGCGTACGCGCGTTCGGCACGGTCGAGGACGGCCGGCCCATGGGCGGCGAGGGCGCTCTCGCGGTGCCACACCACGGAGTGCCGCAGCCGTAACGGAGTTCCCCGCAGGGGGCGGGGCGCGATGCCCGGCGTACTGCGGAAGGTGGCCTGTCCGAGCCCGATCGCCGCCCCGGCGACGATGAGTTCGCGTGCCGCCGCGGCCTCGGCCTCGTGCTGGACGACGGGTGTGAATCCGGCACCCGTGCATGCGGCGGTGAACGCGTCGTGGAGGCCGCTGCCGTGGCTGGGGGGCAACACCCATTCCTCCTCGGCCAGTTCGGCAAGCTCCAGCATCGGCCGACGGGCCTTCGGGTGGACGTCCGGGAGGAGCACGAACGCCGGCTCGACTGCGACGACTCGCTCCTCCACCTCGCGTCGGGGCGTACGGGGCTTCCCCTCGTACTCCACGAGCGCACCGAGATCCTGCTGACGGTCGGCGACCAGGTCGACCACGGTCGCGACGTGCGCCTCGGTGCGCAACTTCGCGTCGGCGCCCGGGAAGAGCTCCCGCAGAGGGTCCAGCAGCCGCACCATGAGCGGCCCCGGATTGGCGACGTAGCGCAGGGACAACCGGCCGTCGGAGAAGCCGAGATGGGACAGGACCTCCTGCTGCACCGAGTCAAGTTGCGGCAGCAGATCGCGGGCCTTGGCTATGACGAGTTCGCCCAGGGCCGTGGGGCTCGCACCGGCCCGGTGTCGCACGAAGAGGGGGCCGCCCAGCATGCGCTCGATGCGCTGCAGCTGGGCCGTCAGAGACGGCTGGGACATCCCGAGCTCCGCTGCCGCCCTGGTCAGACTCCCGGCATCCGCCACGGCCCGGATGACTCGGAGGTGGCGCACTTCGAGGTCCATCACACGATGCTATGGCCACTCGGGATGAGCCGGGAGTGACCGTCAGAGGGCATCGTGAGGTCCTGGGGGCCCGGCCCCCACGCCACCCCCCACACCCCCACTCCGCGAGGAGCAATCGCATGCTCACGTCGCACCCCCTGCCCGCGTCCGACGCCAGGGCGCAGGCCCACGAGATAGCCGGGCTGCTCCTGCGCCGTCACCGAAGACCGGACGGACGCGGCCGGCCGGAAGGCTGCCGCGAGACCCCCTGCCGTGACTGCCGGAGCACCCAGGCCGGGGTGATCGAGCAGTTCGTGGCGGCCGACCGTCCCGTACGCCTGGTGCTGCCCGCCTTCCCGGGCAAGTCGCCGAACCGCGCCAAGGTGCTGGGGACCCTCCCGGACATGGCCGAGGAACTGGCGCTGGGCTTCCTCGACTCCCTCGCAGGGCGCATACGCCGGATCCATCCGCCCGGCGCCGAGATCGTGATCTGCTCCGACGGCCGCGTCTTCAGCGACGCCGTGCGCATCCCCGACGACGACATCACGGCCTACCACCGGGAGTTGCGCACGATGATCAACGCGCTGCCGCACCGGGCCGTCTCCCTCTTCACCCTCGACCAGGTCTCCGAGTTCACAGGGCTCGGGCACGACGGCATGCGGGCGGTCCTGACCGAGCGCCATGCCGTGCCGCTGGAGGAGTTGCGCGGCCGCGTCCGGCAGGGCGAGGACGTGCCGCTCTACCGGGCCATCACGCGGTTCCTCTTCGAGGACGGCAACACACCGGAGTACAGCGGCAGCAGGGCCGCTCTGCAGCGGGACGCGCGAGCGCGTGCGTACGTCGTCATCCAGCGCAGCAAGGCCTGGGGCGACTTCCTGGCCCAGCGGTTCCCCGGCTCCGTCCGGCTGTCCATCCATCCCCAGCCGTGCTCGACGGCCAAGCTCGGCATCCATCTGGGCGAGTCCACCGGCACGTGGCTCACGCCGTGGCACGGAGTCGCCGTGGACGTCGGCGGGCGGCTGGTGCTCATGAAGCGGTCGGAGGCCGAAGGGCTGAACTGCGACCTCGTCGAACGCGCGGGCCGGCCGAGCCACTTCGTCCTGCGTGATCCGGTCCGCTCGGCGCACGAGGACACCGCCCGCCGCACGGGGTGGCAGCCGGCGGCCGCCACCGTTCCCGCCGCACCGAAGGAGTGGTGACATGACCACCAGCATCCCCGCACGCCTGCCGCTCGCCGGCTACGGTGCGCTCATCGAGGCGTCCTCCACCGGGGAGCGGCTGGAGGAGCTCCCCGTCGGCGAACTGCGCGAACTGGTCCGCGCCCACCACCTGTTGCTCCTGCGCGGCTTCTCTGCCTTCGCCGACGCCGAGGAGCTGACCGCGTACTGCGCGCGCTGGGGCGAGATCAGCATGTGGCCGTTCGGCGCCGTGCTGGAACTGGTCGAGCACGAGAATCCCGAGGACCACATCTTCGACCACCGCCATGTGCCCCTGCACTGGGACGGCATGTACCGCCCCCAGGTGCCCGAGTTCCAGCTCTTCCACTGTGTGAGCGCGCCGGGGCACGACCAGGGCGGCGGGACGGTCTTCTCCCAGACCTCCGCCGTCCTGCGCGACGCCGGCCCGGCCGTACGGGAGTTGTGGGAGCAGGTCACCGGGATCTACCGCCGGAAGATGGAGTACTACGACAGCACGGCCGTCTCGCCGGTGGTCACGGCGCATCCCGTCACCGCCGAGCCGGTGATCCGCTACAACGAACCGGTCGCCCCCGACGACGAGTTCATCAACCACCCGGACCTGGAGTTCACCGGCGTACCCGCGGAGCGGCTGCCGGAGTTCCACCGCAGCATGAGTGCGGCTCTGCGCGCGCCCGAGCACATGTACACGCACCGGTGGCGCACGGGCGACCTCGTGATCGCGGACAACTACACGCTGCTGCACGGCCGGGAGGCGTTCACCAGCCGCGCCCCGCGCCACCTGCGGCGTGTGCACGTTCTGGGCACCCCGCCGCTGGACAATCCGGCGCTGCGCGTCGGCGGTGGGCCTCCCCCCGGCTGACCGGCACCGAGGTGTTCCGGGGCCGGTTCCGTCGGCTGCTCCAGGACGCAGCTCAGCGTGCGGCGGGTTCGAACAGCTCGACGAGGTTGCCGGCCGGGTCGGCGAGCAGGATCTGGCGCCCGCCCGGCCCTGCCACGACGTCGCTGCTGAACGGCAGACCGGCGGCGCGCAGCCGGTCGATCTCGGTGTCGAGGTCGTCGACCACGAGGTGGATGCGGTTGCGGCCCGGCGCGGTGGAGTCGTCGGGCGTGGCCCGCGCACCTGAGCTCGCAGGGCCGGACAGCAGCAGCCGCAGCGGGCCGCGGACCACGTCGGCGAAGGCGGGAGCGGGATTGGTGAGCAGGGTGAAGCCGAGATGGGTGGTGTAGAAGGCGACCGCCGCGGCCACGTCGTCGACGACGTAGCGGACGCCGGCGAGTTCGCCGGGTGTTGTTGTCATGACTGGACCTCCGGGTTCGCGGCGGGGGCGAGGACGGGCAGCAGGTGGCGAATGCGGGTGTCGATCTCCGCAGCCAGGTGACGGAAGGCCGGGGGGCCCGCTCGGCCGTCGGCGGCGGCGGGGTCGGGGATGCTCCAGTGGGTTCGTCGTGGCTCACCACTGAACTCGGGGCAGACCTCGCGGACCTTGTCGCACAGGCTGATCACGTGGTCGAAACGGCGGCCCGCCACCGCGTCCAGGTGGAGCGGCCGCCGGTCGGCGATGTCGATGCCGTAGTGCTCGCGCAGGACCCGCACGGCGCCGGGATCGGTACGCGGCTTGGGGTGGCTGCCGGCGCTGGTCACCTCCGCACGGCCGCCGATGCGGTGACGCAGCAGGGCCTCGGCGACCGGTGAGCGGGCGCTGTTGCCGGTGCACGCGAACAGCACGCGAGGACGGGTCGGCTGCTGGGCAGCCGTGGGAGTTCGCGGCGCGGGATCGAGGCGCAGTGCCGGGTGCAGGGCGACACCGGTGGCGGTCAGCGCGTGCCCGCAGTGCTCCAGGTCCAGGTGGTAGTAGCTGTCGCGCGCGTCGAAGCTGCTCCGGCGGGCGGTGACCAGCCCGCTCCGGCGCAGCTGCCGGAGATGGTAGGAGACCAGGTTCTGAGGCCGGCCGAGTAGATCGACGAGCTCACCGACCCGGAGATCGCCCGCCGCCAGCTCGGTCAACAGCCGCCACCGGAGCGGGTTGGCGGCCATGCGTACGAACGCGGGTGCAGCTCGGCCTGTGGATACCACGACCGCAGAATACATCAATTCAGTTTGATTTAACCCGGATGAACAGCGGCCCCTCCTGACGACGGGAGGACCCTTCTCGTGAATCACCCCACAGGAAGCCCAGCTCCCCGTCCTTCACCCCCGAGCACCCCTCACCAGTGGACTTGACGGTCACTATTCTCTCAGGGAATAGTCCTCGTCATGTCCACCGCAGCACTCGTTCTGCTCGCGCTGCTGGCCGCCGGGCCGTTGCACGGGTACGACCTCAAGAAGGCGCACGACCAGCGCTTCCCACGCGGCAAGCCCCTTGCCTTCGGGCAGGTGTACGGCACACTCTCGCGACTGGAACGCGACGGGTTCGTCGAGCAGGCCGGCCAGACCCGCGACGGCGGCCCCGACCGGACCCGGTTCGCGCTCACCGACGCCGGGCGGGCCCGCCTGAACAGCTGGCTCGCGCAGATCGAGACGCCCGCCCCGTACGTGAGCAGCGACCTCATCGCCAAGGTCGTCGTCGCCCTGCTGGTCGCCGACACCGAAGAGGCACGCACCTACCTGACGGAACAACGCCGCGCACACACCGCGCGGCTGCGGGAGCTGACCGTGCTCAAGACCGACCCGGCGGCAGCGATCGGCGACGTCGTCGCCGCGGACTACGCCATCGCCCACATCGACGCCGACCTGCGCTGGATGCAGACCACGCTGGACCGCGTCACCGACCTGCACCGGGAGGTGCACTCATGACGCTCCTTCAAGCCCGCGGGGTCGTGAAGTCCTACGGCCCCACGCCCGCACTCCGCGGAGTGACCGTCGAAGTGGCGGCAGGCGAGATCCTCGCCGTCACCGGCCCCAGCGGCTGCGGCAAGTCGACGCTGCTGCACTGCCTGGCGGGCATCCTCGTGCCCGACGCCGGCGAGGTCCTCTATCGCGACGAGCGTTTGGACGCCTGGTCCGAGGCCAAGCGGTCCCGCCTGCGGCGTACCGACTTCGGCGTGCTCTTCCAGTTCGGCCAGCTCGTTCCCGAACTGTCCGCCGCAGAGAACGTCGCGCTGCCGCTGCTGCTCGGCGGACGTGCACGCAAAGAGGCGCGGACAGCGGCGCTGACGTGGCTGGAGAGACTCGGCGTCGCGGACGTCGCGGACGCGCGTCCCGGAGAGATGTCCGGTGGTCAGCAGCAGCGCTGCGCCGCCGCACGTGCGCTGGTCACCGAACCCCGCGTGCTCTTCGCGGACGAGCCAACCGGCGCTCTGGACGCACTGTCCGGGGAACAACTCCTCGGCCAGCTGGTCCGGGTGGCCCGCGAGCAGGAAACGACCGTCGTGCTGGTCACGCACGAAGCGCGCGTCGCTGCCTACGCCGACCGGGAAGTCATCCTGCGCGACGGTGAGCCCGACCCCAGCGGATTCGGCGTCCCCGCGCAGATGGGGGGCCGGGCATGATCGCCCTGGGGAACGGCGGTCTCCGTCCCGCCACTGTCGTACGGCTCGCGCTGGCCGGGACCCGTACGGACATCCTGCGCGTGCTGCTCACCGCCTTCAGCGCGGCTCTCGCCGCCCTCGCGGGGCTCGCAGCGCTGACCGTGCTCTCCATCAGCAAGCCGGCCGCTCCCGCCGACGGCAGCGTGGTCTGGGCACAGACCTACACCAGCCCGCTGCTGCGTGAACCCGGCCTGCGGCCCGGTGTCGCGCTGGCGTTGCTCATGCTCACGATTCCCGTCCTGGCGCTGGCCGGGCAGTGCGCCCGGATCGGCGCCCCAGGGTCGTGCCCTCCCGACTGCCTTTGCCGGCGCCGGTGTTCAGCAGCCGCAGAGCA
>NZ_JACBXA010000129.1 GCF_013870515.1 Streptomyces albidus (ex Kaewkla and Franco 2022) | reverse complement strand
GCACCTCCGGCAAGACCCGGGTCGCCGTCGTGCAGCCGGGCGTCGTGGTCGGCCAGCGGCCTCGTCTTGCGCGCAGCGAGGAGCTGACCCGCGAGCTGGCCGGGAAGAGACCCGATCTGGTGGTGTGGGGCGAGAGCAGCGTCAGCTACGACCTGGGCGCCCATCCCGGACTGCGCAAGCAGCTCGCGTCACTCTCGGCGAGGGTCGGCGCGAGGATCCTGGTGAACGTCGACGCCCGCCGCTCCGACCGGCCGGGCATCTACAAGTCCTCGATACTGATCGGCCCGCACGGCATGGTCGGGAGGCGTTACGACAAGACCCGGCTGGTGCCCTTCGGCGAGTACGTACCGGCGCGCTCCCTGCTCGGCTGGGCCACCTCCGTGGGCAAGGCCGCGGGTGAGGACAGGCTGCGCGGGGACGGGCCCGTGGTGATGGAGTCCGACGGCGTGAAGTTCGGGCCGCTGGTCTGCTTCGAGAGCGCCTTCCCCGACATGAGCCGCCAACTCGTGCGCCAGGATGTGCGGTTGCTCGTCGCCCAGTCCTCCACCTCGTCGTTCCAGGAGAGTTGGGCGCCCGCACAGCACGCGTCGCTCGCCGCGCTGCGGGCCGCCGAGACGGGACGGCCCATGGTGCACGCGACGCTCACCGGCCGCAGCGCGGTCTACGGCCCACGGGGCGAGCGCGTCGGCGAGTGGCTGGGCACCGACCGCAGCACGGCCGAGGTCTACGAAGTGCCGCTGGCCACCGGGGAGACCGTCTACGTACGCACGGGCGACTGGGTCGTGGGCGGGGCCGTGACGGGGATCGTCCTCTTCGTTGCCGCGGAGGGCCTGCGGGCGCTGCGGAGCAGAGGGCGACGGCCCGGAGACCCCCCGGGCCGGCTCAACTCCCCGTCTCCTGCGCAACGCTGACGATCCGCTCGCACAACTCGTGCGTACGCAGGGCGTCTTCGGCGGAGACGTGCTGCCCGGCACGTACGGCGTCCAGGAAGCGCAGCACGATCTGCTCGACGCCGCGCTGCCTGGCGACGGGCACCCAGTCCCCCCGCTTGCGCAGGCTGGGCTGCCCCTTGTGGTCGATGATCTCCGCGATGTCGCGGACCTCGCGCTTGGTGTCCTGGCCGGAGACCTCCAGGATCTCCTCGGCCGAACCGGACAGCCGGTTCATGGCGCCGATGGCCGTGAACCCGTCACCGGCGAGCTGGAGCACGACGTGGTGCAGCAGCCCGTCGCGCACCCGGACGCGCACGTCGACGTGGTCGACCGCGCCGGGGACGAGGAAGCGCAGCGTGTCGGCGACGTGGATGAAGTCGTCGTAGACCATCCGGCGCGGCTCCTCCGGCAGCCCGACGCGGTGCTTCTGCAGCACGATCAGCTCACGCGGGTGCTCGAGGCACTGGGCGTAGCCGGGCGCGTATCGGCGGTTGAAGCCGACGGCGAGCCCGACGCCGCGCTCCTCGGACAGGCTCACCAGGCGCTGCGCGTCCGCGAGTTCGTAGCTGAGCGGCTTGTCGACATAGGTCGGGACGCCGGCCTCCAGCAGCCGGGTGACGATCTCGGGGTGTGCCGCGGTGGGAGCGTGCACGAAGGCGGCGTCGGGGCGGGCCGCGAGCAACGCACCGAGGTCGGCGTGGCGGTGCTCCTCGGGGATGCGGTGGGTCGCGCCCACACGTTCGAGGGTGGAGGGGGTCCGCGTGACCAGGTGGGGTTCGATGCCGGGCTGAGCGGCGAGCACCGGCAGGTACGCCTTCTGCGCGATGTCTCCGAGCCCGATCACGCCGATCTTCACGAGGAGCTCCTCAGTTCGGTGCGTACTTCGCTGCCTTGCCGTCCCGGTGTGAAGGGGAAGCATACGTGTGGCCGGGCGGGCTCCAGTCCGCGATTCCGTCCAGAGCGCGCAGCGCCAGATGCGGCGCGAGCCGGTTGACCACCGTCATCGCCGTGTCGCGCAGCGCGCAGGCCGGCGCGGAGGTGAGGGTGACCATCCGGCTGACGCGGACGGCTCGACGTACGACGTCCATGGTGCGCGGCAACCTGTCGTGCGTGTAGGCGGTCAGGGCCTGCGAGAGGTCGGCGGAGGGCCGCGCATGGTGGGCGAGCACGACGGCGTCCTCGATGGCCTGGTTGCCGCCCTGGCCGAGCGTCGGCGGCATGGCGTGCGCGGCGTCGCCGAGGACGGCGACGCGTCCACGGTGGTACGCGGGCAGCGGCACAGCCGCCTGATGGACGTCGTTGCGCAGGATCTGTTCCGGCCGGACGGCCTCCAGGATGGCGGGGACCGGCTCGTGCCAGGTGCCGAACCTGTGCAGGAGTTCGGCCCGTTCGTCGCCGGGGGCGCGTTCTCCCTCGGGCACGGTCGCGGCGGCGTAGGCGTAGACGCGCCCGTCGAAGAGCGGCTGCGTGCCCCAGAGCGTGCCGCGGCCCCAGGTCTCGTGCGGCGCGTAGGTCTGGTCGGGTGCCGGGATGACCATTCGCCAGGCGGTGAAGCCCGCGTAGCGCGGAGCGGGGCAGCCGGGGAAGAGGACACCGCGCGCCGGTGAGTGGATGCCGTCGGCGGCGACGACCAGGTCCGCCTTCCATTCCTGACCGCCGCCCCGCACTCGCGCCATGCGCCCCTGGCCGCCCGGATCGGTGATCTCGGCCGCGGTGCCGGTGCGTACGGACCCGGCGGGGAGCTTGGAGTGGAGCAGCGAGATGAGCGTGGCCCGGTGCAACGGGACGAGCGGGCCGCCGAACCGCTCGGCCGCGGCGTCGTTGCTCGTACGCGAGAGCCAGCGGCCGGACGGCGTGCGCAGCCCGCCCTCGGACCGCCAGGTACGCATGGAGCGGACGGTGTCACCGAGGCCGATCATGTCCAGCGCCCGCAGGGAGTTGGGAGTCAATCCGAGGCCCGCGCCGACGGCTTCGAGGCCGGGAGCGCGCTCCAGGACGGTGACTCTCCAGCCCTGCTGGTGCAGGGCCACGGCCGCGGTCAGACCGCCCACACCGGCTCCGATGACGAGGGCTTCGGACTGGGACATTGGCGGGATCCCTTCACGCGTCAGAGACACTACATATGTAGTGTACTACGGCTGTAGTGAGACCGTTCGACGGGATTCCCGGGCGTACATTTGCTGGCATGAGCACCCGCCGTTCCCATCCTCCGGCCGCCCGCTCGGAGTTGATCGCCGACGCCGCCATCGACCTGCTGGCCGAGCGCGGCCTGCGCGGGCTCACGCACCGCGCGGTGGACGAGGCGGCAGGCCTGCCCCAGGGGTCGACGTCGAACTACGCACGTACACGAGCAGCTCTGCTGGAAGCCGCGGTGAGGCGGCTCGCGGTGAGGGAGGCTCAGGTGCTCTCCATCGAGGAGATGCCGAGGGGGGAAGGGATCGAGGAGCTGGCTGACGGCCTCGCACTCGCCGTGCACCGATATCTGACCCGCTACTCCTCGCTCCTCGTGGCCCGGTACGAGCTGGCGCTGGAGATCACCCGCCGTCCCGAACTGCGCCCGATGTACGTCCGGACGGGAACCAGCGCCTTCCGGGAGCCGTTGACGGCGATGCTGCGGCGGGCCGGATCGGCCGCGCCGGAGAGGCACACGCTCTCCCTGGTGGCGTGGTGCGACGGGATGCTGTTCTCCTGCACGGCCGGCTCGTACCACGCGGAGGTCCCCGGCCTGGAGGAACTGCAGGCCGGCCTGCGTGAATTGCTGCACGGGATGCTCGGCCAGTCACCCGCTCGTACGCGGGGCTGAGCGCATCAGACCGCGTTCAGCCGGCTCTCCAGCCGCTGCACCGCGGCCTTGATCCCCGTGCCGTACTCGTCGTCCGCCAGCGAACCCAGCACACCCTGCGCACGGCGCAACTCGCGGCGTGCCGCGCTCGGTTCGCCGAGCTTGACGTGGTCCGCCGCGATGTTGAGGTACAGCGACGGATAGAGGCAGCGCACCGCCAGGGAGTGCTCACCCCACTCCACTTCCTCCTCGGTGAGCGCGTCCGCCGCCGCCAGCGCGCGAAGGTCCCACTCCAGCTCCGCGTCGGGGTCGTCCTGGGTGTCCGCCATGTAGTGAGCGATGGTGCATCGCTGGAAGAGGTCGCCCTTCCCCGTCGTCTCCGACCACAGCAGTGCGAAGCGGTTCCGGGCCTCCTCCCGGTCACCGGCACGGTGGAGCATGATGGCCTGACCGATCCGGACCATGATCGCGTCCGGAGACGTCTCCTGCTGCGGCTCCGTCACGGGACTCCTCCTGCTCGCCACGCACGCCAAGGGCTTGCCGTCTGTCCGAGACGCTAGCCCCCGGCACCGACAATCGCGCTCAGGCGCTCGCACCGCAGGTCCGCCCGCACCCGGACAGAAGGCGTCCGGGTGCGGGCGGGTGGGTTGTCCGGCTCGGCGGAGGGGCGTACGGGCCGCTCCGGTCAGGCCCGGAGGCCGAGGTCGGGGATGCGCCAGTCGACGGCGGTGTGGCCCTGCGCCGCGATCGCCGCGTCGATCTGGGTGAAGGGCCGGGAGCCGAAGAACTTCTTCGCGGAGAGCGGCGAGGGGTGTGCGCCCTGAACCACAGTGTGACGCCCCTCGTCGATCAGCGGCAGCTTCTTCTTCGCGTAGTTCCCCCACAGCACGAAGACCGCGGGATCGGGCCGGTCGGCGACGGCGCGGATCACCGCGTCCGTGAAGGTCTCCCAGCCCTTGCCCTTGTGGGAGTTGGCCTCGCCCGCCCTGACCGTGAGCACCGCGTTGAGCAGCAGCACGCCCTGCTCCGCCCACGGCATCAGATACCCGTTGTCCGGCACGGGGTGGCCGAGGTCGTCGCGCATCTCCTTGTAGATGTTGCGCAGGGACGGCGGCGTACGGACTCCGGGCCGCACCGAGAAGCACAGGCCGTGGCCCTGCCCCTCGCCGTGGTACGGGTCCTGGCCGAGGACCAGGGCCTTGACCTGGTCGTACGGCGTGGCATGCAGCGCGGCGAAGACCTCCTCGCGCGGCGGGTACACCGGCCCGCGCTCCCTCTCCTGCTCGACGAACTCGGCGAGCTCCTTGAAGTAGGGCTTGCCGGTCTCCTCGCCGAGGGCGTGCTGCCAGGACTCGGGCAGCGTGCCCAGCATGTCGTTCAACTCACGTACCTCCGCAGTGCGTTCGTGTTCAGGAGTTCAGCTCCGAGCACGAACGTACCGCCGGGCACCGACATCCGGGGCACGCGGCCCACGAGGAGGGTGGTGATTCCGCTCCGCGAAGTGACGGTCTACCAGCTGGACTTCTTGGCCAGCTCCCACAGGCGGGGCAGCGTGGAGGGGTCGATCACCCATTCCACTCCGGCCACGTCCCTGACCGAGGCGACGTACACCCTGCCCTGCCACAGCGGCAGCAGCCGCGCGTCCTTCGCGATGATCTTCTGGGCGCGGGTGAAGGAGCGGCTCGCGGTCGCGCGGTTGCCTTCCTTGCGCGAGGACGGCAGCAGCTTCTCGGTGATCTCCGGGTTGTCGTACGGAGTGGCGAGCGCGTTGTTCTTACCGACGAAAGGCGCGACGTAGTTGTCGGCGTCGGGGAAGTCGGGGAACCAACCGCGGCCGAAGACCGGGTACTTGCCCTTGCTGTAGCCGCCGACGAACTTGGACCACGGACGGCCCTTGACGGTGACGTCGAAGAGCCCGGAATCGTTCAGCTGACGCTTGAGCTCGGTGAAGGTCTGCCCGGTCGTGTCGCCGTACCGGTCCGTCGTGTACCAGAGGGTCAGCGGAACCTTTTTGCTGATCCCCGCCTTGGCGAGGGTCCTCTTCGCCTCCTCCCTGCTCGGCTCACCGTACGCGTCGTAGAAGGCGCTTGTGTGTCCGGTGATTCCGCCCGGGACCATGGAGTACAGCGGGTCGGCCGTGCGCTTGTAGACATTGCGCACGAGCGCCTTGCGGTCGATCAGCTCTGCGACTGCCTTGCGCACTGCGGGATTACCCGCCATCGGGTCCTTGGGATTGAAGACCAGATAACTGATCTCCGAGCCGAGAACTTCGCTCAGCTCGATGTCCTGGTCGCCCTTCGCCTGCGCCTTCTGGAAGCCGGTGACCTGGGTGGGGGTCAGCCCCCGGTAGGCCACGTCGATCTTCTTGTCCTTGAGCGCCTTCACCATCCGGGAGGAGTCCTTGAAGTAGTCGATGGTGACTACGTCGTTCTTGACCTTCGCCGGACCGCGGTAGGTGTTGTTCTTGCTCAGCTCGGCACGCTTGCCCTGGCTGTAGGAACTCAGGGTGTAAGGGCCGGAGCCGACGAGCTTGTCGCCCTTGCGCACCTTGTCGGCCGGGTAGCTGTCGGGGTCGACGATGGCGGCCGCCGGGGTGGCGAGGATGAAGGGGAAGGTCGCGTCGGACTTCTTCAGATGGAAGACGACGGTGTGCTTGTCCGGTGCCTCCACGCGGTCGAGGCTGCCCATCAGCCCGAGCGGGCCCGACTTCGCCTTGATGGCCGCGACGCGGTCGATGGAGTGCTTCACCGCCCTGGCGTCCAGGGGATTCCCGTTGGAGAACTTCAGCCCCTCGTTGAGCGAGCAGCGGTAGACGCGGCTCGCGGAGTCGGTGAACCCGCAGCGCTTGGCGGCGTCCGGCTCCGGGGAGGAGGAACTGCTGGGGAAGGAGAGGAGCGTCTGGAAAACGTTCTTGTATAGCTCCCACGAACCGTCCCAGGCGGCTGCCGGGTCGAGGGTGCTGGGCGCGCTGGTGGTACCCGTTGCGATGGAGCGGCGCTTCTGCTCACCGTCGTCACCGGACAACGAACTGCATCCAGAGACCAAGGACGTCGATATGACTACGGTCGCTGCGATCCTCAGAGGTCCGTTGCGGTCGAACACCTACGCGCTCCTCATTAGGCGGGGCCCACTACTGCTGCTGCGGTTTACCAAGGGGAAATGCCGGTCGGCCGGTCAATGCGTTCTTGCGTTGCTTCACGCCGCCGTAACGTGTACGCCGCCGTCTTACGCGGACCCGCTGGCCGAGGGGCGAGGAAGACCCTACCGCAGCCGCCGACCCCAGAACATGCACTGGTCACCCATTCGTCCGTTGTGGACCGGGCACGGAAAGCGACCGATGACAGCGGGTGCCGGTCCGACGACGGACCGGCACCCGAAAAGGCCCGCGGCGCAGGGGCGCTCGAGGCCGAAAACCCTTACTCCACGCCCGCGTTGAGAGAGAGTCCTCCGTCGACGACGAGCGTCTGGCCCGTGATCCACGCGGAATCCGGCGAAGTGAGGAAAGCGACTGCTCCGCCGATGTCCTCGGGCATCCCGAGGCGCTGCATCGGATAGCGCGCCAGGGCCTCTTGCTCGCGCCCTTCGTAGAGAGCCGCGGCGAACTTCGTCTTCACCACGGCCGGCGCCAGGGCGTTCACCCGCACAGTGGGCGCGAACTCGTGCGCCAGCTGCTGAGTGAGATTGATCATTGCCGCCTTGCTCATGCCGTAGGCCCCGATGAAAGGCGAGGCGGACATCCCTGCGATGGAGGCGATGTTGACGATCGTCCCGCCGTTCTCGCGCTGCCAGGCCGCATAGGTGGCCTGTGCGAAGCCCAGCGCGGAGACCACGTTGGTCTCGAAGACCTTGCGGGCGACGCCGAGGTCCAGCTCCGCGATGGGGCCGAACACCGGGTTCGTACCTGCGTTGTTGACGAGGTGGTCCACGCGCCCGTAGGCGTCCATGACGCGTTCGATCGCGACGCGCCTGTGCTCGTCGTCGTGCGCCTTGCCCGCGACGTACATCGCGCGCCCGGCGCCGAGACGCTCGACGGCCTCCTTGAGGGCGTCCTCGTTGCGTCCCGTGATGCACACGCGGTGCCCGCGCGCCATCAGGGCCTCGGCGACTCCGTAGCCGATGCCGCGGCTGCCGCCTGTGACGATCGCGACCTCGCCGCTGTCCTGCACTGCTGCACTCTGCTCTGCCATGTCCGTTGCCTTCCCGGTCAGTTGAGCGGGCCGCCGGCCACGTACATCACCTGGCCGGACACGAACCCGGCCTGCTCACCGCTGAAGAAGGCGATGGCGTTGGCGATGTCCTCGGGCCTGCCCACGCGCTGCACGGGGATCTGGGAGGCCGCGGCGGCCTGGAAGTCCTCGAAGCCCATGCCGACGCGTTCGGCCGTGGCCGCCGTCATGTCGGTGACGATGAACCCGGGGGCGACGGAGTTGGCGGTGATGCCGAACTTGCCCAGTTCCTTCGCCAGCGTCTTGGTGAATCCCTGCATTCCGGCCTTGGCAGCCGCGTAGTTGACCTGGCCGCGGTTGCCGAGAGCGGACGAGGAGGAGAGGTTGACGATGCGCCCGAAGCCGGCGTCGACCATGTGGCTCTGGCAGGCGCGGGACATCAGGAACGCGCCGCGCAGGTGCACGTTCATGACGGTGTCCCAGTCGGCGTCGCTCATCTTGAAGAGCAGGTTGTCCCTGAGTACGCCCGCGTTGTTCACGAGCACGGTGGGCGGCCCGAGTTCGTCGACGACCCGCGCGACGGCGGTCTCGACCTGAGCGGAGTCGGAGACGTCGCAGCCGACGGCGACGGCCTTGCCGCCCTCGGCCGTGATCTTCTCCACGGTCTCCTTGCAGGCGGCCTCGTCGAGGTCGAGCACTGCGACGGCGCGGCCCTCGGCCGCGAGCCGTACCGCGGTGGCCGCGCCGATTCCCCGGGCCGCACCGGTGACGATGGCGACGCGCTGGTCGGTGGTGGACATGCTGTTATCTCCTCGCCCTGAAACACTGGTGAGCAACCGCTTAGTACCTTGGCCGTGACGCTATGAGTCCCGCCATCCGCTGTCAACGGTTCCCCGCGGAGACGGCGATCACCGTACGAGCAGGTCCAGCAGGCGTTCCGCCTCCGCCTCCGGGTCGGCGGTCAGCCCCGTGTGCACGGGGCCCGGCTGTACGACGGTGCTGCGCGGCGCGACCAGCCAGCGGAAGCGCCGGCCGGGTGCGTCGTCCGACGCCTGACCTGCCGCGTCCCCGCCGTCGCAGATGCCTTCGGCCGCGTGCAGAGCGGCCCGTACGCCCGCCAGATCCGCCTGCGGGTCCAGTGCCCGAAGTCTCGCCTCGTCCAGGTGCGTACGGGCGGTGACGAAGGACCTCGCGCGGCAGTACACGACCACGCCCGCGTTCATCGTCTCGCCGCGCTCGACGCGTGGCACGACACGCAGCAGCGCGTACTCGAACACCTTGCGTCCGCCGCCCACTTCGCCGCTCACTGCTTCACGCCTCGCTTCCGGTGCGGCCACTGCGTCAGCCAGCCCGGCGGCTGGGGCGTGACCGTCCTGCGGCGTTCGCCGAGCGTGATCCGCTCGTGGACCGTACGGGCCCGGGCGGCGAGCACCTGCACGTAGGTGCCGCGCAGCTCGTCCGGTGCGGCGGCTCCCGGCTCCTCCACCAGCCACTCGTCCGGGACGTCGCCGACGCACTCCGTGAGCAGGCTCTCCGTCACCAGTGGCGCCAACTCGGACGCCGCAGCGGCCACTTCGGGAGCGAACGGCGCCAGGACGTGATCGGAGGCGTCGTAGGGCTTGTCCGCCGCGGCCTGAGCGGTGGGCAGGTTGTGGTGCCAGATCATCGTCGCACCGTGGTCGATGAGCCACAGCTTCCCGTGCCACACCAGCAAGTTGGGGTTGCGCCAGGACCTGTCGACGTTGCCCACCAGCGCGTCGAACCAGACGACGCGGCCGGCCTCTTCCGCACTCACCTCGAAGGCCAGCGGGTCGAAGCCGAGCGATCCCGGCAGGAAGTCCATGCCCAGATTGAGGCCGCCGCTCGCCTTCAGCAGCGCCTGCACCTCCTCGTCGGGCTCGCTCAGCCCGATGACGGGGTCGAGCTGGATGCGCACGAGTTCGGGCACGCGCAGGCCGAGGCGCTGCGCCAGCCGTCCGGCCACGACCTCGGCCACCAGGGTCTTGCGGCCCTGCCCGGCTCCGGTGAACTTCATGACGTACGTGCCCAGATCGTCCGCCTCGACGATCCCCGGCAGCGAGCCGCCCTCCCGCAGCGGGGTCACGTAACGGGTCGCGGTGACCTCTTTCAACACTTTTTCAGGCCGCCTGTCTGTTCAACCTTGAAATCCACGAACACTCGCGGAGAGGTGCAGCGTCGGAAATCGCCGTCAACGGCCCTGGGGAGAATCCGGGGAGTTTCGACTGGCATGCAATTCCCTCCGCTCCCACAGCAGTCCGTCGAGGCGGTTCGCCCCTTGCTTCCGGCCTCCGGCATGAAGTGAGCATAGTAACCAAGGGTGATCGCGGGCGAAGGGTGCCGAGCCACCGCGACAGGGTCACGGCGGACTCTCCGGCATCCGGCCTGAGCGAGGCACAGGCATGCCGCAGCACGCAGGTCCTTCGGACCGTCGCCCAGAGCCAGGGGTTCGCTGCCCTGACGCGCTGCGGAAGCCGTGCGGTGAACCGGTCGGCCGAGCCTTCCGAATTCCGAGCACCGGACGCCTTACCACTGAAACGCATACAGTATACAATCATGCTGCACGGCGTCGCGGGGCCGTTTCCACGGCTCATCTCCGGCATGCCCACCGAGCCTTCGGGCCGCTGACACCGACGGCCGACCGCACCCGTACGGCGATCACTGCCGTCGACCCGGCCTGCACGAGCAGAGCGTGCGACACCGAAGTCGCACCCAGAGGGAGGGAATCGCGCATGACGAACTACGGCGACGACGCGACGATAAAGGAAATCCTCACCAACGCCGGGGACGTATGGGCCGTGGTCGGTCTGTCCAACAACCCCGAACGAGCCGCTTACCGCGTGGCAGAGAAGCTGCAGCGCTTCGGAAAGAAAGTGGTGCCCGTGCACCCCCGGGCCGAGACGGTGCACGGCGAACAGGGCTATGCCACGCTCGCGGAAGTCCCCTTTCCGGTGGACGTGGTGGACGTGTTCGTCAACTCCGCCCTTGCCGGCGGCGTCGCCGACCAGGCGGTGACGCTCGGCGCCAAGGCGGTCTGGTTCCAGCTGGGCGTCGTGGACGAGGCCGCCTACGCCAGGACTCGCGAGGCCGGACTGCAGATGGTGATGGACTGCTCCCCGGGACGGGAGATCCCCCGGCTGGAACTGGGCTGAGTTGAGGAGCTGTTGCCCTTCCGCGCCTTGATTGCTGACCGTTTGCTGGTCAGACATGGCGTCGTGGCAGCACGCAGGACTCGTACCGCACACGGGGGCATCCCGGGTCGGCTTCGGCCGTTCCCTATCGCGTAGCGCATGGCCCACAGGGCGGCGCGCTGCGGCCGAGGCGATCAGGCTTCCGGCGTCAGGGCCCACTACACGATCCGGTTCAGCTCAGTGCGGCTGCTGTGCTCTGCCTGGCCTGTTCGCGTGCGGAAAGCCGGGCGCTGGAGCGGCTGCCCGTCTCAGGCTGCCGGATCGCCTGGAGAGACGGATGTGATGTCCGGCTCTGGCTGCGGCTCAGCGGCCGGACAACAGCCGTGCCCGCCCTCGCTGTTCGACCAGGAGTTGTTGCGCTGGTCCGGGCGGGGGCGGGCACGGCGGTGTCGCTACTGCTTGATGGTGATGCCCTTGGGGTTGAGGTGGGAGATGTTGCCGCTCTCGGTCCCGTCGGACGGGTCGATCACGCAGTCGATGAGTGCCGGGGTACCCGCAGCCAGCGCCTCGCGCAGGAGCGTGGCCACCGCGTCCGGTGTCGTCGCCTGATAGCCCTCGCCGCCGAACGCCTTCATCATGACGTCGTGCTGGGCCGTGAGGGCGGTCGGTGCCGGGTCGGACGAAGGGGAGGTCTCGTTGCCGCGGTAGACGCCGCTGTTGTTGAGCACGACGGTGACGATGGGGAGGTTGTAGCGGCAGATGGTCTCCACCTCCATGCCGCTGAACCCGAAGGCGCTGTCGCCCTCGATGGCCACGACCGGGGCGCCGGTCTCGACGGCGGTGGCGATGGCGTAACCCATGCCGATGCCCATGACGCCCCAGGTGCCGCTGTCCAGCCGGTGCCGCGGTACCTGCATGCCGATCGTGTTGCGGGCGAGGTCGAGGGCGTTGGCGCCCTCGTTGACGATGTAGGCCTGGGGGTACTCCTGCAGGACGTCACGGATCGCCTGCAGCGCACCCAGGAACTTCATCGGGTGTGCGCTCTTGGCGGCCTCGAGGCGGCCGGCCATCTTTTCGACGTTCTGCACCTTGCGGGCGTCGAGTTCCTCGCGCCACGGCGCCGGCGCTGTGATCCCGCCGGCCTTGTTCCGCTCGATCAGGGCCTCCATCACGGAGCCGACGTCACCTACCAGCGGAGCGGCGATGGGCTGGTTGCTGTCCATCTCGGAAGCGGCGATGTCGACCTGGATGAACTTGGCCTCCGGATTCCACTGGGGCGCTTCGCCGTGCCCCAGGAGCCAGTTGAGCCGCGCGCCGACGAGCATCACGACGTCGGCCTTGCGGAGCGCCAGCGAGCGGGCGGTGGCCGCCGAGCTCGCGTGGTCGTCGGGCAGGAGGCCCTTCGCCATCGACATGGGGACGTAGGGGATTCCCGTGGCTTCGATGAACTCCCGGATCTGCTCGTCCGCCTGTGCGTACGCCGCGCCCTTGCCGAGCACGACCAGGGGCCGCTCGGCGTTGGCGAGCAGGCTCATCGCACGGTCGACGGACTCCCCGTCGGGCAGCTGGCGCGGCGCCGGGTCGACGACCGGCCACAGGGATGCGGCGCCCTTCTCCGCGTCCATGACTTCGCCCAGCACGGCGGCCGGGATGTCGAGGTAGACCCCGCCCGGGCGCCCGGAGACGGCGGTGCGGATGGCGCGGGCCAGACCGCGGCCGATGTCCTCCGCGCGGTGGACCCGGTAGGCCGCCTTGGCGAAGGGCTTGGCCGCAGCCAGCTGGTCCATCTCCTCGTAGTCGCCGCGCTGCAGGTCGACGAGGTGCCGTTCGCTGGATCCGGAGATCTGGACCATCGGGAAGCAGTTGGTGGTGGCATTGGCCAGCCCCACCAGCCCGTTGAGAAAGCCCGGTGCGGACACCGTCAGGCAGATGCCCGGCTTCTTCGTGAGAAATCCGGCCGCTGCCGCGGCATGGCCGGCGTCGCTCTCGTGGCGGAAACCTATGTAGCGGATTCCGGCCCCCTGCGCGACACGCGCCAGGTCGGTGATCGGGATGCCGACGACACCGTAGATGGTCTCGACGCCGTTGAGTTTGAGCGCATCGACGACCAGATGAATCCCGTCGGTGACGTCGGGGTGGTCGGCGCCCCCTGCCTCTGTGCCCGGTACGGAAGCGGCGGTCATGGTGAGGATCTCCCTGATGGTGCGACCGAGTGCGGAATACTGCATACAGTATCCCCGCCCAGGTGGACTGGCAAGGATCGTGCCGAGCACTCGAGATGCGGTTTCTGCGGGCGCCGTCCCCGAGGCAACCGACAGCGCTGACCAGGCCAAAGGGAGCACTCCGCTCAAAGGGTCGACCCGTCGACCGGTGCGGTCGGGCTCCTTCACCGCCCACGGCAGCCGCTCAGCCTGCCTACGGCGGGGCCCTGTTGGGGAGCGCGCTGGAAGGATCGGCTGCCATGGCGCGACGAGGACCTGAAAGACGCCGAAGAGCCACCTGCGCAGGTCGGCCAAGGATGCGGAGACTTCGCCGCAGGCCCTCTCCGCTACGTGGACAACTTCAGGACGTACGTGCCCTGCTCGTCCGCCTCGACGATCCCCGGCAGCGAACCGCCCTCCCGCAGCGGGGTACGTAGCGGGCGGCGGTGACTTCGGGAGGCATCAGCGCAGGCTGACCGGCCGGCGGCCGCTCCCCCACGTCGATACTCGGCTGCTTCGCAGCGGGACGGCTGGCATGGTTCGCCGCATGACAGCAGAAGAGGGTTATCCCAGGGTTGCGGAATTCCCCCGGCAGTTCGCCCGGACGAAGCGCTTCTCGCTGGGGACGGTGCGCAATGTGACGATCTCCCCGGACGGGGCTCGTGTGCTGTTCGTACGTACCGGTGGAGGCGCCGATCGCGTCGGACGACTGTGGCTCAGGGAGGGCGGCGGCGAACGGCTCCTCGCCGACCCGCGCGCCCTGGCGGCGGACTCCTCCGCGCCGACGCAGGAGGAGGCGGACCGCAAGGAGCGGGCCCGCGACCTCACCACGGGCGTGACGGGCTACGCCGTGGACGACGCCGCGGAGCTCGTCGTCTTCTGCCTCGGTGCCGACCTGTGGGCGGTACGCACCACCGGCGGCGAGCCGTTTCGCGTGCAGACCGCGGGACCGGTCGCCGATCCCCGCCCCTCGCCGGACGGCCGCCTGATCGCGTACGTCACCGGTGGTGCCCTGCACGTGGTGGGGACCGACGGCGGCGGAGAGCGGCGGCTGACCCCGCCCGGCACCGACGAGGTGACCTACGGGCTCACCGACTACGTCTCCGCCGAGTCGATGGGACGCACACGCGGATACTGGTGGGCGCCCGACGCCAGCGCGCTGCTGGTGGCCCGGGTCGACACCACAGCCGTGCAGCGCCGCTGGCTCTGCGATCCGGCGAACCCCACCAGGGCTCCGCGGGTCCTGCGATACCCGGCGGCCGGGTCGGCGAACGCCGAGGTCTGCCTCCGCGTGCTCCGCCTGGAGGGCGGTTCCGGCAGCGAAGTGGACTGGGAGAGAGCCGCGTTCGAGTACGTCGTGGACGCGGACTGGGACGCGCACGGCCCGCTGATCACCGTGCAGAGCCGCGACCAGCGGACCGTGCGGACCCTGGCCGTCGACCCCGGCACCGGAGCAAGCCGGATACTGGCGGAACAGCGGGACGAGCCGTGGGTCGAGCTGCTGCAGGGGGCGTACCGCCGGACCGCCTCGGGCGCGCTCGTGACGCCGCACGAGAGCGAGGACACGCGCAGACTGCGGGTGGGTGAAGAGGTGGTCACCCCGCCCGGTCTCCAGGTCACCGAAGTGCTCGGCGTCGAAGGGGAGGAGGTGCTCTTCAACGCGAGCGAGGAGCCCACCGAACGCCACGTGTGGGTCTGGTCCCCCACGACAGGCTGCGTGCGCGTCAGCGACGGCCCCGGAATCCACTCGGCACACGCCCGTGGCGGCACCACCGTGCTCGACAGCCTGACGGAGGACGGACGGCAGGTGACCGTCCTGGGCGACGGCCCCGCCGCCGGGGCGATCACCTCATTCGTCGAGGAACCCTCGGTGCTGCCGCGTCCGGCCTACCTGACGCTCGGCGAACGGCAGCTGCGCAGCGCGCTGTTCCTGCCGTCCTGGTACGAGCCCGGTGCACCGGACGCCCCTGCGCTGCCGGTGCTGCTCGACCCGTACTCCGGGCCGGGGATGCAGCTGGTCACGCGCGCTCGCACCTGGGGTTCGTGCGTGTCGCAGTGGTTCGCGGAGCAGGGCTACGCGGTGCTGGTGACCGACGGACGGGGAACGCCCGGGCGGGGGCCCGCGTGGGAGAAGGAGATCTGGGGCGATCAGTTCACGCCGGTGCTGGAGGACCAGATCGACGCGCTGAAAGCCGCGGCACGGACCCGTCCCTGGATGGACATGAGCAGGGTCGGCATCCGCGGCTGGTCCTTCAGCGGCGCCTTGGCGGTGGCCGCGGTGCTGCGGCACCCGGACGTCTTCCACGCAGCCGTCGCGGGGGCCCCGGCCGTCGATCCGCGGCTGTACGACACGCACTGGAAGGAACGCTTCCTGGGACACCCCGACGAGCACCCCGAGCACTACGACCGCTGTTCGCTTGCCCTGGACGCTCATCTGCTGCGCCGCCCGCTGCTGCTGGTGCACGGAACGGCCGACGACAACGTCGCCTTCGCACACTCCTTGCGCATGTCGGCGGCGCTGCTGGAGGCGGGCAGGGAGCACTCCGTACTGCCGCTGTCCGGGCAGTCGCACATCGTAAGCGACGAGGTCACAGCGATGCGTCAGTTGACCACCCAATTGGTCTTTCTTGACAAAGCCCTTCGCCCCTGAGGACCGCCTGGGCAGGATTCGGAAGGCAGTGGCAAGCGTGCAGCTCTCCGACAGAATTGGAAGTTCTCCCATGACAGCATCGACCACCCGAAGGTCAGTGCTCGCCGCCGCGGGTGCCGCCTCCGCCGCCGTCACACTCGCTGCCTGCGGCTCCGGCGAAAGCAGCGGCGGGGACCAGGACAGCGGCTCCGGCGAGGGCGGCGGGGACGACGGCGGTGGAGAGGGCGCCGCGGCCAAGGGCGAGCTCGGCAAGGCAGCCGACATCCCGGAGGGCGGCGGCAAGGTCTTCAAGGAGCAGAAGGTCGTCGTGACCCGTCCCAGTGCCGCCGAGTACAAGGCCTTCTCCGCCACGTGCACCCACAAGGGCTGTGCCGTGAGCGAGATCAAGGACGGCAACATCATCTGCCCCTGTCACAACAGCAAGTTCGACATCAACGACGGCAGCGTCACCTCGGGCCCCGCGACCCGCCCCCTGCCGCCCGCCAAGGTCACCGTCAAGGGTGGCAGCATCCAGCTCGCCGAGTGACCAGGGCCCGCCTCGTCACCCGGTGACGTCTCCGGCGGCCTTCTCCAGGGCCGCCACGGCCGCCCTGATGGACGGCCGGCGGTCGGCGTCCTCACGCCAGACCGCGTAGATGTGC
>NZ_JACBXA010000128.1 GCF_013870515.1 Streptomyces albidus (ex Kaewkla and Franco 2022) | reverse complement strand
CGTGCCCGCGCAGGCCCAGGTCAAGACCTTCCTGGCCGAACCCTCGCAGGACGAGATCGAGGTCCGCTACCGCCTCACGCGGGACGGACTGCTCGTCGAGGAGGACGACTTCCCCGGCCTGCGGCTGCGCCTGCTCCGGGCCGCGCCCGACCGGGTGAGCCTCGAAGTCGACGGCGTGCGGCGCGACTTCGACGTGGCGAGGTACGGCGAGGACGGCGAACACGTGCACGTCGACGCACCGGCGCCCTTCGGCGCCCATGCGCTGACCGCGCTGCCGCGGCTGCGTGAGCCGGAGACGGGCAACGACCCCGGCTCACTGCTGGCGCCGATGCCCGGAACCGTCGTACGTGTCGTGGCCGGCCTCGCCGTCGGCGCCACCGTCAAGGCGGGGGAGCCGCTGCTGTGGCTGGAGGCGATGAAGATGGAGCACAAGGTCGTCGCGCCCGCCTCCGGCACCCTCACCGCCCTGCACGCCGAACCCGGCCGCCAGGTGGAGGTCGGCGCCCTGCTCGCCGTCGTCACGGAGGACCCCGCAGCGGAGGCCTCCGGGCCTCCCGCCGCGCCCGAACATCCGGCACGCACAGATCGATCCGCACCGTCCGCCCAGAAGGCACCGTCCGCCCAGAAGGAGTCGTCATGACCACTGCCCTGCTGGAGACCGAGGAACAGCGTGACCTGCGAGCGGCCGTGGCCGCTCTCGGAAAGCGCTTCGGGCGCGAGTACTTCACCGGTGTCGTACGCGACGGGAAGCACACCGACGAGCTGTGGGACGAGGCGGCCGCCCTCGGCTATCTCGGGGTCAACCTGCCCGAGGAGTACGGCGGCGGAGGCAGCGGCATGGCCGAACTGGCCATAGTGCTGGAGGAGTTGGGTGCCGCCGGCTGCCCGCTCCTCATGCTCGTCGTCTCGCCCGCGATCTGCGGCACCGTCATCGCACGGTTCGGCACCGAGGCCCAGAAGCAGGAGTGGCTGCCCGGACTCGCCGACGGCAGCAGGAAGATGGCGTTCGGCATCACCGAACCCGACGCGGGCTCGAACTCGCACCGCATCACCACCACCGCCCGCCGCGAAGGCGACGGGTGGCTGCTCACCGGCCGCAAGGTCTTCGTCTCCGGCGTCGACATCGCCGACGCCACCCTCATCGTGGGCCGCACCGAGGACGCGCGCACCGGCAAGCTCAAGCCCTGCCTGTTCATCGTCCCCCGCGACGTGCCCGGCTTCACGCGCAGTCCGATCGAGATGGAACTCGCCGCGCCGGAGAAGCAGTTCGAGCTCGTGATGGACGACGTGCGGCTGCCCGCGGAGGCGCTCGTCGGCGGGGGCCCCTCCCACGCCGGAGGCCGTGGGGGAGAGGACGCCGGTCTGCTCCAGCTGTTCGCCGGGCTCAACCCCGAGCGCATCATGACGGCCGCCTTCGGTATCGGCATGGGCCGCTACGCGCTGGAACAGGCGCTGGACTACGCCCGTACGCGCCAGGTGTGGAAGGAGCCCATCGGAGCGCACCAGGCGATCGCGCATCCCCTCGCGCAGGCACACATCGAACTGGAGCTGGCGCGGCTGATGATGAGCAAGGCCGCCGCCCTGTACGACGCGGGCGACGACATGGCGGCCGGCGAGGCGGCGAACATGGCCAAGTACGCGGCGGGGGAGGCCTGTGTGAAGGCCGTCGACCAGGCCGTGCACACCCTCGGCGGCAACGGCCTCACGCGGGAGTACGGCCTCGCCTCCATGGTGACCGCCGCACGTGTCGCCCGTATCGCCCCGGTCAGCCGCGAGATGATCCTCAACTTCGTCTCGCACCAGACGCTGGGACTTCCCAAGTCGTACTGAGCCCGGGAGTCGCCGCCGCCGTGCACCGCTCCCGCGCGGGATCTTCTGAGGAGCTGCGGATGGCTGGAGACTGAGAGGTCACCTCTGGTGACTTCTCCGGCGCCCCGGCGGCGCCGCTCACGCCCGTTGCTCCGGGAGGACCTGATGATGTTCCACAGTGAGTACGCCGACGTCCCCGTCGTCGACGAGCCGATCCATGAAGCCGTGCTGGGCCGTTCCGTCGACGCGTACGGCACGCGGACCGCGCTCGTCGACGGAGTCGAGGGCACGTCGCTCAGCTACGCCCAACTGGGCGCCTTCACCCGGCGCATCGCCGCCGCGCTGGCCGACGCCGGGCTGCGCAAGGGTGACGTACTCGCTCTGCACAGCCCCAACTCCCTCCTCTTCCCCGCGGTCTTCTACGGGGCGACGCGGGCCGGGGCGGCCGTGACCACCGTCCACCCGCTCGCCACCGCCAAGGAGCTGGCGCGCCAGCTCCGCGACTCCGGCGCCCGCTGGATCGTGACCGCGTCGCCGCTCCTGGAGGCGGCACGGCAGGCGGCCGAGTGGACGGGCGGGGTGGAGGAGATCTTCGTCTGCGACCACGCGGAGGGGCACCGCAGCATCCTGGACATGCGGGAGAGCACGGCGCCGGAGCCGCAGATCGCCATCGACCCAGCCGAGGATCTGGCCGCTCTCCCGTACTCCTCGGGCACCACGTCCATGCCGAAGGGCGTGATGCTCACCCACCGCAACATCGCCACCAACCTCGCCCAGCTGCATCCCGTGATGCCCAGCGGCCCCGAGGACAAGCTGCTGGCGGTGCTGCCCTTCTTCCACATCTACGGGCTGACCGCCCTGATGAACGCACCGCTGCGCAACGGCTCCACCGTCGTGGTCCTGCCCCGCTTCGAACTCGGCCAGTTCCTCGCCGCGATCGAGACGCACAAGGTCAACGCCCTCTACGTCGCGCCGCCGATAGTGCTGGCCCTCGCCAAGCACCCCGACGTGGACAAGTACGACCTGTCCTCGCTGGAGTTCGTCGTCAGCGCCGCCGCACCGCTCGATGCCGAACTGGCCACCGCCTGCGCCCGGCGGCTGGGGCTGCCGACCGTCATGCAGGCGTACGGCATGACCGAACTCTCGCCCGGGACCCATGTGGTGCCCCGCAGCGCCACCTCGGCACCGCCCGGCGCCGTCGGGAAGCTGCTGCCGAGCACGCAGATGCGCGTCGTCGGCCTGGACGACCCCGACCGGGACCTCGGTGTGGGGGAGGCGGGCGAACTCCTCTTCCGCGGACCGCAGGTGATGAAGGGCTACCTGGGCCGTACGGGCGAGACCGACGCGATGATCGACGCCGAGGGGTGGCTGCGTACCGGGGACATCGGCCGGGTGGACGACGAGGGCTGGCTGTACGTCGTCGACCGCGTCAAGGAGCTCATCAAGTACAAGGGCTACCAGGTCGCTCCGGCCGAGCTGGAGGCCGTACTGCTGACGCATCCGGCGATCGCGGACGCAGCCGTCATCGGCGTGACGGACGAGGAGGGCAACGAGGTGCCCAAGGCGTTCGTGGTGCGGCAGCCGGACGAAGCGGGGGCGCGGCTGTCCGCGGACGACGTGCTGTCGTACGTGGCCGAGCAGGTCTCCCCGTACAAGAAGGTCCGGCAGCTGGAGTTCACCGGGAGCGTGCCCCGCGCGGTCAGCGGCAAGATCCTGCGGCGCGAACTGCGGGCCGCCGAGGCCGCGGCGGCCGCCGGGGCGTAGTACCGGCGAGGGAGCCCCGGGCCGCCCCCGGACACCGAGCCGGCAGTGACAACGACGGAGACCAGCGAGAGGACGAGCGACAAGTGACCGAAGCCGCCGAACAGGCAGGGCCCGAGCAGCCGCTGGTGCGCAGCGAGTTCGCGCAAGGCGTCGCCACCCTCACACTCGACTCCCCGCACAATCGCAACGCGCTCTCGAAGCGTCTCGTCAGCGAGCTGTACGCGCACCTGGAGGCAGCCGCCGCGGACGACCGGGTGCGTGCGCTGGTGCTCACCCACACCGGCAACACCTTCTGTGCGGGCGCCGATCTGCGTGAGGGCAGCGGCACTCCGGGCGATCTCGCCCCCGTGCTGCGCACCATCGTCGAGCTGCCCAAGCCCGTGGTCGCCCGCGTCGACGGGCACGTGCGGGCGGGCGGTACGGGCCTGCTGGGCGCGTGCGACATCTCGGTGGCCGGACCGAAGTCGAGCTTCGCCTTCACCGAGGCCCGTATCGGGGTCGCGCCGGCCGTGATCTCGATGCCTCTGCTGCCGCGGCTCGACGCCCGCGCGGCCTCCCGCTACTACCTCACGGGCGAGCGCTTCGACGCGGTGGAGGCCGCCCGCATCGGGCTGGTGACGCTCGCGGGCAGGGACGAGGAGGACGTGGACGCTCTCCTGGCCCCGGTGCTCGACGGGCTGCGCCGCGGCTCCCCGCAGGGGCTGGCCGAATCGAAGCGGCTGGTCACGGCGGAGGTGCTGCGAGTCTTCGACAGGGACACGGATAACCTCGCCGAGTTGTCCGCGCGGCTCTTCGCCTCCGACGAGGCCCGCGAGGGCATGACCGCCTTCCTCGAGCGACGGGAGCCCGCATGGGTGCCGTGAACACCCGCGGAGCGGCCCCCAAGCAGGACCGCAGCCGAGCGACGCGGCAGCGGCTGCTGGAGTCCGCCGTGACCTGCCTGGCCGAGCACGGCTGGACGGGCAGCACCGTCACGGTCGTCGCGGAGCACGCGGGTGTCTCGCGGGGCGCGGCCCAGCACCACTTCCCCACCCGTGAGGACCTGTTCACCGCTGCCGTCGAGTACGTGGCCGAGGAGCGCTCCAAGGCGTTGCGCGCACTTCCGACACCGCCGGACACGCGGGCCGCCGTGGAGATGCTCGTCGCTCTCTACACCGGCCCGCTCTTCCGTGCCGCCCTGCAGCTGTGGGTGGCTGCCTCGAACGAGCAGCAGCTGAGCCCGCGGGTCAGCGCGCTCGAGGCGCGGATCGGGCGGGAGACGCACCGGATGGCGGTGGAGCTGCTGGGCGCGGACGAGTCCGCGGCGGGTGTGCGCGAGACCGTGCAGGGCCTGCTCGACATGGCGCGCGGGCTCGGACTCGCCAATCTGCTGACCGACGACAGCGCGCGCCGGGAGCGGGTCGTCGCACAGTGGGCACTGATCGTCGGCGAGGCGCTCGAGCGGTAGCGACCCCGGCGCGCAGCGCGTCAAGAACCCCGCAGCACCCCTGCGTTCACATTCATCGACATGGATGTCGGTATGGATGTGACCGCGGGGGTGCTCTGCGTTGTGGCGGCTCGTTCCTGCCCATTCCCTGTCGGTGTGCGCAGTATTGACGGCCCTCGGAGGCACTTCTAAGGTAACGGCACTCAATTCATAGATCTGGCACTGGTTCATGTTCATGAACATACGGTCTGCGCCTGGATCTACGTCTCGCTCAACGCAGTGACGAACAAGGAGCCGTGATGTCCCCACTGGACTGGGTCGTGGTCGGTGCGTACTTCTTCGTGATGCTGGGCATCGGCGTGTGGTCCAAGACCCGCGTCGAGAACGTGGCGGACTTCTTCACCGCCCGCGGCCGCGTCCCGTGGTGGCTCTCCGGGATCTCGCACCACATGTCGGGCTACAGCGCGATCATGTTCGTCACCTTCGCGGCCGTCGCCTACGACTACGGCGTCACCGTCTACTTCTGGTGGCCGCTGACGATCGGCCTCGGCATCGGCATAGGCGCGTTCCTCTTCGCTCCTCGCTGGAACCGGCTGCGGGCCAAGCACGGCGTGAACTCACCGCTGGCCTACCTCGCCGTCCGCTACAACCTGCCCACCCAGCAGGTGCTCGCCTACAGCGGCGCGGCGCTGAAGGTCGTCGACATCGCGGCCAAGTGGGTCGCGATCGCGGTGCTGCTCCAGGGGTTCGCGGACATTCCGATGATCTGGGGCATCGGCCTGACGGGCATCTGCACGATGTTCTACGTGACGTTCGGCGGGCTGTGGGCCGACGTACTCACGGACTTCGGGCAGTTCGTCATCCAGGCCGTGGCCGGCTTCGCGATGCTCTTCGCCGTCATGGCGCACCTGGACGGGGTCTCGACGCTGTGGACGATGTGGGACGACCTCCCGGCCGGGCACGGCGACCCGGTCGCGGGCACCGTCACGACCGGTCTGATCATGGCGTTCCTGCTGGTGAAGACCTTCGAGTACAACGGCGGCATGTGGAACCTGGCGCAGCGCTACATGTCGGCGCCCAACGGGTCCCGTGCACGCAAGTCGGCCCTGCTCTCCAGCATCCTGTGGCTGGTGTGGCCGTTCATCCTCTTCGTGCCGATGATCGCGGCACCGCTGATCGTGCCCGGTCTCAGCAACGGCGAGGACTCCTACATCAGGCTCGCCCAAGAGCTGCTGCCCACAGGCGTGATCGGGCTGCTGCTCGCCGGGTTCTTCTCGCACACCATGGCGATGGTGGCCTCCGACTCCAACGTCATCACCGCTGTCATCACCCGCGACCTCGCGCCCGTGATCGTCCCCCGCGTGCGGCGGATGACGCAGCGCAACCAGCTGCGCTTCGCCCGCATCACGACGGTCGCCTTCGTGAGCTCCAGCATGGCGCTGGCACTCGGGAGCGATCCGGACGGCTTCATCATGACCGTCGTCGTGAGCATCGTGGCCGCCACGATGGGACCGATATCCATCCCGCTGATGCTCGGACTGCTGCCGTGGTTCAAGCGGACCGGGCCCCTCGCCGCGATCACCTCGTGGGCGGGCGGACTCGCGGTGTGGGCCTATCTGTACTGGGTCGCGGAGGGCACCTCGGAGGCGCTCACCGTCGGCGCCCCGGTGCTCACCTCGCTCGTGCTCTACGTCGGCATCGGCCTGATCCGGCCGGAGTCCGACGCGGCGCGCATCGCGATCGTCGACTCCCTCGACAGCGACCCGACGGAGGAGGAACGGATCGCGCTGGAGCGGCAGTTCCTCGCCGACCCCGACAAGGGAGGCGACCCGCGTACCGCCGATGCGAGCCAGGGCGACGGAAGCGGCCGGAACGACAGCAGCGACGAGGACACGGAGAAGCCGACGGCGGCCCGCTGAGGGAATCCCGCCGTCGGCACCACCCTCGACACAGCCGTCGGCACCGATCTCACGATCCGCGCAGGAACGCCCCCGTGGGTGACGCGCTCACCTGCGCGAGCTGACCGGGAGTCCCTTCGGCCACGATCTCGCCTCCCGCGGCGCCGCCCGCGGGACCGAGGTCGATCACCCAGTCCGACGCCCGGATGACGTGGGGGTCGTGCTCGATGGTCACGACCGTGTTGCCCGCGTCGACCAGCCGCTGGAGGACGCCCAGCAGCCGCGCGGTGTCGGCCACATGGAGGCCCGTGGTCGGCTCGTCGAGCAGGTACAGGGTGCGGCCGGTCGCGCGGTGCCCGAGTTCCTTCGCGAGCTTGATCCGCTGTGCCTCGCCACCCGACAGCGTCGTCGCGGGCTGCCCCAACTGCAGGTAGCCCAGGCCCACGTCGGACATCCGCTGCAGGCGCCTCGCGGCACCCGGCACGTCCGCGAAGACGCCCAGCGCCTCCTCGACGGGCATCTGCAGGACCTGCGCGATGTCGTGCCCCCGGTACCGCGCGGCCAGCACCTCGTGCCGGAACCGGCGTCCCCGGCAGGCGGGGCAGCGCACCTCCACATCGGGCAGGAAGTGCATCTGGACGGTGAGAACACCCGCGCCCGCACAGCGTTCGCAGCGGCCGCCGGGGACGTTGGGCGAGAAGTGCTTCGCCTTCAGGCCTCCGTCGCGTGCGCAGGGTGTGGCCGCGAACGCCTCGCGTATCGGCGTGAAGGCGTCGGAGTAGGTCGCCGCGTTGGAGCGGGGCACGCGGCTGATCGGCTGCTGGTCGATCATCACGATCTTGTCGATGTGCTCCCAGCCCTCGATCTGTTCGTACGGGCCCGGCCTCTCGCCCGTACCGTCGAAGTGCCGCCGTGCCGCCCGGTCGAGGATGTCGAACAGCAGTGATGACTTGCCCGAGCCCGAAGGGCCGGTCACCGCGACGAAGCACCCCAGCGGCAGCCGGGCGGTGACGTTCTTGAGGTTGTGCGCACGCGCGCCCCGGATGACCAGTGACCTGCCGTCGCCGGTACGCGGTGTCGCCGGTCCGGGCATGACCACCCTGCCGGAGAGGCAGTCGGCGGTGACCGATCCCGCGCTCGCGGCCACCTCCGCAGGCGTGCCCGCGGCGACGATCCGGCCGCCGTCGCGGCCCGCTCCCGGACCCACGTCGATGACGTGGTCGGCGGCGCGCAGCATGTCGAGGTCGTGTTCGATGACGAGCACCGTGTTGCCCAAGTCGCGCAGGCGGCGGAGCACTTGGACGAGTCGCGCGCCGTCGGCCGGATGGAGCCCGATGGTGGGTTCGTCGAGCACGTACAGCACGCCGGTGAGGCCGGAGCCCAGCAGCGCGGCCAGGCGCAGCCGTTGTGCTTCACCGGCGGAGAGGCTGAGCGTCGCCTGCTGAAGGGTCAGGTAGCCGACGCCCACGTCGACCAGCCGGCGCACGCGCTCCCGCAGATCGTCGACGACGGGTTCGGTGACGAGCCATTCCTCTGCACCGACCCGTTCCTCCAGTGCGTCGATCCAGACGGCGAGCTCCGTCAGGGCCTTGCTCGCCGCGTCGACGATGTTCGTCCCGAGGACGGTGACCGCCCGGCTTTCGGGGCGCAGACGCGTGCCCTCGCAGTCGGGGCACACCTGCTTGACCAGTGACTGCTCGGCCCTCTCGCGGTAGTCGGCGTCACCGATGCGTTCCGCGTACCGCCGCAGCATGTTCGTGACGACGCCCTCGAAGCGCCCGGCGGCGACCGTGGCGGGCGGTTCCGTGTCGGGGAAGTGACGGCGGAAGCGGGGGCTCTCGACGCCGTGGAGCAGCAGGTCTCGCTGTACGTTCCCCAGTGCCCCCACGGGCAGTCCGGTGTCGAAGGTGGTCCCGTAGTGCCGGGCGGCCGCCTTCAGCACGGGGATGTTGCGGTCGGTGAGCACCGGGTGCCAGGAGAGGACGGCTCCCGCGGCCACGCTGCGCCCTCGGTCGACCAGACGGTCCACGTCGGCCTCGAACACGGTGCCCAGGCCGGTGCAGGACGGGCAGGCCCCGGAGGGCTTGTTGAACGAGAAGTCGCCCATCAGCATCTCGCGCACGGGCTTCGCGCAGTGCGGGCAGGGCAGCGCCGGTCCGTCTCCGGTCTCGTCCTCGGCGGCGTCGGCCGGCGCCGACTCGTCCTCGTCGTAGGGGAGTTCGTCACCGCCCACGTGGTACGAGGGCGGGATCGACCCGCCGCACGCCGGGCAGGGGCGGTGGCCGAGACGTGCCCAGAGCACACGCAGGTAGGTGAAGACTTCGGTGACCGTGCCGACCGTCGAGCGCGGACTGCGGTTCGTCAGATGCTGATCGACGCTGATCGACGGCGACAGACCGGTGATCGAGTCGACAGCCGGCTTGCTCACGAAGCCTGTGACCATGCCCAGCGACTCCAGGTACTGACGCTGGCCTTCCCTGTGCAGCGTGTCGAAGGCGAGTGTCGACTTGCCCGAGCCGGACAGGCCGGTGAGGACGACGAGCGAGTTCTTGGGCACGGCGACCGAGATGTTCCTCAGGTTGTGGAGCCGTGCGCCCTTGATGCGGATGGCCTCGTCCGTGGAGCGAGGGAAGGTCTCTGTCTGGTCTGCGATTTCTCCGGCGCCCATGCCTTAAAGTTTTCCATTGAAGCTCCTGTTGAGACTTCTGCGCACGACTTGCCCTGGCTGCTTGGCAAGTGGGTGTGGAGACTCTCAACTCCCGGGTGAGCCCCGCTCGTTGAATCCACGGAGGAGGCGCCGATGAGCCGCAGGGAACCGGGTCTCCGTCCCGTCGATCTGGCACGGGAGGCGGGCGTCTCGACTCAGCAGATCCGCAACTACGAAGCCGCAGGCGTCCTGCCGCCCGTCACCCGCACCGCCTCGGGCTATCGGAGGTTCACGGACGCGCACCGCAGGGCACTGCTGGCGTACCGGGCTCTGGCCAGGGGGTTCGGCCCGCCCACGGCACAAGCGGTCATGCGCGCCGTCAACGCCGACGACGTCCCGCTCGCACTCAGGCTCATCGACGAGGGGCACACGATGCTCCACGAGCAGCGGCTCGCCCTGGAGGTGACCGGCCAGGCCCTGGAGGAGATCACGGAGCAGGAGCCGGAGCCGGCGGCGGTGCCGCGATCGGGCATGAGCATCGGCGAACTGGCCGCGAGCCTCAGGGTGCGCACGTCCGCCCTGCGCGTGTGGGAGTCCGCAGGGCTGCTGGCCCCTGTGCGCGATCCGGTGACGAACTACCGCCGCTACGGCTCGACTGAGGTCCGCGACGCCCGCCTGGTCAACACCCTCCGGCAGAGTCGCTATCCGCTGCCGCGCATCCAGGCCGTCCTCGACGACCTCCGCCGCACCGGCAGCCGGGACGTCATGCGCACGGCGATCGCGCAGCGGCAGACGGAGCTGACGCAACGGGCGAGGGCGATGCTCGAAGGGGCCGCCTGTCTGAACGCCTGCATCACGGAGACCTGAGGGGCGCGGCTGCTGTGCCGTGCCCCTCGGTCAGCCGTGTGCGCGCACCGGGTCGTCAGCCCTGCACCTCGCCGTACCCCGGGATGTCCCGCGGGCTCCGCTCACCCGGTCCGACGTAGCGCGCGGAGGGCCGCACCAGCCGCCCCGTGCGCTTCTGCTCGAGGATGTGCGCGGCCCAGCCGGCCGTACGGGCACAGGTGAACATCGAGGTGAACATGTGCGCCGGCACCTCGGCGAAGTCGAGCACGATCGCCGCCCAGAACTCCACGTTCGTCGCCAGCACCCGGTCCGGGCGTCGGCTGTGCAGCTCGTCCAGCGCCGCCCGCTCCAGCGCCTCGGCGATCTCGTAGCGCGGTGCGTCCAGTTCCTTGGCAGTGCGCCTCAGCACGCGCGCCCGCGGGTCCTCCGCGCGGTAGACACGGTGCCCGAAGCCCATCAGGCGCTCGCCACGGTCCAGTTGACGCTTCACGAACGCCTCCGCGTCGCCCGTACGCTCGATCTCCTCGATCATGCCGAGCACACGCGAGGGAGCACCGCCGTGCAGCGGCCCGGACATCGCGCCGACCGCACCCGAGAGCGCAGCCGACACGTCGGCTCCCGTGGAGGCGATCACGCGGGCGGTGAACGTCGAGGCGTTCATGCCGTGTTCGGCGGCCGACGTCCAGTACGCGTCGACAGCCGCCACGTGCTTGGGGTCGGGCTCGCCCCGCCAGCGCCGCATGAACCGCTCGACGACGGTGTCCGCCTTGTCGATCTCCTGCTGCGGCACCATCGGCACGCCCTGCCCGCGTGCGGACTGCGCGACGTAGGAGAGGGCCATCACGGCGGCACGCGCGAGGTCGTCGCGGGCCTCCTCGACGCCTATGTCCAGCAGGGGTTTGAGGCCCCAGACCGGGGCGAGCATCGCCAGCGCCGACTGCACGTCGACCCGGATGTCGCCGGAGTGGACGGGGATGGGGAACGGCTCGGCGGGCGGCAGCCCCGGGTCGAAACCGCCGTCGACCAGCAGCCCCCACACGTTCCCGAACGAGACGTGACCCACCAGGTCTTCGATGTCCACGCCTCGGTAGCGCAGCGAGCCGCCTTCCTTGTCGGGTTCGGCGATCTCCGTCTCGAACGCGACGACTCCTTCGAGTCCGGGTACGAAGTCGGACATCAGGCGGCTCCTCGTGGGGTTGTAGTGCGGGCGGGGACGCCGGCGGTCCGGTGACCGGGGCGGTGTCCTGCCGTGGGGGCGGACCGGGATGGCGGTCCTTGTGGGTGTGTGGGCGAGGGCGTAACGGTTCCTCTGCCGCCGATTGCGGCTAGCGGACCGCGCCCTCATCCCCGCTCATGCCCGTTGCGCGGGGTCTCCACGCCGCGGACGGGCACAGGCGTTCCCGCAGCTCGGGTGAGCCGGACCGGCAACTCCTGTGTGCGCAGGCCGGAGTGGCCCGGCAGACGATTTTGGCGGCTCCGTCGCACGCGGGGAAGGGTGAGATCAGGCACACGACACGGCCTGCCGGATGATGTTGCAAGATGAGTGCGTGCCCGACGCTGACGATGACGCCGCCCGCAGTACGCCGCTGACCATCCTCGATCCAGCCGCCATGCGCGCCCGGTACCGGGCAGTGGGGCTCTCGGAGGCCGATCTCGCGCCCGATCCGTACGGCCAGTTCGCGCTGTGGTTCGCGGAGGCGGCGGCGAGCGGGCTGCACGAGCCGAACGCCATGATCGTCTCGACCGCCGACGCGGACGGCCGGCCCAGCTCCCGCACGGTGCTGCTGAAGCAGTACGACGAGCGCGGCTTCGTCTTCTTCACCAACTACGGCTCCCGCAAGGGCCGGCAGCTGGATGCGAACCCGTGGACCTCGCTGCTCTTCCCCTGGCACCCCGTCGCCCGCCAGGTCATCGTCTCGGGCACCGCGGAGCGGATCGGCCGGGACGAGACGGTGGCCTACTTCCGCACCCGCCCGCACGGTTCGCAGCTGGGCGCCTGGTCGAGCGAGCAGTCCTCGACGGTGGCCTCGCGGGAGGAACTCGACCGGCTGTACGCGGAGCTGGCCGACCGCTACCCCGAGGGCGAGGACGTGCCCGCGCCGCCGGGCTGGGGCGGTTTCCGGGTGAGCGCGGAGAGCGTCGAATTCTGGCAGGGCCGCGAGAACCGGCTGCACGACAGGCTGCGCTATGTGCGCACGGGCGACAGGGACGCTCCCTCCGACGGCTGGACCGTCGAGCGGCTGTGTCCTTGAACATCGTTGACGGGGTCCTTCAGGACCTTCACGGCCGCCCCTGAACGTGAACGGCACCCTGAGAGCGGACGGGCCACCGTGCCCGTGAACGCAGACGACCCGTGGGCTGCTCCGCTCGCCGAAGCGAAACGGCGCCGGTCGGACGAGTCCGACGAGCCCACGGGCCGGGTGACTGCATTGAGATTGGCCGGCGACACCGGCGTCACACTGTGGCGTCGGCGCTAGGCCGCAGCCACCTCACGCGTCCGGGTAAGCATCATCTACCGGATCACCTCCTTTCTCGTGTGCTGTGCACGTTAGGCAGAGGCGAAGACACCCGCAAGCGATTTCAGGGCGGCAACGATTTCGTCGAACGACGTGTGTGCTGTGTCACGTTCGAGTTGAATGATCCTCACGCGCAGCAGCAAGCGGCAGTGTCGGCGCGTTCAGCTGGGGGTGCTTAGTTGTCCGCTCAATTCAAGACCCACGCCGCCTCTTCGTCCGACGGTGATGACAACCGTGGGCCGGACGACGAGCTGCTTCTGGCCGCCCTGCTGGACGGCATGGACGCCGCGCTCTGCGCCTTCGACGCCGACGGCGTCGTCACCCACTGGAACCGCGAGGCCGAGCGCATCCTCGGCTGGACGCAGAAGGAGGCCGTCGGCCGCCAGGGGCTGGCGGGCTGGGCGATCCGAGAGGCGGACGCGGAGCAGGTGGAGGCACGGCTGCTCGGTGCGATGCACTCGCCGGGCCGGCAGGTGCACGAGTTCGCACTTCTGAAGAAGGACGGCGGCCGCGTGCTCGTACGCACCCAGTCCTCCGGGGTCTCCAGCGCCGACGGCCATCCCATGGGCGTCTACTGCGCCTTCAGCGAGGTGCACGCGCAGATCGACCTGGAGCGCTCCATCGCGCTGAGCGAGGGGCTCTTCGAGGAGGCGACCTGGGGCGTCGTCCTGGTCGACGCCGATCTGCGTCCGGCCGTGGTGAACATGTCGGCGGCGAGCGCGTTCCGCGTCTCGCGCGCGGCGATGCTCGGGCGTCCGCTGGGCGAGATGATCGACCAGGGAGTGGAGGAGCTCGAGGGCGCCCTGCAGCACGTGCTGGCTGAGGGCCCGCCCGCCGCTCCCGCCGAGGTCTGGGTGACGCTGCGGTCGGGCCGCGCGGCAGCGGACGACATGGGCGCCGAGGGCGGCGGTGCGCGCAGATGCTGGCGCAGCGGATTCCTGCGCCTCTCGTCGCCGCTGGCCGAGGAGCCCGTGCCGCTGGGGGTCGCCTGGCTCTTCCAGGACGTCACCGAGTCCAAGCGCGTGGAGCAGGAGGCCGCCCGGCTGCGCTTCCGCGACAACCAGCTCCACCGGGCCGCCCGCGCCGCCTCCGAGTGCGCGGACCCGATGGAGGCGGCGACGATCCATCTCGACTTCGCCCTGGCCGGGTTCGCCGACCACGCGCTGCTCGACCTCGCTCCGCCGCCGGGCGCCGACGACCTGGAGGACGGCCCGCACGACGGAGTCGAGGAGCCTGCTCCCGCCCCTCGCCTCGTGCGCGTGGCGGCCACCCCGTCCTCGGGCCCCGGCCCGCTTCCGGTGCTCCAGCCCGGCCTCCCCGGCGGCATCCCCGTCGGCTACGCCGAGAGCCACCCGGCGCTGCAGGCGTACGCACGCTGCGGTTCGGTCCGTGCCAGCGTCGGCGGCGCCGCCGCGGGAAGGGTCTTCCCCGCGAGGACGGACATGGGGCGGGGCGAAGGGCCCGACAGCAGCGTGATCGAGGGGTGGGCAGCGGCGCGCAAGTGGCCGGAGGGCACGCTGCACGGCCTGTGCGCGGTGCTGCGCAGCCGTGGGCGGACTCTGGGCGTGGCCACGTTCCTGCGGGGGTCCAGCCGCCGCTCCTTCGACCGTGCGGACGCGGCGTACGCGGAGGACATCGCCGTACGCATCGCGGCGGCCGTCGACCTGGCCCAGAGCCGCGCCGAGCGGTAGGCCGAGCAGAGTGGGCCCGGCCCGCGGCAGGCCGTGCAGCCCGGGCCGCCGGGCCGTCGCGGTCAGCGGTAGAAGATCCGGTCCGCGTACCGCGTCATGACGTCGGCGTTCCACGTGTGACCGCCGTCGACGTTCCCCGAGCGCAGCATCGGCGGGTCGATGCCGCGGGAGGCGAGGTCGCCCACCGCCGTGGCGACGACGGCCTGCATCAGCGCGCTGGTGACGACGGTCGACGCGGGCGCGAACGGCGCCGGGACGCCCTCGGCCGTCAACTCCGCGTCGCCCACGGGGATCCGGCTGTCGAGCACGATGTCGCAGTGGTCCTTGAGGAAGGTCCCGGACGAGTGCCGTGAGGCGGTCTGCCGGGTGTAGGCGAGGGAGGTCACGCCGACGACCTTGAGGCCGAGGGAGCGCGCGTGCATCGCCATCTCCACAGGCAGCGCGTTGCGCCCGGAGAGCGAGATCACGAACAGCAGGTCTCCGTCCCGTACGGGGCCGGCGTCCAGGACGGCGGTGGCGAGGCCGTCGACGCGTTCCAGGGCGCTTCCGAGCGTGGCGGGGCGTACGTCGACGCCGACCGCCCCCGGCACCGGCAGCAGATTCATCACGGCGAGGCCGCCCGCGCGGTAGACGACGTCCTGGGCGGGGAGCGAGGAGTGGCCGGCTCCGAAGGCGAAGACGCGGCCTCCGTCGGCGACGGTCGACGCGAGGAGCGCCCCGGCTGCGGCCACGCTCTCCCGCTCGGTCTCCTTGACCTGCTGGAGAAGGGCCGTCGCGGCGTCGAAGAAGTCGCTCGCCAGTGTGTTCTCGCTCATCCCGCAGGGTCTCCTCGACCTCGTCCCGCCGGGAGGCGGACGGCTTTGACCCCGGCCCCCCGCATTCGCCGCGGTCACGGTGAGGTCTGGACCAGTGCCTTGTCAAGAGAGCATCCCGTCCAGCGAGGGACGGTTGTCGTTCCGATGCGTCAGAATTGGAGCAGGGTCACTGCACGAACCGACGAGGGGCACGCATGTCCGGACTGATCGACACCACGGAGATGTATCTCCGCACCATTCTGGAGCTGGAGGAGGAAGGCGTCGTTCCCATGCGTGCCCGCATCGCCGAGCGCCTCGACCAGAGCGGGCCGACGGTGAGCCAGACAGTCGCCCGCATGGAGCGGGACGGGCTGGTCACGGTGGCCGGGGACAGGCATCTGGAGCTGACCGAAGAAGGCCGCCGCCTGGCCACGCGCGTCATGCGCAAGCACAGGCTGGCGGAGTGCCTGCTCGTCGACGTGATCGGCCTGGAGTGGGAGCAGGTGCACGCCGAGGCGTGCCGCTGGGAGCACGTGATGAGTGAGGCGGTCGAGCGCCGCGTCCTGGATCTGCTCAAGCACCCCACGGAGTCGCCCTACGGCAACCCCATTCCCGGCCTGGAGGAGTTGGGCGAGGAGGCGGGGGCCGAGGCCTTCCTGGACGACAGCATGGTGAGCCTCACCGATCTGGGTGCCGACGGCGACGTCAAGACGGTCGTCGTGCGCCGCATCGGGGAGCCGATCCAGATGGACGCGCAGCTGATGTACACGCTCCGGCGGGCAGGCGTGCAGCCCGGCGCCGTGGTGAGCGTCAACGCCGGAGCGACCGGCGGTGTGCAGATCGGCAGCAGCGGTGAGGCCGCGGAGCTGGATTCGGACATCGCGGCGCACGTCTTCGTCGCCAGGCGCTGACGCCCTGCGGCTGAAAACCCCTGATCAGCGCCTTCGGGTGCTGGTTGGGGAGTTGGCGCGCCCCAGGAATGAAAACGGAACATCTTCCCAAAAAGCCCTGTCGGTACGAAAGTTACGGTAGACCGGGTGCCCCGCGCATGCCGCGTGCAAGGCCGGCTGCGTGTCTACGGGCGGAGGGAGCCCCCATGGAGTGGGCGGTGCAGGCCGACGCGGCCGCAGGACACGGGGTGAGATGTGAACCGGGCCCGC
>NZ_JACBXA010000127.1 GCF_013870515.1 Streptomyces albidus (ex Kaewkla and Franco 2022) | reverse complement strand
GCTCCCTCGGCGGCGGCCACCGCGTTCGCCGCGCTCGCCGTGCCCGTCGGCGGTCTGGTGGCCCTCGCGTTGCTCGACCTCCGGCTCGCGGCCGTCTTCCTCGCGGGAACTCCCCTTCTGGCGCTGCTGCTTCGGGCCTTCACCCGTACTTCCTCGGACTGGACCACCCGGTATCAGGAGGCGCAGGCCGCGCTCGCCGGACGTCTCGTGGAGGCGGTGGGCGGCGCACGTACGATCGCCGCCGCGGGCACCGTGCGGCGGGAGAGCGCGCGCGTGCTCGAGCCGTTGGACGCGCTGAGTCACGCGGGCCGCGGCATGTGGCGGGTGCAGGGCCGCGCCACCGGGCAGGCCGCGGTGCTGGTGCCACTGCTTCAGATCACGGTCATCGGCGTGGGCGGATTCCTGCTGTCCGCGGGCGAGTTGAGCGTGGGCGGTCTGATCGCCGCCGTGCGGTACGCGGCGCTGGCCGCCGGGGTGGGTGTGCTGGTGGGACGGCTCAACGCCCTTGTACGAAGCAGGGGCGCCGCCCGCCGTCTCGCCGAGGTGCACCGGCTGCCCGCGCCCCGGTACGGGCGGTCGCTGCTTCCACGCGGCGGCGCCGGACGGCTGGAGCTGCGAGGCGTACGGGCCGTCGCGGGCGGAAGAACGGTGCTGGACGGGGTGGACCTGGTGGTTCCCGGCGGCGCCACCCTCGCGCTCGTGGGACGTTCCGGCTCGGGCAAGTCCCTTCTCGCGGCTCTCGCCGGGCGTCTCGCGGAACCGGACGGGGGACGCGTGCTGCTGGACGGCGTCGAACTGGCCTCCCTGGACCGGGAATCACTCCGCGACGCCGTGGGCTTCGCCTTCGCCCGTCCCGCGATGCTGGGCGGGACGATCAGCGAGGCCATCGCCTTCGGCGGCCGCACACACGTGCCGAAGGGGCGGGAGGCGGAGACCGAACGGGTGGCCGCCGCGGCCCGTTCGGCGTGCGCCGACGGTTTCATCCGCACGCTCCCCGCCGGGTACGACACCCCGTGCGCGCAGGCGCCGCTGTCCGGAGGCGAACGTCAACGGATCGGTCTGGCACGCGCCTTCAACCACCGGGGACGGCTGCTGATCCTGGACGACGCGACGTCCAGCCTCGACACGGTCACCGAACTCCGCGTGACTCAGGCGCTGTTCGGCTCGGCGGCGGCAGCCCGTACCCGTCTCGTGGTCGCCCACCGCGCCTCGACAGCGGCCCGGGCCGATCTGACGGCCTGGATCGACGAGGGCCGGGTGAGAGCAGTGGGGACCCACGAGGAGCTGTGGCAACTGCCCGGCTACCGGGCCGTGTTCACGGGAGCGGGGGACTCGGATCAGACGGACGGGGGCCAGACGGACGGGGCGGCCCGTACGGGGGCCACGGCGGACGCCACGGCTGCCGCGGCCGAACCGGGCGCGGGCCGTGAAGCACATGCGGAAGCGGCCGCTGTTCCGGCCCGCGCGGAAGGGCGTACGGGATGACGGTCACGCACACGAACGACACCCTCGCCCGCCCCCGGAGTTCAGGTCTCCTCAGGGCCGGGCTGCGCTTCCTGTTCGGGCGCCCGCGTGCGCTGGCGGCCCTGGCGGGCTGGTCGATGCTGGAGGCGCTGCACACCTTCGCCCTCGGTTTCGGGCTGGCGCACGCTCTCGACGACGGGTTCCTCGCGGGTCGGACGGCCACCGGGCTGGCATGGCTCGCGATCACGGCGCTCGTCGTGCCGGCCGGTGCCCTGGGGTCGGGCCGCGTGCACGTCGCCGTGGGGGCGCTGGCCGAGCCGCTGCGGGACGAACTGGTCCGCACCGTCGTGCGGAACGCCCTGGAGGGGGCCGTTCAGCGCGCCGTCGGCAAGGGGGCTTCCGCGGGCAGCGGAGACGAAGGCAGCGCTGTCGTCTCGCGGTTGACGCATCAGGTGGAGATCGCCCGTGACAGCTTCGCCGGCGTGGTCACGGTCTCGCGTTCGTTCCTGTTCACGGCCGTGGGAGCACTGGCGGGGCTGCTGTCCCTGGCGCCCCTCCTGCTGCTCGTCGTGGTGCCGCCTCTCCTGCTGGGACTCGCGCTGTTCGGCGCGTCGCTGCGGCCGATGGCCCGGCGCCAGCTCGTCTTCCTGAAGGCGGACGAAGACATCGCGCAGGAGCTGGGCACTTCGTTCTCGGGGCTGCGCGACGTGGTGGCCTGCGGAGCGGAGGACCGGATGCTGCTCGCGGGACGGCGCCGTGTCGAGTCTGAACGCCGCGCTGCGGAGAGCCTCGCCCGGTGGGGTGTGATCCGCGCGCTGGCGCTGGGGGTCGGCGGGCGGCTGCCCATCGTGCTGGTGTTGGTGCTGGCGCCCTGGCTGCTCTCCCGTGGCGTGACGACGGGCGCTCTGGCGGGCGCCCTGACATATCTGACGCAGGCGCTGATGCCCGCTCTTCAGAGCCTCGTCCACGGTCTGGGCAGCGCCTCGGCGCGACTGGCCGTGGTGATCAGGCGTCTGAGAGGGCAAGAAGGAGGGCCGGAGGGCTCGTCAGCCGCGGCGAAGCCGGCCGTCTTTCCTCCGCCCTCGACGGCGCTCTCCGCCCATGCTCCCGCCGTCGCTGCGAAGCACCCCGCGCGTGTGCCGGCACCCCGCGGCGGTACGGCGTTCCGGCCTCCCGCCGTCGAATTGAGCGGAGTGTCCTTCCGGTACGGCGAGGGGGCCGCGCCCGTGATCGACCGGCTCGGCCTCGTGGTGCCGGCCGGGGGCCACCTCGCCGTCGTCGGGCCGAGCGGGATCGGCAAGTCGACGCTGGCGTCGCTCATCGCGGGGCTGGTCGAACCCGAGGCCGGCGGTGTGCGCGTCGGAGGGCTCCCCGCGAGCAGCTCCGAGGCGGCGGGCGCGCGAGTGATCATCCCTCAGGAGGCATACGTCTTCTCGGGAACCCTCCGCGAGAACCTCGTTCACCTCTGCCCCGTTCCGCCCCCGGACACCGCGGTCACCGCGGCCCTCACGGCTCTCGGCGCCGAGGACCTGGCCGTCCGGCTGGGCGGCCTGGAAGGTGCGGTCGCCCCGGACGTGCTGTCGGCGGGGGAGCGCCAACTGATCGCGCTGGTACGGGCTCACCTCTCCCCGGCACCGCTGGCCGTGCTGGACGAGGCCACGTGCCATCTCGATCCGGCGGCAGAGGGCCGCGCCGAACGGGCCTTCGCCGCACGCGCGTCGGCCATGGCCGATCCGGGGTCGGGCGACGGATCACGCGTGGCAGAAGGGCCGACCTGCGAGGGCAGGCCCTTCCCCGGCGGACTCATCGTGATCGCACACCGCGTCAGCTCGGCGCTGCGGGCCGACCGCGTCCTCGTGCTGGACGGTGCGCGGGCCGACTGCGGTACGCATGCCGAACTGCTGGAGCGCTCCGCGCTCTACCGCGATCTGGCGGCCGGCTGGGACCCTTCCGCGGCTTCGTCACAGCCAGCCCGCTCCCTGTGAGATGCGGATGGCGTCGACCCGGTTGCGGGCGCCGGTCTTGCGGGTGATCGCCGACATGTAGTTGCGCACCGTTCCGCCGGACAGGCTCAGCCGGTTGGCGATCTCCGCGATGGACGCGCCCTCCGCCGCCACCGACAGGACCGATAACTCCCTGGGTGTCAGCGGCATTTCCGACGCACGGAGGAAGGCGAGCGCGAGCGAGTCGTCGACGAATCGTTTCCCCCGGCCGACCTCCCTGATGCCCGCGAGCAGCCGCTCGGGTGTCGCCTGGCGGTCCATGAAGCCGAGGGTGCCCGCGTCGAGCGCCCCGCGCAGGACTCCCGGGCGGTGGGCCGCGGCGAGGACGAGCACCCCGCCCTGCAGTGCCTCCCTGCGCTGCACGCGGGCCAGGTCCTGCAAGGCCGGGTCTCCGGCCGCCTCCATGTCCACGACGCACACGTCCGCGGGCGCGGCGCGCACGGAGGTCAGAGCGCTGCTCCAGTCGGCCGTCCTCACCGACATGTCGGGTGCCCGGCTCACCAGGGCTTCCAGCCCCGATCTGAGCAGGCCTGCGTCATGCACCAGCAGTACCCGTAACAAATCCCACCCCCTTGATGGAGACTTCGCTGCTTATGCGAAGTACTTGTAAACAGATACCGGTTGGGGCCACCTCGTGGTGGCCTGATGAGGTCACGAGACCGACGCGATGGGTGCGCACGCTGGGCGCGTGACGACGTCACATGCGCCCTCTGTGCCCCAATGTCACCCTCGGCGATGTCGCCTTCCGGTTTGACGGTGCGCCCAGCGCGGCGAATTCCGAGCCCTGGCGGGGATCGCGACCGCCTGATGCCGTGGAACGCCTCGGCGGGGGCGAGGCGAATTCACCCACAGAGAAGGCGACTTGATGCATTCATCCTGTCTGCACCTTTTCGGTGTGGCGGAACGATCCATCAGCACGGAGACTTCTCGCAGGTGAGCGACGGGTGGCGCGAATCACCCGCCTCGGCTCCGCAGGGAAAGTGACTGGCCGGTAAATTCTTGCTCCTGGGATTCAGAGGCCGGTCCGCCGGCCCCTGAACCCGTCCAGGATCAGCGCCGGTGCCTGCGCCCCGGCGGACGTGCCGTTTTGAAGGGGGCCGTGAGTGACCTCAGAGGCCGTACGGGACACCCGGGCCGCCGCTCCGGCCGGGCTCGTCCCCACCGGGGTGCTCCCCGTCGGGACCGTCGCGGGAGACGGTCTTCCCGCCGGGCACCGCCTCGCCCCCGGCGCACCGGACCTCATGGACGCCCACGCCGCTGACGGTGGAAGACCGCTGCGCATCGCCATGCTGACCTACAAGGGCAACCCGTTCTGCGGCGGGCAGGGCGTCTACGTGCGCCACCTCTCGCGTGAACTGGCCAGGCTCGGCCACAGCGTCGAGGTGATCGGCGCCCAGCCCTATCCCGTACTGGACGGCGGCGTCACCCTCACCGAGCTGCCCAGCCTCGACCTGTACCGGCAGCCCGACCCCTTCCGCACGCCCAAGCGCGGCGAGTACCGCGACTGGGTGGACTGGCTGGAGGTCGCGACGATGTGGACCGGGGGCTTCCCGGAGCCGCTCACCTTCTCCCTGCGGGCCAGGCGCCATCTGGCCGCCCGGCGCGGCGAGTTCGACATCGTGCACGACAACCAGACGCTCGGTTACGGACTCCTGGGCGACCTCGGCGCCCCGCTCGTGACGACCATCCACCACCCCATCACCGTCGACCGGCAGTTGGACCTCGACGCCGCAGCGAACAGGCGGGCCCGCGCCTCGGTACGCCGTTGGTACGGCTTCACGCGGATGCAGGGGCGGGTCGCGCGTCGGCTGCCGTCGGTGCTCACCGTCTCCGGCTCGTCCGGGCAGGAGATCACCGACCATCTCGGCGTGCGGCAGGACCGCGTCCACGTCGTCCACATCGGCGCCGACACCGACCTCTTCTCGCCGGATCCGGCCGTCCCCGAGGTGCCCGGCCGCATCGTGACCACCTCCAGCGCCGACGTGCCCCTCAAGGGCCTGGTGCACCTGGTCGAGGCGCTGGCCAAGGTGCGTACGGAAGTTCCGGAGGCCCACCTCGTCGTGGTCGGCAAGCGGCCCGCCGAGGGCCCGGTGGCCGACGCCGTGGAGCGCTACGGACTCCAGGGCGACGTCGAGTTCGTCAAAGGCATCAGCGACGCCGAACTCGCCCACCTGGTGCGGGGAGCGCAGATCGCGTGCGTGCCGTCGCTGTACGAGGGCTTCTCGCTCCCCGCAGCCGAAGCCATGGCGACGGCCACACCGCTCGTCGCCACGACCGGCGGCGCCATCCCTGAAGTCGCGGGCAAGGACGGTGAGACCTGTCTGTCCGTGCCGCCCGGCGACGCGGGCGCACTGGCAGCGGCACTCGGCCGTCTGCTGGGTGACTCCGGCCTCCGCGCCCGGCTGGGAGCCGCCGGACGCGAACGCGTGCTGCGCCGGTTCACCTGGGAGCAGGCTGCACGCGGAACCGTGGCGCACTACCGCGCGGCCATCGCCGCACGCTCGCGCTCGTCGCACGAGGCGGCGCCCGCCGGCCGCGTGCAGCTCTGAACCGCACCCCGCCGCCCGTCAACCGCCCCTGTAGCAACCTCAATCCGCCGAAAGCAGAGGCAACGTGCTGACCGTCGACTTCTCCCGCTTCCCGCTCGCCCCGGGCGACCGCGTACTCGACCTGGGCTGCGGCGCGGGCCGGCACGCCTTCGAGTGCTACCGGCGCGGGGCGCGCGTCGTCGCGCTGGACCGCAACGCCGAGGAGATCCGCGAGGTCGCCAACTGGTTCGCGGCGATGGCCGAGGAGGGCGAGGCTCCTGCGGGCGCTACGGCCACGGCGATGGAAGGGGACGCGCTCGCGCTGCCCTTCCCCGACGACAGCTTCGACGTCGTGATCATCTCCGAGGTGATGGAGCACATCCCCGACGACAAGGGCGTGCTCGCCGAGATGGTCCGCGTGCTGAGGCCCGGCGGACGCATCGCGGTGACCGTCCCCCGCTACGGCCCGGAGAAGATCTGCTGGGCGCTCAGTGACGCCTACCACGAGGTCGAGGGTGGCCACATCCGCATCTACCGGGCGGACGAACTGCTGGGCAAGATGCGCGAGGCAGGGCTGCGCCCGTACGGAACGCATCACGCGCACGGGCTGCACTCCCCCTACTGGTGGCTCAAGTGCGCCTTCGGCGTCGAACGGGACGGCGACGAGGCGGCTCTCCCGGTGCGCGCCTACCACCAGTTGCTGGTGTGGGACATCATGAAGAAGCCGCTGGCCACGCGCCTCGCCGAGCGCGCGCTCGACCCGCTCATCGGCAAGAGTTTCGTGGCGTACGCGACGAAGCCCCACCTGCCCGGCGACGTCACCCCCGCCGAAGCCGGCGCTCCGGCGCAGGCCAAGGTGCAGGCGTGACGAGCCCGGAGCGTACGGAACGGCTCGTCCTCGACGGCGTGCTGACAGCGGCGCAGGTCGGGCAGACGGTCAACGGACTGCTGGCGGTGCAGCGCCCCGACGGCGCGATCCCGTGGTTCCGAGGAGGCCACCTCGACCCCTGGGACCACGTCGAGGCCGCCATGGCGCTCGACACGGCGGGGGAGCACGCACGCGCCGAGGCCGCCTACCGGTGGCTCGCGGACCACCAACTCCCCGACGGCTCCTGGTACGCCGCCTACGCCGACGGTGACGCCGCCCAGCCCACCGACCGCGCCCGTGAGACCAACTTCTGCGCCTACGTCGCCGTCGGCGTCTGGCACCACTATCTCGCCACCGGCGACGACGCCTTCGTCGAACGCATGTGGCCGGTGGTCGCGGCCGCCGTCGAGTTCGTGCTGCGGCTCCAGCAGCCCGGCGGGCAGATCGGCTGGAAGCGGGAGGCCGACGGCACGCCCGTCACGGACGCCCTGCTCACCGGTTCGTCCTCGGTGCACCAGGCCCTGCGGTGCGCCCTCGCGCTGGCCGAGCACCGCGAAGAGCCGCAGCCGGACTGGGAGTTGGCACTGGGGCTGCTGGGCCATGCCGTGCGCCGGCACCCGGAGCGCTTCCTGGACAAGAGCCACTACTCCATGGACTGGTACTACCCCGTCCTCGGCGGAGCGCTGCGCGGCGACGCCGCGCGGGCGCGCATGGACGAGGGCTGGGACGCCTTCGTCGTGCCGGGGCTCGGTGTCCGGTGCGTGCTGCCCAACCCCTGGGTCACCGGCGGTGAGAGCGCCGAACTCGCCCTGGCTCTCTGGGCGATGGGGGAGTCCGACCGGGCGTTGCAGATCCTCAAGTGGGTCCAGCACCTGCGTGCGGAGGACGGGCTCTACTGGACCGGCTACGTCTTCGAGGACGACGCGATCTGGCCGGAGGAGCTGACCGCGTGGACGGCAGGTTCGCTGCTGCTGGCCGTCGCAGCGCTGGGCGGAGACGAGCCGACCGTCCAGGTCTTCGGCGGCGAGAGCCTTCCTGAGGGCCTGCCGCCGGATTGCTGCTGAGCGTCCCAGCTGCTGCCGCCCCCGGCGAGACCCGTAGGCGAACACCCGGCCCCGGCAGTGTCCGAAAGACCGCGGGGCGCCCACCGGTTGGGCGAGGCGACGCCCGGGGGAGCCGCTCATCGCAGCGAGTAGCGCCGCACGAGATCGGCCCCTCTCTCCGGAACTCCCGGAGAGAGGGGCCGACTTGTTCGTGCGGTGGGACCCGGCGGCTCAGCCGCGCTGGATGCCCGAGGTGTCCTGCAGAACTCCCCTGCGGCCGTCCTGCGTCTGCGCGACGAGAGCCGGGCCGCGCTGCTCGACCGCCAGGTACCAGGTACCGGGGGCCAGTTCGGCGACGGGCTGCGGCGCACCGTCCTCACCGAAGAGAGGACGCGTGACCGGCACGGCGAACCAGAACGGCTGGAAGTTCGGGTCCGGGGCGCCCCCGCCTGCCGCCGGACCACCCTGCTGAGTCTGCTGCTGCGGCTGTCCGGGCTGTCCGGGCTGACCGGGCTGGCCCGGCTGTGCTCCGCCGGGGTAGCCGTATCCGCCCTGCGGCTGGCCGCCGTACGGACCGGGCTGACCGGGCTGCGGACCGCCCGGGTAGCCGTAAGCACCGGGCTGCGGCGCACCGTAGGGGCTCTTGGGCTTCGGCGCCGGCAGCAGCGGGGCCTTCAGCGCGGGCAGGAGGTTGTTCAGCACGCCTGCGGTCGCGACGGCGAGCGCGAAGAAGAGAGTCAGGTACGCGCCGGCACCGAACTTCCAGTTCTCGTTGGGGTCGGCCGAACTGCCCGGCTGCTCCAGGTCGGGGAAGATGACCGAGATCAACGACCAGAAACCCGCCCATCCGACGACCAGGCAGAGCACCATCCCCCACTGGTCAAGGGCGAGCCCGAGCAGCTTGCGGCCCTCGGGCAGCAGACGGGCGGCGACGAACAGAGCCGCAGCGATGACTCCCAGCAGATGCACCGTGGGCAGCATCGGAAGGGTGGAGCGGGACCAGGCGGACACGCTGCATGAGTCGACGGGGCAGCTTCCGTCGACGTCGAAGAACGGGAAGAAAGAAGCGATCAGCAGCAGCAACGCTGTCCCGATCACCGCGCCATCGCCTCGTGTGAGCGAGCGGATGTTCACGTGGGATCCTTTGTAGGTTTCATATGGTCTATGGGTCTTCTGCCGGGGGGTAGCACCCCATCGTACGGACGGGTGCCGGGCCCTGTGGGGCGGGTCATCATCCGGAGCCGGCGGCTCCCGTACACAGGCCGGGGACGCACCGGCTGCTCTGTCGAAGTCTTCGTCGGGCCAGACGTCTAGCGCTTTCCTTCGAGGAACCCCGCGATGCCTTCCGCCACCCCGTGCGCTGCGCGGTCGCGCCACTTGCGGTCGGTGAGCCGGCCGGCGTCACGCGGATCGCGCATGTTCCCGCACTCGAGGAAGACCTTGGGGACGCGGCTGAGGTTGAGGCCGCCGAGGTCGTCGCGCGTATCGATGCCCTTGCCGTCGTTGATGTAGCCGGCAGGCTTCTCGCCGGTGGATTTCCGGAAGGAGTCGGCCAGTTCATGGCCGAGGCGCCGCGAGGGTCCGGTGATGGCCCGGGTGTCGGCCCTGCCCTCCTGCACGGAGGCGGGAAGGATCACGTGGAAGCCGCGGTCGCCCACGGGTGCGCCGTCGGCGTGCAGCGAGACGGCGGCGTCCGCGTCGGCACGGTTTCCCGCCGCGGCCCGCTGGTCGACGCACGGACCCCACTCACTGTCGCCCTCGTGCGTCAGCTTCACCGTCGCGCCGAGCTTCTTCAGTTCCGTCCGGACGCGGCGGGTCAGATCGAGCGTGAACTCGGCCTCCGAGTAACCGGATTCGGTCGCCGTTCCGGTGGTGTCGCACTCCTTGCGCGCCGTGCCGATGCTGACGCTGCGGTTGATCTCGGTGGCGTGATCCCGGTTGCCGGGGTTGTGGCCCGGGTCGAGCACGACCGTCCTGCCCGACAGCGGCTTGCTGCCGTGCCCGGATGCCGGGTCCTTCGATCCCGGCGAACTCTTCCCGGACGAAGGGGACTTCGAGTCCGATGGCACCGGGATGAGCGTCGGTGCGGACTTGCTCGCTCTGGCCGGCTGCTCGACGGACTGCCACACCAGCCAGGCCGCGAAGCACGTCGGGAGCAGGACCACGAAGGCGACCAGTACACGCCGGAGGAGGCGGCGGGGTCTTCCCGGCTCGGGTGCCCAGTCGGTGCTCGGCGGAGTGTTCGGTGGCGGGCTTCCGTTGGACACGTCAGGGATGCTACTGGCCTGTTCAGATCCCCGCGCCCGTACGCTGCAGAACGCGGAGCGACCGGGTCACCGAAATCTCCCTGAAGGCACCGGAATCGAGGGCCCGGCGGTAGATCCGGTACGGGGCCTGCCCGCCGTCGGCAGGGTCCGGGAAGACGTCGTGTACCACCAGCAGCCCGTCCGTCACGAGGTGCGGCACCCACCCCTCGTAGTCGGCGGTGGCGTGCTCGTCGGTGTGCCCGCCGTCGATGAAGACGAGGCCCAACTCGCCGCCCCACACTGCCGCGACGCGCGGTGAGCGGCCGACGACCGCGATGACGTGCTCCTCCAGCCCGGCCTCGTGCAGGGTGCGGCGGAAGGTGGGAAGCGTGTCCATCAGCCCGCTCCGCGGGTCGACGACGTCGGTGTCGTGGTACTCCCAGCCGGGCTGCTGCTCCTCGCTGCCCCTGTGGTGGTCGACGGTGACCGCGCTGACGCCCGCCCCACGGGCGGCGTCGGCCAGCAGAAGCGTGGAGCGCCCGCAGTAGGTGCCGACCTCCAGCAGCGGCAGGCCCAGCGCCGAAGCCCGTACGGCCGCGGCGAAGAGGGCCCGGCCCTCGTCGGCCGGCATGAACCCCTTCGCCGCCTCGAAGGCTGCGAGCGTGGCGGGCTCCGGCTGCGGTTCCGGCTGCGGGTATGACTGGGGCTCCGCAGCGGTCCCGGATGTCCGGCTGGACTGGCTCATCCTGCTCCTCGGGCAGCGTGACGTCGGCGCCCATGCTGCCCCACCTGCCCGGACCTTGGACACGCGCCCCCTCGGACGGTCACGGCCGGGGGCTCGGAGGGGCGCTGCGGACCGGCACCGCAGATGACGGAAGTCTGACGCTTTCCCTCACACCCTGGCGCGGGAGGAGGGGACGGTGCTCGAATCGTCCCGTGGACACTCCCAAGGCTCCCGGCGCCCCTGCGGACGGTGAGGGCTCCCCTGTCGGCCGCCGTCTCGTGCTCGGAATGCTCGGGCTGGGCGCGGCCGGGCTGGTGAGCGCGCCCTATCTGCAGCGCGGCACGGAGAGCGCGCTGAGCGCCGTCTCCGGCAAGGACCCGACAGGCGTCACCGAGCTGCTGCCCAACGGCGGCGGCTTCCGCTACTACTCGGTGGCCTCCTCGGTGCCGCACCGGAACGCCGGCACCTACGAACTGAGGGTCGGCGGCCTCGTGGAGAAGCCGGGCCGCCTCACGCTCGACGAGCTGCGCGAGCTGCCGCAGCAGCGGATCGTCCGCGACGTGCAGTGCGTGACGGGATGGCGGGTGCCCTCCACGGCCTTCGAAGGGGTGCGGCTGTCCGACCTGCTCGACGCCTTCGGCGTGCGGCCCGAGGCCGGCGCCGTCCGCTTCACCTGCTTCGACGGGATCTACAGCGAGAGCCTCACCCTGAAGCAGGCCATGCGTGACGACGTGCTGGTGACTCTGCGCATGAACGACGAACCGCTCAGCCACTCACACGGCGGCCCGGTGCGGCTGTACGTCGCGCCGATGTACTTCTACAAGTCGGCGAAGTGGCTCTCGGGCATCCGGCTCACCCGCGAAGTGCAGCCCGGCTACTGGGAGAAGCGCGGCTACGCAGTCGATGGCTGGGTCGGCCGGTCGAACGGACGTGATGATGCTCCGACAGCCGCCTGAACCCCCTGGTCCCGCCTCCGCGGTCGACGAACGCCCCGGCCCCGAAGAAAGTGCCGCGTCCGCCTCCCGTGTGCTGCGCTTCGAACGGGCCGTGCGCTGGTGCCACCACGGCACGGCCGTGCTCATGGCGCTGTGCGTGGGAACCGCGCTGTGCCTGTACGTGCCGGGGCTGGCCGAACTCGCAGGCCGTCGCTGGCTCATGGTGACCGTGCACAAGTGGTCCGGGCTGCTGCTGCCGGTGCCGCTGCTGCTGGGGCTGGCCTCCCGAGCGCTGCGCGCCGACCTGCGACGGCTCAACCGCTTCGGGCCGCACGACCGGATCTGGCTGCGTGCCGCCGCCCGTGCCCGCCGTCCCCATCCCCGTCCGGGTGAGGACTGGGGAGTGGAGGCGGGCAAGTTCAACGCCGGGCAGAAGGTCTTCGCGGCGTGGACGGCGGGAGCCGTGCTGGTGATGACCGGCACGGGACTCCTCATGTGGTTCACGGGTCTGGCCCCGCTGGTGTGGCGAACGAGCGCGACCTTCGTGCACGACTGGCTCGCCCTCGCCCTGGGGATCGTGCTGGTCGGGCACGTGGCGATGGCCGTCGCACACCCGGAGGCACGGGCGGCGATGCGCACCGGCAAGGTCGACCGCGCCTGGGCACGCCGCGAACACCCGCTGTGGGACCCCTCGGACGAGCCGCCCCCACGGCCGTGGAAGCGCTGACCGTACGTCCGAACTCCCCGGAGTAGGCCGCCCGACCTACATCTCACGGCCTCGCCCGTACGGCGAATATCCGGTGGGCGCCTCGACGGGCAGGTGGGAGCATGACATCCATGCCCCCTGCAGATACCTCCACCACCGCCGTCGCAGGCCGCGCACACGACGAAGGCGCCGTGCCCGCACGCATGTGGGTGGTGGTGCTGGCTGCGTGCGCCGGGCAGTTCCTGGTCGTGCTGGACGTGTCCGTGGTCAACGTCGCCCTGCCGTCCATGCGGACTGCCCTGGGGCTGGACGCCGCAGGGCTGCAATGGGTGGTGAACGCCTACACCCTCTCTTTCGCCGGCTGCATGCTGCTGGGCGGCCGTGCCGCGGACGTCTTCGGACGGAAGCGGATGTTCCTGCTGGGCCTGGCGCTGTTCACGGCGGCAAGCCTGCTGGGCGGGCTGGCGCGGGAGCCGTGGCACCTGCTCGCCGCCCGCGGTCTACAGGGAACCGGGGCCGCGGTGCTGGCTCCGGCGACGCTGACGATCCTGACCACCTCGTTTCCGCCGGGCCGCGCACGTACCCGCGCCATCGCGACGTGGAGCGCCGTCGGCGCGGGAGGCGGAGCGGCGGGCGGCCTCGTCGGGGGTGTGCTCACCGACGCGCTGTCGTGGCGCTGGGTGCTGCTGATCAACGTGCCGATCGGGGCCGTGGTACTGGCGGCCGCCGCACTGTGGGTGACGGAGGTCCGGGACCGTACCGCTCCCCGCCGCCTCGATGTGCCGGGCGCTCTGCTGGTCACCGCGGGGCTGGTGACGCTGGCGTGGGGCATCGTGCAGACGGAGTCCGCGGGCTGGTCGTCCGTCGCTTCTCTGGTGCCGCTCGGTGCGGGGCTGGCGCTGCTGGCGGTCTTCGTCGCCGTCGAGGCGCGTACGCCCATGCCGCTCGTGCCGCTGCGGCTCTTCCGGCGCAGGGCCGTCTCCGCGGCGAACGCCGCGATCTTCGTGTGCGGCGCAGCGATGTTCTGCATGTGGTACTTCATGTCGCTCTACATGCAGAACGTGCTCCACTACACGCCCCTGCAGGCCGGGTTGGGCTTCATCCCGCAGTCCTTGAGCATCGTGTGCGGCGCGAAGATCGCGCCTCATCTGATGGTGCGGCTCGGCTCCAGGAACGTCGTGCTGGCAGGTGTGGTGGTCGCCGGTCTCGGCTGTCTGTGGCAGAGCGCGATGCACGCCGGCGGCGGTTTCCTGGAGACCGTCACGGGGCCCGGCATCATGATGGCGTTCGGCGCCGGAGTCGCTTCGACGCCGCTGTCCTCGGTGGCCATGTCCGGGGTGCGTCCGGGCGACGCGGGTCTGGTCTCGGGGCTGGTCAACACCTCCCGCACGATGGGCGGTTCGCTCGGGCTGGCCGCGCTCTCGACGCTGGCCACGGCCCACATCGCGGGCGACGGCAGCCCGGAGGCGCTGGCCTCCGGATACGCGCTGGCCTTCCGCACCGCCGCCTGCATCCTCGTGGTGTGCGCGGCGATCGTGCTCTTCGTCCTCCCGCGCTCGGAACGCGAGGAACACGGCGAGGACGAGCAGGGGGAACCGGCGTCCGCCGACGCCGTCGCACGCTGACCGTGTGCGCGGCCCGGCGATGCGTTCGGCTCCGCAACGTGTGCCGTGGGGGCGGTGGTCGGGGTCTCGCGCCGCCGCCCACGGCCGCTCCGGTCAGGGCTTGCGGGCGACACCGCCGTAGGCGGCGGCGTCGGGTGAGTCGTCGGCGTCGATGTCGGGGCGCCACGTGTTGATGCGCACCACGCCGGGCGGCACCAGCTCCAGACCGTCGTACAAGCTGCGGATCTCCTCCGGGGAGCGGAGGTTGTAGGGGACGGCCCCGGAGTCGTTGTAGTCGTCCTGCGCCGCGTTGGTGTCCGGGTTGTCGTCGATCCCGTCGTTGTGGGAGAGGTAACTCCCCGAAGGGAGCTCCGACATGAAGCGGCGGATGATGGCGCGCGCCTCCCCGTGGTCGGCGACGTGGCCCAGTACGCCGCTGAGGATGAGCGCGACGGGCTGGGAGAGGTCGAGGACCTCCCGGGCGCCGGCGAGCACGCTCTCCGGGTCGCGCAGGTCCGCCTCGATGTAGGCGGTCCTGCCCTCGGGCGAGCTGGTCAGCAGCGCGTGCGCGTGCACCAGGACGAGCGGGTCGTTGTCCACGTAGACGACGCGGGCGTCCGGGGCGGCGCGCTGGGCGACCTCGTGGGTGTTGTCGACGGTGGGCAGCCCGGTGCCCACGTCGAGGAACTGACGTATCCCGGCCTCGGTCGCCAGGAAGCGGATGGTGCGGATGAGGAAGTACCGGGAGGCGCGGGCGAGTTCGTCGATCCCGGGAAAGGCGTCGCGGTACTGGTCGCCGGCTTCGCGGTCGACGGCGTAGTTGTCCTTGCCGCCCAGCCAGTAGTTCCAGATGCGCGCCGAGTGCGGAATGCTGGTGTTGATCTCGCCCTCTGCGTGCGGAGCAGATCCGTGCGGGTCCAAGACGTCCCCCTGAAGTATGGGCCGGATTCCGGCCTGAGCCAGCAGTCTTACGCTTCCGGTGGGACTTGTGTAGGTGCACCACGAACGATCCGCAACCGGAACAGAGCCGTACGAGCCGGACCCTGGACGCTGCGGACGAACATGCCTGAGGAGCTGAAGCCGATGCCCATCGATGTCGAGCGCGCGGTGTCCGCCGAGCCGACCAGCACCCGGATCACCTGGGGACACAAGGACGTTCAGCTCTATCACCTCGGCCTCGGAGCCGGAGTCCCCGCCGATGATCCGGGCGAGCTGCGCTACACCCTCGAGAGCCGGCTGCAGGTGCTGCCCAGCTTCGCCACGGTGGCGGGCGGCGGCATGGGCGTGATGGGCGGGCTGGCGGCCCCCGGAGTGCATGTGGACGTCGCCGCGGTGCTGCACGGCTCGCAGAGCGTCGTCACGCACCGGCCGGTCCCGGTCTCGGGCAGCGCCACCCAGACCTCCTCGGTCGCCGCGGTGTACGACAAGGGGAAGGCCGCGGTCATCGTGCTGCGTTCCGAGGCGGCCGACGCGGACGGCCCGTTGTGGACCTCGCAGGCCCAGCTGTTCGTACGGGGCGAGGGCGGCTTCGGCGGCGACCGCGGGCCGTCCTCACGCTCCGAGCCGCCGGAGCGGCAGCCCGATCACGAGGTGCAGTGCCTCGTCCGCGAGGACCAGGCACTGCTCTACCGGCTCTCGGGTGACTGGAATCCACTTCACGCCGACCCCGAGTTCGCCCGGCTCGCAGGCTTCGACAAGCCCATCCTGCACGGGTTGTGCTCGTACGGGATGGTGCTGAAGGCCGTCGTGGACACCGTGCTCGGCGGGGACGTGACGAGGGTGAGCAGCTACGGCACACGCTTCACCGGGGTCGTCTTCCCCGGCGAGACGCTGCGCGTACGCATGTGGAGCGAGGGTGCCGGCGAAGCTGAACCGGGCGCCGGACGCGTCCAGTTGGCCGTCACCGCCGTGGAACGTGACGACGCCCCCGTGCTGACCGACGCGGTCGTCGAGCACTCCTGACGAGGCGGGTCAGCGCTCGGCCTCCTGCGGCGGACGCCGGTGACGGCCCTGCGTGCGCTGCCCGGATTCCTCCTGCCCGGCGGCCTGCCCTCTGTGTCTGCCCGAACCCTGCCCGGCCTGGTCGTTTCGGGTGTCGGTCGTCCCGGCCTGGGTCTCGGACATGGCGAGGTAACTCCGTGGATCACGTTGCTGCGCTGAACCCGACCAGGCTCTCATGAGCGGGAGTTGGCCTCTCAGGCTGTCTGCGTACGGACCACGTCCGCGTGCAGGGCCGTCTGGAGGGGGGCGTCCTGAAGGGGGACCGGCTTGCGCGGGCCGCCGTCCGGCGAGTCGTCGGATGGGGCGGCGGGTGCCCCTTCGGGTGCCGGATCCGGCGGGGGCTTCGGCGTGCCCTTCGAGAGGCCTTCACCGAGCCGGCGCCGCACCGGACGGCCCTGGACCGTCAGGCCGTGAACCGTCAGACCCTGAACCGTCGGCGCCTCCTTGGGCAACGGCTCCGCGACGGGCGTCACTCTTGGCGGGGCCGCGACGGGCGCCACCCTGGCCGGCTCCCCGACGGGCGCCACTCTTGACGCCTCCCCGACGGGCGTGGCTGGTCGCGTAGCCACGATGCTGAAGTCCTGCCCGTCGTT
>NZ_JACBXA010000126.1 GCF_013870515.1 Streptomyces albidus (ex Kaewkla and Franco 2022) | reverse complement strand
CGATGTCCGGGACGGTGTCCCGGTCCTCGTCCCTGGTCTCCTCCTCCCACAGCGCCCGGTACTTCGCGTTCCTGGTCCTGAGCAGTACGCACGCCACCAAGGCCGACGCCAGCGAAGCGAGCAGCACCGCGCCCTTCACATGCTCCTGCGTGGAGGCGCTGTCGAAGGCGAGCTCGCCCACCAGCAAGGACACCGTGAACCCGATGCCCGCCAGCATCGCGATGCCCGTCACGTCCGACCAGGACAGCGCGGGATCCAGCCGGGCCCGCGTGAAGCGTGCCGCGAGATACGTGCCGCCGAAGACGCCCACGATCTTGCCGACGAACAACCCCAGGAAGACGCCCAGGGATTCGGGCTGGCGGAAGGTGTCGGCGAGCGCGGCACCCGATACGCCGACACCGGCGGCGAAGAGAGCGAAGACCGGCACCGCGAAGCCCGCCGACAGCGGACGCACCCTGTGCTCGACACGGTCGGCCGGTGAACTCCCCTCCACCGGCTCCCCGTCGGGGTCCTTGCGTGGCCGGCCGCTCAGGAGCATGCCCATGGCCACACCCGAAACGGTGGCGTGCACACCGCTGTTGTACATGAGGGCCCACACCGTCACGGCCAGCGGCAGATAGACGTACCAGCCGCGCACCTTGAGGTTGACGTGCAGCACGCGGAAGAGCACCAGCCCGGCCAGGGAACCGCCCAGCGCTGCCAGGTTCAGGGTGGAGGTGTAGAAGACCGCGATGACGAGGATGGCGCCGATGTCGTCGACGATGGCGAGGGTCAGCAGGAACGCCCGGATGCCGGACGGCAGATGGGCGCCGACGATCGCGAGGACGCCGAGAGCGAAGGCGATGTCCGTCGCCATCGGCACCGCCCAGCCGCTCAGCTGTCCGCCGCCCGCGATGTTCGTGGCGAGGTAGACGAGCGCCGGCACCGCCATGCCGGAGACGGCTGCGACGACGGGAAGTGCGGCGGCGGCCGGCCTGCGCAGCTCACCCCTGACAAGCTCCCGCTTCAGCTCGATGCCCGCGGCGAAGAAGAAGAGGGTGAGGACGCCGTCGGAGGCCCAGTGCTCCACGGACAGGTCCAGCCCGAGCGCGGGCACGCCGAAGTGGAAGGAGCGCACGGCTTCGTAGGAATCGCTGAGCGGGGTGTTCGCCCAGATCAGGGCGGCCAGCGCAGCGGCGAGCAGCACCATGCCGCCGACTGTCTCGGTCCGCAGCGCCTCCGCCAGCCGGCGGCGTTCACGCGCGGAGGGGCGCGAGAAGAGGGGGCGCTGCTGTGAGCTTCGGGAGGGGTCCACGGGTCCGGCTCCGGGTACGGGAGGGGGCATAGACGCTCGAAAGCGCCGCCGACCAGACTTCCCGGCACACCATCACTGCGTTGATCATCGCGTGATGAGGACACCGTACCCCGCGGCCGGCGCCCTGCCGAGCCGGCTACGGCCCTGATCCCGCTCGCATACGCTGGGCCGACGGCAGTGCAGGGGGGATGAGAACGGTGGACGACGGCAGACTCAGGAACGGCGGGGGGCAGCCGGATCAAGGCCTGCGGGGTCCCGCAGAGGGGCCTGGCGGACAGGTGGCGCTCAAGGAGGACGCGACCGCCGGTGAGGAGGATTTCCTCGGCGGCTATCCGGAGCTTTTGGCGGAGGTGTCCGCGACCGGGCGTTCCGCGCGCCGCGATGAGCTGGACGAGTTCCGCGCGCTGGGTGAGCTCGCCGCCGAACGCGGCCATGCCCTGCGCGAACTGGTGGACCTCTACCTGGGGCAGACACGTCAGCTGTGGGGGAAGCTGCCGGGAGTCGCCCGGCACGGCACAGCGAGCGAGCGCGCACGTACCGGCGACGCCGTACTCGGCGCCGTCCAGCTGGCGGTGAGCGCGCTCGGCGAAGGGCACGACCGTGCGCAGCGGCTCGCGGTGCGCCAAGAGGAGGGCGAGCGCCGGGAGTTCGTCGACGACCTCCTCTACGGCCGGAGCGACATGGGCCGGCTGGCCGAGCGGGCCCAGCGGTTCGGGCTGCGGCTCTCGGGCGTGCACGCGGTCGCGGTGGCGGTCGGCGCGGAGAAGTACGACGACGTACACCGGACGGTTCGGCGCATCGAACGCGATCTGCTGGGCCGTTTCGGTCCCCGCGACGTGCTGCTGTCCACGAAGGAGGGGCGGCTCGTGTGCATCGCGGCGAGCAGCGACCGCGAGGTGCTGGAGCACTTCGCGCGGCTCGCCGAGAACCCCGGCGCCGACTACCCGGCTGCGGAGCGGGTCGCTGTCGGCCGGGAGCACTCGGGGGCGGGCGGAGTGGTGCGCAGCTATGAGGAGGCGCTGGGAGCGCTCGACCTCGCCGAGCAACTGGGCCTGGACGGCGTGCGGTTGAGCGCGTCGGAGCTCCTCGTCTTCCCCGTGCTCCTGCGGGACCGCGCGGCGATGGCCGACCTGGTGGGGACGGTGCTCGGTCCGCTGACGAAGGCGCGCGGCGGAGCAGAGCCGTTGCTGGAGACCTTGGCGGTGTGTGCGGCGGCGGGCTACGTCAACGCCGAGGCGGCGCGGCGGCTGGGTGTGAGCGTACGCACGCTCTCCTACCGTCTGGAGCGCATCCGCACCCTCACCGGATATACGCCGAACGAGCCGCTTCAGCGCTTCACCCTGGAAGCGGCGGTCATGGGGGCGCGGCTTCTGGGCTGGCCTGAGAAGCCGCTGTGACAGGCCCGTACTGAAGTTGTTCCAGTGGCGCGGAACCAGCTGGGGTTCCGTTACTCACAGGACGTCAACTCCCCATAAAGATTGCCGGGTTCTGGCAATGTGCCTTCGTGCTCTCGGGTGTCACCATACGGATGCGGCGCAAGGGGAAGGACGGCCGCGAGGAGGGGAGGTCCGGGTTCCGGCCACCGTCCTCCGGGCTCCTTCCACGTGCCGGACCACCTGCCTTCGTGCTGGTGGGTGGCGCAAGCCGATGCCCTCGACGGGGGTGAGGGCATCGGCTCCCGCGCCTGCGGATCCGCGGGGCGGGGGAGGCGTCTCCGGCCGCGGAAAGGTCCGTCCGCCCGGTCGGTGAGCGTTCCGTCCACAGCAACGACGGCTTCCTGGTCCCGGTCAAGAACCCTGGGTGTCCACTCCCGGCGGGGCTTCGCGTCGGGCCCGCGTCCTACGGATGCGGCCGAGCACGGTGGAGCACACGCTGTTGATGAAGAAGGCCGCGATGAGCGTCGCGAGGAAGAACAGCCCCGCCGAGGCGGCACCCGGAAGCGACGCGCAGTCCGGGCTCGTCGACTGGTGGCACCAGCGGGGTGGCACCACCGCGAGCCCGTACAGCGTGCCGAGCAGGCCGAGCGCCGCGCACGCCATCGCACCGGGAATCCGCGCACGCCCCCGCACGCGACGGAGACACCGGACCGTGCCGGTACGTCCGGCGAGCACCGCCAGTGCGCAGCTCAGCCCGAATCCGGGTGCACCGCCCGGCCATCCGTCGACGAGTTCGGGCGAGAACCGCACGTGCCGCCACGCCACTTGGAACGCCATCGCCAGCACGGCCAGGCACAGCAGTCCGAGCAGCGACCAGCCGGCGCCCTTCGCCCGCGAAGCCGTGCCTCCGCTCCTGGCTTGCACGGCGTCCGCCCCCTCGCTGTGCCGTCCACACGTTCCGACCGATCATATGGTCGCGCTTCAAGGGCGGCTCGACCGGTACGAGACGGACGTCGGGCGGCGCTCACCCAGTGAGAACAGGCCGCAGCCCGCGCCGTCGGGGGAACGGGCGCGGGCTGCGGCTGTTGAGGGCAGGTGTCCGGCTCAGCCGACCTGCAGCTTCTGACCCGGGTGGATCAGATCGACGTCGCCGCCGACGACGGACTTGTTGTCCTCGTACAGCTGCTTGAGGTCGACACCGTTGGCAGAGGCGATGGAGGCCAGCGTGTCACCGGCCTTCACGGTGTAGTCGCCCTTGCCGCCTTCCTGCGTCTGGTGTTCCGGCTGTCCCTGGGGCTCGCTCTGCTGCGAGTCATCGGAGCCGGAGTCCTCGCCGCCGCTGCCCGGATCGACCTCGGCGGGCGCGCCGTCGGCGGTCAGGCCGCCCTCACCGGCGCACGCCCAGGCGCCCGGACCCTGCTGGTCGAGCAACTTCTCGGCGGTGGCGATCTGTTGTTCCTTGCTCGCCTGGTCGGCGCGCGGCGCGTACTTCGTACCGCCCGCGGCCTTCCAGCTCGATTCGGAGAACTGCAGGCCGCCGTAGTGGCTGTTGCCTGTGTTGGCCTGCCAGTTGCCGCTGGACTCGCACTCGGCGACCTTCTCCCAGGTGCCGACAGAGGCTGCCTGCGCACCGGGCGCCGTCACCATCGGAAGGGCGACGGCCGCACCTGCGACGCCGGTCACGACGGCGAGGCGGGTGGCCTTGACGGACCCGCGGTTGCGGCCCTTGCCGGAGAACAGCATGTTGAGTGATTCCTAACGATCGCGTTGTTCGCCACACGTTCCGTGGCGAACGGGTCGAGCAGTGGCGACCGTAAGCACACCCCTCCGGAGTGGCAAAAACCCATCACGAGTGATCCATCTGCCCATGGAAGGCACCAGGGATCATCATCGGCGCAGGTCACTGCGATAGGTGCGTACCGGACAACCGGGCTTCGGTGGGGCAGGCCGGAGAGAATGGTCACATCAGGGGCGGCGTACATGTGGCGTGGCTCTCCCCAAGAGCCGTCGAGGGGACGCCTGTTGAGGCCGCATGTGGCGCGTGGGACACCGATCTGCATGCGCTGCGGGGGCAGTTGTCGACGGACTTCGGAGCGCCGAGCCGATCGCCCGGTCGAGAAACGTGTAGCTGCTGAGGCCGTCGACGAGGGCGATCGGCAGGATGGCGGCGCCGTCGGAGTCGTGCGTGCCCTGCGTGCCGGCCTGGGGCGCGGGAAGGCGGATGCGGCCGTTCGGCGAGGGGCCCGCAGGGGCGGGACCTGCGAGCACCGGGACCGTCTCGGGCGTGCGGCCAGCCGGTACGTGCGGCGAGCGCGGCCAGTGGCCCCCCATCGGTGTGTCCGTCACCTCGCCAGAAGCCGCGGACGTGGGAAAATGGGCGGGTCCGATCGATGGAGGGGGTGCGCCGGGTGTGACGGAGATCCGCACCTTCACGGAGGCCGACCGGGGCGAGCTGCGCGAACTGTTCGGCTGGGCCGGCGAAGGCTCCCCGACCGCCTCCCTGTGGGGGCACCAGGAGTCCGAAGCGGCCGTCTACCTCGATCCGTACATGGACATCGCACCCGACTCGCTCTACGTCGCCGTCGTCGACGGAGCGCTGGTCGGCTACCTGGCGGGGTGCCTCGACGACTCGGCGCTCCCCAGTGAGGGCGCCCGCATGTCGGCCGCCATCAGGGTGCACCGGCTGACCCTGCGCGCCCGGCCTGCGGCCTTCTTCGCGCGCAGCGTGCGCGACCTGGTGGGCGCCGCGATCCGCAAGGAGCCCACCGCCGGCGGCTTCGCCGACCCCCGGTGGCCGGCGCACCTGCACATCAACGTGGCGTCGGCCGCACGGGGGACCGGAGCGGCGGACGGACTCATGAGCCGGTGGCAGGACCGGCTCCGGGAAGCAGGCTCGCCCGGCTGCCACCTCCAGACCCTGGCGGAGAACACCCGCGCGGTGCGCTTCTTCGAACGCATGGGATTCGCCAAGCACGGTGAGACTCCGCTCGTGCCCGGGCTGAGGTACGACGGCGGGCGGCTTCACCAGCAGACGATGGTCTGGAGTCCGTGAGGTCGTTCCGCCTGCGTGCGAGCGGGAGTTGAGACCTCGGGTGATGCCGCCCGCCGTGCAGCGCCGTGTCGTGCCCTGGCCTGCGACTCGTCGCTGAGGGGGCGCGCAGCCGCCGGCCCCGCCCTGCGTGCCTAGTGACGGCTCGCAGGGCGGCGTCCCGGAGGCTGCTTCGGCTCGGGGAGCTCCGGCGGGCGCTGCACCTTCCTCTTGCGCAGCTCCGTGCCGTTCACCGTGAAGCGTTCGCCGTAGTGGCAGATCTCCATCGGGGACCCCTCGACCAGGGTGTAGGTGGCGACCGAGTCGCTGATCTCCACGCGCAGCCGCCGCCCCTTCACCTGCACGGTGAAGGCGAGCCTGCTCAGCCGCTCCGGCAGCTTCGGTGCGAACTCCAGGATGCCGTCGTGGTGCCGCATTCCGCCGAAGCCGCCGACCAGCGCGATCCACGTACCGGCGAGGGAGGCGATGTGCAGGCCGTCGCGGGTGTTGTTCTCCAGATCGGCCAGGTCCATCAGCGCCGCCTCGCCCAAGTAGTCGTAGGCGAGGCGCAGATGACCGACCTCGGCGGCCATGACCGACTGCCAGCACGCCGAGAGCGAGGAGTCGCGGACGGTCAGCTGCTCGTAGTACTCGAAGTTGCGGGCCTTCTCCTCGTCGCTGAACATCTCGCTGTGCCGGCACATGGCCAGCACCAGGTCGGCCTGCTTGACGACCTGCTTGCGGTACAGCTCGAAGTACGGGAAGTGCAGCATCAGCGGATAGTGGTCCGGGCCGGTGCCCTCGAAGTCCCACAGCTGGTGCCCCGTGAAGCCCGCCGACTGCTCGTGCACGCCCAGGTCGTCGTTGTACGGCAGTGCGATGGCGTCGGCTGCGTCGCGCCAGGCCGCCGCCTCCTCGTCGTCGACGCTGAAGGCGGCCGCCTCATCCGGGTACCGCTCGATGACGTTGGCCGCCTCCCGCAGATTCTCCCGCGCCATGAGGTTCGTGTAGACGTTGTCGTCGGCGATGGCGCTGTACTCGTCGGGCCCGGTGACCCCGTCGAAGTGGAAGGCGCCCTGGTGGTCGTGGTGGCCCAGCGAATGCCACAGGCGGGCCGTCTCCACGAGGATGGGCACCGCCGTCTCCCGCTCGAACTCCTGGTCTCCCGTGGCCGCCACGTACCGCACCACCGCGTCGGCGATGTCGGCGTTCACGTGAAAGGCGGCGGTGCCGGCCGGCCAGTAGGCCGAGCACTCCGAGCCGTCGATCGTGCGCCAGGGGAACGCCGCCCCGCGAAGGCCGAGTTGCTCGGCGCGTGCCCGCGCCGCCGGCAGCGTGTCGTGCCGCCAGCGCAGCGCCTCGGCGACCGACCGCGGAGAGGTGTAGGTCAGCAGCGCCAGTACGAACGTCTCGGTGTCCCAGAACGAATGGCCGTCGTAGCCCGATCCCGTCAGTCCCTTCGCCGGGATCGCACGCCGCTCGGCGCGGGCGCCCGCCTGAAGGACGTGGAAGAGGCCGAAGCGCACGGCCTGCTGGATCTCCGCGTCGCCGTCCACCTCGACGTCCGAGCGTGCCCAGAAGTCGTCGAGGTAGGAGCGCTGTTGGTCGGCCAGGCCCTGCCAGCCCGTGCTGCAGGCCCCGGCCAGCGCGGCGTCGACCTGGTCGCGTACGGCAGGGAGCGAACGGACGCTGGACCATCCGTAGGAGACCGTCTTCTCCAGACGCAGCGGCTCACCCGGCTTGAGCACCGAAGTGACCGTGAGGCGGCTGACGTTCTCGCCGCTCTCACTCGAAGTGCGGGTCCCCTCAGGGCCGTCGACCGTGTGGTCGGCAGCGGCAGCGACGCGCAGTCCGCTCTGGCGCGTGCAGTGCACCAGTCGGAGCCTCAGCCCGGAGGCGAGGTTCTCCTCCGGCTCCAGCGGGGACTCGAGCGCGGCGGAAGCACGGGGATCGCCTGCGATGTGGGGGAGTTGCTCGTTGGCCACCAGCTCGGACTGGATGACGACGCGTACCTCGCGGTCCAGAGGCTCGACCTCGAAGGCGATCGCTGCGATGGAGCGTTGGGTGAAGGAGACCAGCCGAGTGGAACGCACGCGGACGGTGCTGCCCGCCGGCGACGTCCACTCGCAGGTGCGGTGCAGCACCCCGTTGCGCAGGTCCAGCACACGCTCGTGCGAGAGGAGGCGTCCGTAGCGCACGTCGAAGGGCTCGTCGTCGACGAGCAGCCGGATGACCTTGCCGTTGGTGACGTTGATGACCGTCTGGCCCGACTCGGGATAGCCGTAGCCCGCCTCCGCGTACGGCAGCGGATGCAGCTCGTGGACGCCGTTGAGGTACGAGCCGGGCAGGCCGTGCGGCTCGCCCTCGTCGAGGTTGCCCCGCCAGCCGACGTGGCCGTTGGAGAGCGCGAAGACGGACTCGCTCTGCGGCAGCACGTCCAGGTTGAGCCCTGTCTCCCGCAGTGCCCAGGGTTCGCAGGCGTAGGCGCGGTGCGTGATCATGAGTGGTCCTCCAGGTCCGTGACGGCCTCCGGGTCTGCGAGTTCGGCGAGGTCCTGGACGACGACGTCGGCGCCGTGCCGGCGAAGAGCGTCTGCCTGGCCGACCCGGTCGACGCCCACCACGTACCCGAAGTGGCCGGCGTGGCCCGCGTCCATACCGGCAAGGGCGTCCTCGAAGACGGCGCATGCCCCTGCTTCGACATCGAGGTCGCGTGCGGCCTCCAGGAAGGTGTCGGGCGCCGGCTTGCCGGGCAGCTTCCGCTCGGCTGCCACCACCCCGTCGATGCGTACGTCGAAGAGGTCCTCGATGCCGACGGAGGCGATGATGTCCCGGCAGTTGGCGCTGGAGGAGACCACGGCCGTCCTCAGGCCCGCCTTCCGTACGGCCTTGAGGTAGCGGACCGAGCCGGGGTACGCCTCGACGCCGTCCTTGCGGATCTTCTCCAGGAGCAGTTCGTTCTTGCGGTTGCCCAGGCCGTGCACCGTCTCCTCGCCGGGGGAGTCCTCGGCTCTCCCCTCGGGCAGCTCGATGCCGCGGGAGGCCAGGAAGGTGCGTACGCCGTCGGCGCGCGGACGCCCGTCGACGTACTCGTCGTAGTCGTCGGGGCTGAAGGGGCGGTAGCCGTCACCCTCGCGGCGCCGCAGGAAGTCGTCGAACATCTCCTTCCATGCGGCCGCGTGCACCACGGCCGTCCTGGTGAGCACACCGTCGAGGTCGAAGAGGCAGGCGCGCACGCCCTGTGGCAGACCCAGCGTCGTCATGCGGAGCCGAGTCCCCTCCCTGCACTGTTCGCATGCCTGACGCGTGGGCCAGATGCAGCAGCGGGGTACGCCTCGCGGCACTTCTCACGGATGCTCGGAGTGGGCCATCAGGTCGAGGCCGAGCGGAGTGCACCAGTGCTGGACGGCCTTGCCGTCGCGGAGGCTGGTGATGAGCCCGGCCTCGCGCAGCGCCTTGGTGTGCGTGGAGACGGAGGCGGCGCTGACCTGGAGTTCCCGTGCGATGCCGGTGGTGGAGTGCTGCCCCGTCAGCAGGCGCAGGACGGCCGCGCGGGTGGACCCGAGCAGAACTGCCAGATGATCGCGGTCCGTTGGCGAGTCCAGCAGCGGCAGGGGTGTGAGCGCCGGGTGGATGAGGATCGCGGGCCCGTCGTCGTGGCAGGCGACGAGCGGTGGGCCCGTCCAGAACAGGGAGGGCTGCAGGACCAGGCCTCTCCCGCCGAGGGTGACGTCGACGTCGCGGGGGTAGTCGGCCTCCAGGGTCGTCCCCCGCCAGCGCAGAGCAGGCGACAGCCCGGCGAGCGTCTCCCGCAGCCCGTGGCGGGCGAGTTGGCGGCTGCGCCAGGCGACGTCCGTACGGAAGGCCGCCTGGAGCCGTGCCCACTCGGAGGAAAGCAGGTGGTCGTGGGCGCCGCGGACCGCTTCCGCCAACTCGCCCCACGCTTCCCGGTCCTGGCGGGCCAGTCGGCGTATCCACGGGGTGAGCGGCCGGTCCATGCCGCACATGCGGCGCAGCTCGGCGCGGGCGGAGGGGCCGGGCGTGGACATGATCTTCTCGAGGCCGTCGTCCAGGCCGTAGCCGGGCGGGTCAAGGAAGTGCGGGCCGGCTCCTCCCGGCGAGAGCAGCTGCCCCAGCGGCCGCACGTGCCGCGGCAGGGTGTGCCTGCGCTGCTGCTGCCAGCGCCGTACGCCCGGACGGGGATCGCCGCGGCCCAGCATGATGAAGGCCAGTTCGGTCTCCAGCAGAGGAGAGGGCTCGTCGGCCGTGGTGACACGCAGCAGGTCCTCCACGGTGAAGTGCAACCGCAGCATGGCTCCGCCCTCCCCGCCTCGCCGCATCCGCCGGCCGGTGCGGCGCACCGGTGAACGCCCCACCATTCAGCCACAGTTGAAAGCATCGCGCTTCGCCGTGGCCGGGATCATCATCGACCTCGCCGGACCCGGGGGGTGGGGCGGTGCCGCCCGGTCCTGCGCAACAGGGGTGCCGCAGGGCCGGGACGGGACGGGCGGAGGCCGCCGAACCCCCGCCGTCAGCCGATCAGTTCGATCTCGGCGAGAGTGGATTCGCCTTCCGGCACGAGCCTGTAGTGCCGGTACGCGCCGGGGTCGTCGACGGCGAACACACGGGTCTGCCTGTCCCATTCGAAGGACTCGCCCCTGCGCCGGTCCACGGACTTCCACTTCTCACCGTCGTCCGACGCCTGAAGGACCCACGATCCGGGAGCCTTCCCCCGGTCCGCGGAGGTCAGCGTGTAGGAGCGGACGGGCTCGTCGCGCGACCCGGGCTTCACATCGATCGCGGCCTCGGAGAAGGCGGACTCCGTCCCGGAGGTGTTGTCCAGCAGCGGCGTGTCCTTGCCCGGCACGGTCAAGTCGCCGGGCGGCGAGGGCACCTCGTCGCCCCGGGTGATCGAGGAGGGCGCGTTCTTCTCGCCGGTGCCCCATCTGGAGGGGCTCGGCCCCATGTCGAACTCGAGGGTGCCGCCGCGGGCGATCAGCCCGTGCGGCAGCGAAGTGGAGTGCCAGGTCTTGCCGTTGACCTTCAGCCCCTGGACGTAGACGTTGCGGGCGCTGTTGTCCGGAGCCTTGACCACCAGGTCGCGTCCGTTCTCGAGATGGACGGTCGCCTTGGTGAACAGCGGTGAGCCGACGGCGTATTCGGGCGATCCCATCACCAGCGGGTAGAAGCCGAGGGCGCTGAAGACGTACCAGGCGGACATCTCGCCGTTGTCCTCGTCGCCCGGGTACCCCTGGCCGATCTCACTGCCGAGGTAGAGGCGGGAGAGCACGCTCCGGACCTTCTCCTGGGTCTTCCAGGGCTGCCCGGCGGCGTCGTAGGTGTAGGCGATGTGGTGCGAGGGCTGATTGCTGTGCCCGTACATCCCCATCCGTACGTCACGGGCCTCGGTCATCTCGTGGATGACGTCGCCGTAGGAGCCGGCGAACTCCTTCGTGGCCGTCTCCGGCGTGGAGAAGTAGGTGTCCAGCTTCTTCGCAAGGCCTTTGCGGCCGCCGTAGAGATTGGCCAGGCCCTTGGTGTCCTGGGGGGCGGTGAAGGCGAAACTCCAGGCGTTCGTCTCGGTGTAGTCGTGTCCCCATACGCGGGGGTCGAACTCACCCGGTGGCAGTCGCCAGCTGCCGTCCGCGCCCTTGCCCTGGAAGAATCCGACATTGTCGTCGAAATGCTTCACGTAATTGCGGGCGCGGCCGAGGAAGTACTCCGACTCCTCCTTGTAGCGAGCCTTGTGGGTCTTTTCGTACAGCGACTTGCCCATGCGCGCGATGCCGAAGTCGTTGAGGTATCCCTCCAGGGCCCAGGACATGCCCTCCTTCGTCTCGGTGCTCGTATATCCGAGGAAGGGGGAGGTGCTCATGCCCTTCCGTCCGACTCCCGCCTCGGGCGGGGCGACGGTGGCGTTCTTGAGAGCCGCGTCGTAGGCGGCCTCGGCGTCGAACTTCACACCCTTGGCGTGGGCGTCGGCGAAGGCGACGTCCGAGCTGGTGCCGGTCATCAGGTCCGCGTAACCGGGCGAGGACCACCGCGAGATCCAGCCGCCGTCCTTGTACTGCTGGACGAAGCCGTCCGCCATCTTTCCCGCCCGCTTCGGCGTGAGCAGCGAGTAGGCGGGCCAGGTCGTGCGGTAGGTGTCCCAGAAGCCGTTGTTGACGAAGACCTCGTCGCCCCGCTCGGAGGGCCCCAGGTCGACGACCTTCGCGCCGGTGTGCGTCGGGGTGTCCTCACCTGTGGGCTTCGAGAAGGGGCTGGCGTAGCGCGTACGCGAACCGACCCGCTCCGCCCCGGAGTTGGGGTAGAGGTAGAGCCGGTAGAGGTTGGAGTAGAGGGTGGTGAGCTGGTCGCGGCTGGCGCCCTCGACCTCGATGCGGCCCAGGATGTCGTCCCACTTGTGCTGCGCCCGCTGCCGGACCGCGCCGAACGAGGCGTCCGCGGGGATTTCCCGCGTCAGGTTCGCCTTGGCCTGGTCGACGCTGATCAGCGAGGTGGCGATGCGCATGGTGACGGTGCGGTCGGCGCCCGGCTTGAAGCGCAGGTAGCCGGTGACGTCCTTGCCGCCGCCGCCCTCGAGCTTGCCGCCGGCGCTCACGGAGGAGTCGAAGGCCGCGTACACGAACATCCGGGTGGCACCGGTGGACGACTTGCTCTTGACGTCGGAGAAGCCGGAGACGGTCCCCGCCTTCTCGTCGAGCGTGAGCCCGCCCCGGTTGTCGACGTTGTCGAAGATGAGGTTCGCGTCGTCACCGGGGAAGGTGAAGCGCATCATCGCGGCGTGGTCGGTCGGAGTGATCTGCGTCTTCAGGCCGTTGTCGAAGGTGACGCCGTAATAGTGCGGCCTGGCCTGCTCGTTGCCGTGGTGGAAGGGAAGCGCGCGGGCCTTCCGCGAGGCGTCCGGCTTGCCTTCGGCGGTCGAGGGCATGACCTGGAACGTCTGGCGGTCGCCCATCCACGGGCTCGGCTCATGGCTGGCGCCGAATGCCTGCAGCGTGGGGAGGTTGTCGTCGTTGTTCTTGCGCGCGTAGTCGTAGAGCCAGTCCGTGGAGCCCGCATCGGTCACCGGCGTCCAGAAGTTGAACCCGCCGGGGACGGCCGTCGCCGGAAAGGCGTTGCCGCGCGAGAACTTGCCGCTGGAGAGGGTGCCGCGAGTGGTCTGCGCGTAGTCGGAGAGGTGCGCGAGCCGCTTCTCGTGAGCCTTGGGCGCGATGGAGACGTCGTCGACCCAGCCGCGGAAGTCGCTCTCGCCCTCGGCCGAGTCGTAGGCGACCAGGATCCGGTCGACGGTCTTGCCCGCCGCGACGGCGCCGATCCGCGACTGCCTGGTGTTCCACTGGTTGGCATACAGCGTCTTCGCGTAGGCCTGGCCCTGCGGTGTCAGCTCGGCGCCGTTCTGGTCGGTGGCGCCGAGGTCGCTCAGATACGTGCCGTCCGTGAAGGCCAGATCGAGGGAGGCGTGCGTCGCGGGATAGTCGAGGTCGGTCTTCGGCAGCTCGGGGAAGAGCTTGTAGGAGAGTGAAGTACGGCTGGTCACACGGGTGTTGACGTCGAAGACCCTGTTGTAGGAGTACCCGCGCCCGCTTGCGGTGTGCTTGCCCGCGTAGCGCAGCGAGTGCTTCCCCGTGACGCCCGCACCGTCCTTCGAAGTGGGGGTGTCGGCGGGGCCGGTGCCGGTGCGGCTGGTCATGCCGGCGGTGCCGGGCTCGGACTCGCGCTCGACGCCGGTGGTCTTCTTCTCGCCCTCCGGCGTGGTCTCCACGCTGTCCGACCAGTCGGGGGCGGCCTCACCCGGCTCGAAGGAGGAACGGAAGCTCACCGAGGGGCTCGTCGGCGGAGGTGCGGCGCTGGCGGAGCCCTGTGCGGTGACGAAGAGCAGTGCCGCCGTGAGAAGCGCCGCGGTACGCGCGATGCCGGGTCTGAGCCGTCCGCTGCGTGGTCTGTGCCGCACGTGAGCCTCTCCCCGAGGTTGACATCGTTGTCCCGCTGATGGCGCAGAGGATAAGTAATGTCAATGGGACGGTTGGTGTCAAGAGCGCCTGATGAGGGCCTGTATGGATGGAATCCGGGTGGCCCGGCCGGGGAAGCGGCACGGCCGGGCCACCCGGAAGTTCAGAGCCAGCCGCGCTTGCCGGCGATGCACGCCGCATCGAAGCGATTGCGCCCGCCCAGCTTCTTGATCGCGCTGGATGTGAGGTTCCGTACGGTCCCGGGGGAAAGGAAAAGCTCGGCCGCTATTTCCCTTATCGGAGCCCCTTCGGAGGTCAGCCGCAGCACCTCGCGTTCCCTGTCGCTGAGCGGCCGGGATTTGCCCGCGGGCTGGCGGATCACCTTCGGGTCGATGCGGGAGCAGCTGGTGCCCAGGCCCCGTATCGCCCGCACGAGATGGGTCAGGCTCGCGTCGTCGGGGACGAAGCTGAACACCCCGTCGGCCGGGGCGTGGTCCCGGGAGCTGCGGGTGGGGTCGGTGCCGATGACGGCGATTCCGCATTGGGGGGCCACCGCCCGGAGTTCGTCGGCGAGAGAGAAGTCGCCGTCGCCCTTCGTGCTCGCGCCCAGAACGGCTACCGAAGGAAGTACGCGCAGTACGGTGGGAACTAATTCCTTGCAATCATTGACGACTTCGACGACCTCGAAGTCGCGAACAAGCCTGAGAGTTTCGGCGATAGCTTCCGAAAAAAGGCGTCTCTCTTCGCCGATCACAATACGAGTACTCACTTGTAAAGGCCCCCGTCAGGCTCTCGGTCAGTAGCCCTGCGCGTTCGTACAGTTCCATAAGGAAACAGAACTGGTCAAGGCTCTGTCGACTTTTGGTGTCCGACTGGGGGGCCATATGCAGCTATGTCTGTTTTGAAGCCGAAACTTTGAGCCTGTTCTGAGCTTTCAGATGTCAATACCAATCGCTTCCTCTTGTGAAGATCGAATGCCATGGAAAGACTGCGCGGAACTGTTCGTTTGCAGGTCGCAAGAGCAATGCAAGCAAAGCCGAATGGTGGTCGTCCGCGCTCAGGGAACCGCTGGTGAACGGCCCCCCGCAGCGCTGGAAGGGCGGAGTTCGGGGCCCTTCACCCCTCGACGGCGACGGGCTTGCGTTCCGGCTGCTTGCGAAGGAAGAGGTAGAGCACCGGCACGACGTACAGCGTCCACACCCAGGCCTGCACGACGGTCGGGTCCGGTTGGAAGTTGACGGTGCCCTTGAGCAGCACGCCGTACCAACTGTCCACGGGAACCGCCGAACTGATGTCGAAGGCCTTGTTCTGGAGGCCTCCCAGGAACTCGGCCTCCTGGAGGTCGTGCACGCCGTAGGCGAGCACCCCCGCCGCCACGACGATCAGCAGACCGCCGGTCCACGTGAAGAACCTGGCGAGGTCGATCCGCAGCGCACCCCGGTAGAACAGCCAGCCCAGGGCAACCGATGTGGCGATGCCCAGCAGCGCGCCCACCAGCGGCCGCACGCCGTCGTCCGCCGCGTCCACCGACCGCCACACGAACAGGGACGTCTCGATCCCCTCGCGGCCCACCGCCAGGAACGCCGTCGCGACCAGGGCGCCCGGCCCCACGGCCAGCGCCGCGTCGAGCTTGCCCTCGAGTTCCTTCTTCAGATGACGGGCGGTCCGCCGCATCCAGAAGACCATCCACGTGACCAGGCCCACGGCGACGATCGACAGGGATCCGCCGATCGCCTCCTGCGCCGTGAACGTGAGTTCCTGGGTGCCGAATTGGAGGCCGGCGCCGAAGGCGAGGCTCACCGTGACCGCGACGGCCACGCCGATCCAGACGGGCAGGAGCTTCTCCCGGTTGTCGGTCCTGACGAGGTACGCGATGAGGATGCAGACCACCAGACTGGCTTCCAGCCCCTCGCGCAGCCCGATCAGATAGTTGCCGAACACGTCGGTTCCCTTCCGTTGGAAGTCAGGAGAAGAGCTGCCGGGCCCACCAGTCGCCCGAGTCCCGGACGCCGGGCGGTATCGCGAAGACCGCTGAACCCACGTGCTGGATGTATTCGTTGAGTTCGGTGTCGTCGCGGGCGAGGTGCCGCTGCAGCGGGATGAAGCCCTCCCGCACGTCGCGCTGGTACGCGAGAAAGAACAGGCCGGCCTCCAGGCGGCCCAGACCGTCCGTGCCGTCCGTGAAGTTGTAGCCGCGCCGCAGGATGCGGACGCCGTTGTTGGACTCGGGGTGCGCCAGCCGCACATGAGCCACGGGCGCCATCGCCGAGAGCTTCACCGGGTCGCGCTCGTGGCGGCGGCCCGCCGGAGCCCCCTCGCCCTTGCTGCGGCCGATCATCATCTCCTGCTCGGACAGCGGCGTACGGTCCCAGATCTCGATGTTCATGCGGATGCGGCGCGCCACGAGGTACGAGCCGCCCGCCATCCAGTCCGGGCCGTCCTTCTTCCCCGCCCACACGTGCTTGTCCAGCGCCGCGGTGTCGACACCGGAGATGTTGCGGGTGCCGTCCTTGAAGCCGAAGAGGTTGCGCGGGGTCTGGGAGTCGGGAGTCGTCGAGGAGGTCTTGCCGAATCCGAGCTGCGACCAGCGGACCGTCACCTTGCCGAAGCCGATGCGCGCCAGGTTGCGGATGGCGTGCACCGCAACCTGAGGGTCGTCCGCGCACGCCTGTACGCACAGGTCGCCGCCGCTGCGCTTCGCGTCGAGGTTGTCGCCGGGGAAGCCCGGCAGTTCCTGGAGTGCCTCGGGCCGCCGGTCCTTGATGCCGAACCGGTCCTTGCCCTTGTCCTCGAAGAGGGAGGGGCCGATGCCGAAGGTGACCGTGAGGCGTGAGGGCTTCAGCCCCAGCGCCTCACCGGTGTCGTCCGGCGGTCCCCAGGCGGGGCCGCCGACCGCGCCCTCCCCGACCTCCTCGCCGCGTGCCATGCGGGAGGCGGCGCGCGTCCACTCCTTGAGCAGGCCGATCAGTTCGGCACGGTCGTCCGTGACCACGTCGAAGGCCGCGAAGTGCAGCCGGTCCTGTACGGGCGTGGCGATGCCCGCCTGGTGCCGGCCGTGGAAGGGCACGGGCCCTCCGGAGTCGG
>NZ_JACBXA010000125.1 GCF_013870515.1 Streptomyces albidus (ex Kaewkla and Franco 2022) | reverse complement strand
CCTGCTGGCCCAGTTGTCAGCCCCTGAAGGCACGTGGACCGAGGACAAGGGCCGGGCCGTCGCGGTGCACACGCGTCGTACCGACGATCCCGAAGCGGCTTTCGCCCTGCTGCGCGACCCGCTCTTCGCGCTCGCCGAGCGGCACGGTCTCGTCGTCGAACCCGGCCGCATGGTCCTGGAGTTGAGGGCACCGGGCGTGGACAAGGGCGCCGCACTGACGGAGCACCTGCGTGAAGTGGGCGCCGGAGCCGTCCTCTACGGCGGCGACGACCTCGGTGACCTGGCCGCGTTCGCCGCCGTCGAGAGGCTCCGCGGCGAGGGCCTACCCGGCCTGCTGGTGTGCAGCGGCGGCGGCGAGACGAACGAGTCGGTTCCGGAGATCGCCGACCGCGCGGACGTCGTGGTCGACGGCCCGGCAGGCGTCGTCCAGATGCTCGAAGCGCTGGCCGACCTCCTCACGGAACGCCCCGCCTGACGGGGACGGGGCCCTCGAAAGGCCTCGCCGCGCTACGGCGTGACCGCTCTCAGCGCCTCCAACTGGTCCAGGAACCAGCGCGTCGGCGGCAGCGCCGTCGCCGCCGTCGAGAGCCGCTTGGTGCGCTCGGCCCGCGTGTGGCGCTCCATCGTCAGAGCCTCGTGCAGCGCGCGAGAGGTGTCCGCGATGTCGTACGGGTTCACCACGATCGAGTCATCGCCCAGCTCCGCGTACGCGCCCGCCTCACGCGAGAGCACCAGCGCGCAGCCGTCGTCGGAGACGACGGGGACCTCCTTGGCGACCAGGTTCATGCCGTCCCGGATCGGATTGACCAGTGCGACGTCCGCCAGCCGGTAGGCCGCCAGGGATCGCGCGAAGTCGTCCTTGAGGAACAGCACGACCGGCGTCCAACTGTCCGTCCCGTACGTGGAGTTGATCTCGTCGGCCACGCGTGAGACCTCGGTCATGTAGTCGCGGTAGACCGCCAGGTCCTGCCGCGAGGGATAGGCCAGCGCGAGGTGGACGACGCGCTCGCGCCACTCGGGACGGTCCTCCAGCAGCCGCCGGTACGCGTGCAGGCCCCGCACGATGTTCTTCGACAACTCGGTGCGGTCGACGCGGACGAGAGCGCGGCGGGGCTGCCCGTCAGGGCCGCTCCCGATCTGCTTGCGCAGCATCCCGATCCGCTCCTCCACGTCGTCCCGTCCGGCCCGCTCACGGAGGAACTCGGCGTCGGCGCCCAGCCCGTGCACGCCGAGGCGGGTGGTGCGGCCCTCCAGGACGACCTCGATCTCCTGCGTCGCCTCGTTCCTGCCCGTACGGGCGCCCAGCACGCGCACGCAGCAGTCGGCGAAGGCCTGCGCCCAGCGCTCGGTCAGGAACGCGGCTCGGTCCGCGCCCAGGATTCCCCGCAGCACCTCCTCGGCGACGGCGTCGGGCAGCATCCGGTAGTAGTCCGGAGGCGCCCACGGCGTGTGCGAGAAGTGCCCGATGCGCAGGTCGGGCCGGTAGGCCCGGAGCAGGCCGGGGACCAGCGTCAGGTGGTAGTCCTGCACCATCACGCTCGCGCCGTGCGCGGCGTCCTCGGCCAGCGCCTGGGCGAAGGCGGCGTTGTAGAGCTTGTACGCCGCCCACTGCTCCTCGAAGTCCGCGTCGAAGGACGGCTCGAGAGGGGTCTGGTAGAGCATGTGATGGACGAACCAGAGCACGGAGTTGGCGATGCCGTTGTAGGCCGCCGAGAAAGTCTCCGCGGGGATGTCCAGCATCCGCACGGACTGGCCGCCGGTGTCGGACGGATCGAGCCTCCCGTCCGAGCGGCGGCGCGCCGCTTGCCGGTCCCCGTCACCGAGCGCCGCGCACACCCACACGGCGTCGGCGTCCTTCTCCGTGCCGGACCCGCCGGCCGCGATCGCGGAGAGACCGGAGACGAGACCGCCGCCGCCGCGCTTGACGGTGAGCGAGCCGTCGTCGGCGGTCGAGTAGGAGACCGGTCCCCGGTTGGACGCGACCAGTACGCGGGCCTGCTGGGATGCGCGTTCGACGACCATGGCCGGAGCTTAGCCGTCCCGAGATCCACGCAAACGTGACCGATCGCACGGCGCTGCGAGCCCGCGGGTACGCACGGGTTCGGCTCGCGGTGCCGCGTCCGCGAGGCCGGCGCCGTCGAGCTGTGCCCGGGCCACATCAGGCTCCCGGCGCGCTAGGCCGCCCGGCGGGAGGCGTACTCCGCGATCTCCCGCATCGGAGGCCGCTCCACCGTGTCCACCGTGTGACTGCGCGGCTCGAAGCCCGCGAACCCGGCCCCGTCCGGGGCGCGTTCGAACTGGGTCAGCGTCGGGACGACCAGACGGCTGCCGCGCGCCAGGCGGAGCTGCGCGGTGTGGTGGATCGCCGCGGCCATCCGGCCCAGCGCCTGCCCGTCCTGGTTCCGGTGCCGCCGCACCCCGACGTCGACCTGGGCGAGCGCGTCCAGCCCCGCCGTGTGCAGGGCGTCGACGAGCAGCCCCAGCTCCACGCCGTAACCGACCGGGAACGGCAGCTCCTCCAGCAGCGAGCGGCGAGCCGCGTACTCGCCGCCCAGCGGCTGCACGAAGCCCGCCAGCTGCGGCCAGTGGAGATTGAGCAGCGGCCGTGCCACGAGCTCGGTGACCCGCCCGCCCCCGGCCGGGTCGTCGCCGAGCGGCCGGTCGTACATGGCCTTGACCAGGCGCAGGCCCGGGTCCGTGAGCAGGGGCCCGACGACGCCGGAGACGAAGTCGGACGAGAAGTCCTTCAGGTCCGCGTCGATGAAGCAGACGATGTCGCCGCTGGTCACCAGCAGCGAACGCCACAGCACCTCGCCCTTGCCGGGCATCGCCGGCAGCCGCGGAAGCACGTCGTCGCGGCGGATCACCCGCGCGCCCGCCGCAGAGGCCGCCTCGGCCGTACGGTCGGTGGAGCCGGAGTCCATCACCACGAGCTCGTCGACGAGCCCCGGCCGCCCCGTCCGGTTCACGTCCGCCAGCAGATCGCGCCGGATCACGGAGACGATGCGGCCGACCGTCCGCTCCTCGTTCAGCGCGGGCAGTACGACGCTCACGCGGGTGGCCGAGGCGCGCTTCGCGGCCAGCAGTCCGGCGAGGGGACGGTCGGCACACGACCAGGACCGTCGGCCAAGCCACTGCTCGACTTCCTCCAGCACGCGGTACTCCCCAGTGATCCATCTCGCGGTTCGGACGCCTGTCCAGGTGGTCAGGTCCGTCGGTTACAGTCTTGAACAACGCGGATGACGATCGCATGCCGGGTCCGGCCCGGCGGTTTTCGCAGCGTTCGTCAGACGCCGCACACAACTTCACACCGCTCATCCAGAGGGGCAGAGGGAACGGCCCGTTGAAGCCCCGGCAACCCTCCGGCCGGTCTCGCAAGCAGCGTCACAGCTGATGTCAAGGTGCGAGGCTCCCGGCTCGGGAAGGTGCCAATTCCGTCTTGTGGCGAGATACGTCATGAGGAAGATGAGGAAAGGGCCTCGCCGATCATGGCTGTTCAAGCTGCTCCCGAGCAGTCCGCCACCTCCACCGACACCCCGGGCGTCGCGCTCGGACCCGCCACCGGGCTGTCCTGTCGCGAATGCGGCGAGCGTCTGCCGCTCGGCCCGGTCTTCGCGTGCGAAGCCTGTTTCGGGCCGCTGGAGATCGCGTACGACTTCCCCAGCGGCGACCCCGCAGCGCTCCGTGAGCGCATCGAGGCCGGTCCGGACAACATCTGGCGGTACGCGCCGCTGCTGCCCGTCCCCGCCGACGTCGCGACGAAGCCCAACATCAACCCCGGCTTCACCAAGCTGGTCAAGGCCGACCGGCTCGCCGGCGAGCTCGGCGTCACCGGCTCGCTGCACATCAAGGACGACTCCGGGAACCCGACGCACTCCTTCAAGGACCGCGTCGTCGCCATCGCCGTCGAAGCCGCACGCGCCTTCGGCTTCACGACGCTCTCCTGCTCCTCCACGGGCAACCTCGCCGGCGCCGTCGGCGCGGCGGCCGCCCGCGCGGGGCTGCGCTCCTGCGTCTTCATCCCGCACGACCTGGAGCAGGGCAAGGTCGTCATGGCCGCCGTCTACGGCGGTGAACTGGTCGGCATCGAGGGCAACTACGACGACGTGAACCGCTTCTGCTCCGAACTGATCGGCGACCCGATCGGCGAGGGATGGGGCTTCGTCAACGTCAACCTCCGCCCGTACTACGCGGAGGGTTCCAAGACGCTGGCCTACGAGATCTGCGAACAGCTGGGCTGGGAACTGCCCGACCAGCTCGTCGTCCCCATCGCGTCCGGCTCGCAGCTCACCAAGATCGACAAGGGGCTGAAGGAGCTGATCGCGCTCGGCCTGGTCGAGGACAAGCCGTACAAGATCTTCGGCGCCCAGGCGGAGGGCTGCTCCCCGGTGTCCCGCGCCTTCAAGGACGGGCACGACGTCGTGCGCCCCGTCCGCCCGTCGACCATCGCCAAGTCGCTGGCCATCGGCAACCCGGCCGACGGGCCGTACGTGCTGGACATCGCGCGCCGTACGGGCGGCGCGGTGGAGGATGTGAACGACGGGCAGATCGTCGACGCGATCAAGCTTCTGGCGCGGACCGAAGGGGTCTTCGCCGAGACGGCCGGCGGCGTGACCGTCGGCGTCACCAAGAAGTTGATCGAGGAGGGGAAGCTCGACCCGTCCCTGACCACCGTCGTCCTCAACACGGGCGACGGCCTGAAGACCCTGGACGCGGTGGCGCCGACCACCGGACCGTCCGCCGTCATCCGTCCGAACCTGGACTCCTTCCGAGAGGCTGGTCTCGCATCATGAGCGTGAACGTCCGAATCCCGACCATCCTGCGCACCTACACCGGAGGGCAGGCGGAAGTGAGCGCCGAGGGCGCGACCCTGTCCGAGGTGCTGGCCGATCTGGAGAAGAACCACACCGGCATCGGCGCCCGCGTGCTGGACGACTCGGGCAAGCTGCGGCGCTTCGTCAACGTCTACGTGAACGACGACGACGTCCGCTTCGAGCAGGGCCTGGAGACTCCGACCCCGGACGGTGCGGGCGTCTCCATCATCCCCGCTGTGGCAGGGGGCTGCTGAGGTCTCGTGAGAGGTCGGTGAAGGGCCCTCTGCGGCTGCCGCCGATCACCTAACGTCGGATCGTCCCCTCCACGGAAGCAGCAAGCGGAGGGGGCGATTCCGCGTCTGGGGGCGCGATAGGGTTGCCAGCATTCCCACCCCGTGACCGCGCCGGCGCATGCCGGATGCATATGAGAACGCGACAAGTTGCGCCCGAATTCAGGGCGGCAATTGTCGTGTTGGCACTCTATGCCTGGCCCGCCTTGCCCTGATTCCTCAGATGTTGCGGGTGTTTGGCCGCTCGGTCGGTGCCCAGATTTCTCATTCCGTTGGCCTGTTGCAGAGGGCGTCCGTGCAGATACATTCAGCCGCGGTCGACGCGTTCCGGCGCACACCTCCGCACTCGTCTCGAGTGGTTCGGGGGTGAGGTCTGACCCGGGTTCGCGAGGTGCGGGCCCGTGCAAGGGCCAGTAATAGGGGAGTTAGGGATGGCTCAGGGCACCGTCAAGTGGTTCAACGCGGAGAAGGGATACGGCTTCATCGCGGTCGACGGTGGTGCGGACGTATTCGTGCACTACAGCGCGATCCAGATGGACGGCTACCGCACCCTGGACGAAGGACAGCGGGTCGAGTTCGAGATCTCGCAGGGTCAGAAGGGGCCGCAGGCGGACATGGTCCGTGTGACCGCCTGAGCGCCGACCACACTGCGCAGAGCTTCAACGCAGCTGTGACAGCAGCTGTTGAGAGGGGTCGTGTCCCGTGAGGGGCACGGCCCCTCTTCGTGTTCGCTCCGTGCTCTCCCGCACCCCCGCGGCTCTCTCCCCGTGCCCTCGCACGGTCCGGTGTGATGTCCTGGGGTCGCTTGCACTCGCAGGGGTCGAGTGCTAATCATTGCGTTAGCACTCTACGAGTGAGAGTGACAGACAAGGACCGGGTCGGTGAGGCTCGTTCGCCGGGTGGAGCAAGGAACCACACGGCATCTGAGCCGTCCGTCGCGGGCGCCAGCGCGGTCCGGTATACCCGTCCCCTGGTTGTGCAGGGGGATCCCCAGTCCGGGAGGGACCACTTCACATGGCCAAGATCATCGCGTTCGACGAGGAGGCGCGGCGCGGCCTCGAGCGCGGGATGAACCAGCTCGCCGACGCCGTCAAGGTCACGCTCGGCCCCAAGGGCCGGAACGTCGTGCTGGAGAAGAAGTGGGGCGCCCCCACGATCACCAACGACGGTGTCTCCATCGCCAAGGAGATCGAGCTCGAGGACTCCTACGAGAAGATCGGCGCCGAGCTGGTCAAGGAGGTCGCCAAGAAGACGGACGACGTCGCCGGTGACGGCACGACGACCGCGACCGTCCTGGCGCAGGCGCTCGTCAAGGAGGGCCTGCGCAACGTCGCCGCAGGCGCCAACCCGATGGCCCTCAAGCGCGGCATCGAGCGGGCCACCGAGGCCGTCTCCGCCGCCCTGCTGGAGCAGGCCAAGGACGTGGAGACCAAGGAGCAGATCGCCTCCACGGCCTCCATCTCCGCCGGCGACCCGCAGATCGGCGAGCTCATCGCCGAGGCGATGGACAAGGTCGGCAAGGAAGGCGTCATCACCGTCGAGGAGTCGCAGACCTTCGGGCTCGAGCTCGAGCTCACCGAGGGCATGCGCTTCGACAAGGGCTACATCTCCGCGTACTTCGCCACCGACATGGAGCGCATGGAGGCGGAGCTCGAGGACCCCTACATCCTCATCGTCAACTCCAAGGTCAGCAACGTGAAGGACCTCCTTCCGCTGCTGGAGAAGGTCATGCAGTCCGGCAAGCCGCTGCTGATCATCGCCGAGGACGTCGAGGGCGAGGCTCTCTCCACGCTGGTCGTCAACAAGATCCGCGGCACGTTCAAGTCCGTTGCCGTCAAGGCCCCGGGCTTCGGCGACCGCCGCAAGGCCATGCTCGGTGACATCGCCATCCTCACCGGTGGCACCGTCATCTCCGAGGAGGTCGGCCTCAAGCTGGAGAACGCGGGTCTGGACCTGCTGGGCCGCGCTCGCAAGGTCGTCATCACCAAGGACGAGACGACGATCGTGGACGGCTCGGGTGACAGCGAGCAGGTCGCCGGCCGCGTCTCGCAGATCCGTGCGGAGATCGAGAACTCCGACTCGGACTACGACCGCGAGAAGCTTCAGGAGCGTCTGGCGAAGCTCGCCGGCGGTGTCGCGGTCATCAAGGCCGGTGCCGCCACCGAGGTCGAGCTGAAGGAGCGCAAGCACCGCATCGAGGACGCGGTGCGCAACGCCAAGGCCGCCGTCGAGGAGGGCATCGTCGCCGGTGGTGGCGTCGCTCTGCTCCAGGCGTCCAGCGTCTTCGAGAAGCTGGAGCTCGAGGGTGACGAGGCGACCGGTGCTCAGGCAGTCCGGCTCGCACTCGAGGCCCCGCTCAAGCAGATCGCGATCAACGCCGGCCTCGAGGGCGGCGTCGTGACCGAGAAGGTGCGCAACCTGAAGCCGGGTCACGGCCTGAACGCCGCGACCGGTGAGTACGTCGACATGCTGGCCGAGGGCATCAACGACCCGGCCAAGGTGACTCGTTCGGCACTGCAGAACGCCGCTTCCATCGCGGCGCTCTTCCTGACGACCGAGGCCGTCATCGCCGACAAGCCGGAGAAGGCGGGCGCCGGTGCGGCCGACCCGACCGGTGGCATGGGCGGTGGCATGGACTTCTGATCGCATCGCGGTCAGAAGCCGGCCCCGTGGCCGCGCGTCACGGACCGAGGGCGGCACCCCAGCAGGGGTGCCGCCCTCGGCGTCGTGTGGGCGAAGTCGCCTACACCCGGGCTCCGTTGTCGCTCGGGATCCGGCGGCGCTCAGGGCCCGGCCGGTTGCCCCGCCGTCGCGGCGCCGGTGTGTCGCTGCGGCCCTCGAGCTCGATCGCGACCGGTGCTCCGACGAAGAGCGACGAGTACGAGCCGACGAGGATGCCGACGAGCAGGGCCACGGCGAAGTCGTTGAGCGAGTCGCCGCCCAGCGCCGCCAGGGCGGCGATGATGAACAGCGCCCCCATTCCCGTGTTGAGCGTGCGGGGCACCGTCTGGACGACCGCCCTGTTGACCACGTTCCGGAAAGAAGCCTTCCGTTCGGCGTGCCATTCGCTGCGGACCCTGTCGAAGATGACGACGGAGTCGTTGACCGAGTAGCCGATGACGGATAGCAGAGCGGCGAGGAAGACACCGTCGACGGGCTTGCCCATCCAGGCGAACGCCCCGACCAGGATGATCACGTCGTGGACCAGCGCGAGCACCGAGGCCGCCCCGAAGGTCCAGCGGAACCGGAAGGCCAGATAGATCATCTGGGCCGATAGGGCCACCGCCAGGGCGATCAGCGCGTTGCGGCGCAACTCGTCCCCCAGGCTCGGTCCGAACAGCTCGTCGCGTTCCTTCTCGGCGTGACCGCCCAGGTCGGCGAGCGTCGAACTCACCGTCTCCTCCTGGGCGTCGGTGAGTTTCCCGGAGCGGACCGAGATCTCCTCCCCGCCCGAGCTCTGCACCACGGCGTCCGGCAGCCCGGCCTCGGCGAGCGCCGTGCGGGCCTTCTCCGCGTCGACGACCTCGGCCGTGGAGTACTCCACGAGCCGGCCTCCGGTGAACTCGACGCCGAAGTCCAGGCCGCGCACGACGATTCCGCCGACGGCCAGGACCAGGGCTGCGGCGGACACGGCCAGCCAGCGCCGTCCGTGGCGCATCCAGTCGGGATTCCGCTGCGTGAGATGCGTGCGTACGCGTCCCAGCCCGGCCAGCCCCGTCAACCTCGGGCGGGCACGGACGGAACGCCGGCTCACCGCGTACTCCACCAGCACCCGTGTGACGACCAGGGCGCTGACCATCGAGGCGAGCACGCCGATGGAGAGGGTGACCCCGAATCCGCGTACGGGCCCGGTGGAGAGGCCGAACAGCAGCAGTGCGGCGAGGAGCGTGGTGACGTTGGAGTCGACGACGGCGCCCAACGCGCCGCGGAAGCCCTTGGCCGCCGCGGCGCGCAGCGTGCGGCCCGTGCCGGTCGCGTACTCCTCACGGGCGCGTTCGAAGACGAGGACGTTGGCGTCGACCGCCATTCCGATCGCGAGGACGAACCCGGCGAGGCCGGGGAGGGTGAGGGTGGCTCCGAACGCGACCAGTGCCGAGTAGGAGATCAGCCCGTAGCACAGCAGTCCGACCGCGGTGAGCGCGCCGAGCAGCCGGTAGACGTAGATGACGAAGCCCGAGGTGAGCAGTACGCCGATCACGGCAGCCCAGGTGCTCGCGGCGATCGCCTCGGCGCCCAGCGTCGGGCCGACGACGCGCTGTTCGATGACACCGACCGGGACGGGAAGCGCGCCGCCCTCGATCAGGGTGGCCAGCTCCTGGGCCTCCTTCTCGCTGAAGCCGCCCGTGATCTGGGTGTTTCCGCCGGTGATCCCACGGCCGCAGGAGACGGACGGGTCGATCTGCGGTGAGGAGATGACCTTCTCGTCCAGCACGATGGCCACGCGCCGTTTCGGGTCGCCTGCCGGTGAGCAGGCGGCCTTGCCGGTCAGGCCGGCCCACGTCTCCCTGCCCCTGTCGCTGAATTCGATGCCGACGGACCAGCCGGAGCCCTGCTGGGTGTCGAGTGTGGCCGCGGCCGCCTCGACGTCTTCGCCGGTCATCGCGGTGCGGCCCGGCTGCGGTTGCTGCGGGCCCTTCGGCGGGGCGCCTTTGACGGGGTGGAAGGAGAGTTGAGCCGTACGTCCGAGGACTTCGGCCGCTTCCTTCGGGTCCTGCAGTCCGGGCAGTTCGACGATGATGCGGTTCTCGCCGGAGCGTACGAGGGTGGGTTCCGCGACGCCCAGCCCGTCGACGCGCTGGCGCAGCACCTCCATGGCGTCGTCGGTGTTCTCGGATGTGGCTTTCGCGGTGGCGGAGTCGCGGGCTTCCAGGACGATCTGCGTTCCGCCGCGCAGATCGATGCCCAGGCGGGGCTGTTGGGTCATGGCGAGGATCGCGGCGAGAGCCGTCAGGGCAAGCGCGACCACCGCCCGCACCTTGTTGGCGCGAGTCATGGTTTTCCTCCTGCACAAGGCACACCGGGCCTCGGCGAGGAGGCCACGGTGGTGGAATGACGGGAATCCCGGGCGTGCCCGGGTGTCGGTCAGATGCCTGTGCGGAGTGGTGGTGCCCTGCCGTGGCGCGGTGAGTGGTGCGTGAGGTGCGCTGCGGCGATGCCGGGGGGCTGCGGCTGTACGGAACCGCGCGTTGCCGTCTGATCGTTCCGCCCGGCCGGGAGCAACGGCAGCGGGTCGGCGGTGTGGGCCGCGATGTGCGGCGGGTGTGTGAGCGTGCCCTGCAGATGCGGGGCGTCCTGGGTGGGACGGGACGCGTGCCCGTCACCGGAGACGTCGTGGGACCCCGACTGCGCGGAGGCCGTGGTGCCGACCGTGGCCGCGCCTGCGAGAACCGACGCCGACGGGGCCGATCCGCCCAGCAGTGCGAGCAGTACGGCGACGAGCACCGGCCATCGCGAGGCCGGACGTCTCCCGGAGGGCGTCACGCGGCACCCGGCCGGCGTGGTGTGAGTTCGCAGCGGTGTGCGGGGGCGCCGAGCGTCAGGGAGAAGCGTTTCGCGGCGGCGGCGACGGCCTTCCCGCATCTGGCCATCGATTCGACGTCCGAGAAGTTGCTCAGGGTGGCGGCGCTCATCCCGCCGACTGCCAGCCCGGAGTGGTCGAAGACGGGCGCGCCGACGGCGATGACGCCTGACTCGTTCTCCTCGTGGTCCTCCGCGTATCCGCGCTCCCGCACCGCGGCGAGTTCCTTCAGGAGCTTCGCGGCGGAGGTGTGGGTGCGGTCCGTACGCGCGGGCATGCCGGTGCGCTTGAGGAGCGCGAGGACGGACTCCTCGGGCATGGAGGCGAGAACGGACTTACCGACCGACGTCGAATGCAGCGAGAGGCTCATGCCCACGCGGGAGGCCAGCCGGTAGGGCTTGTCGCCCTCCAACTTGGCCGCGTAGACGGCTTCGTCGCCCGTGAGCAGCGTGAGGTGGACCGTCCAGTCGGTCTCGTCGCGGAGCTCCTCCAGGGTGGGGCCCGCCTGGTCGGGCAGGTCCACTTCGCGCTGGTGGCTGCCCACGAGCGTGAGGATCCGCGGGCCGCCGGTGTAGCTGCCACGGCCCAGGTAGCGGGCGAAGCCGCGTTCCACCAGGGTCTGCAGGATCCGGTGGACGGTCGGCTTGGGCAGTGAGGTGGCTTCGGAGATCTCCGCGATGCTGCGGTTCCGGGCCAGTGCTTCGAGCACGTCGAGCGTCTTGTCCGCCGCCGTACGCCGCACCTCACTGGCCATCGCCCCAGTCTAGCCAGCGCCACATGCGGCTACCGGAGCGTGGGGAATCCGGCCGGAACGGTGTCCGGTCTTCCTCGTGCACGGTGGGTTCCCAGCCGTCGGGGGCTGTGGCAGCATCTCGGAATCTCCAAGCTTTACGGAATCGAATTCCTTCACACGGAATATCGAACCGCGGCGGCGAAGGCGGCAGGGATGTGAGTACGCAGGCAGGGAGTGACCGGGAGCGGCTGACCGGGGCGCGTGAACTGGCCGATCTGGCGACGGAGTTGCTGGAGGACGCGGGCATGGCCCCCGTCCCGGCCCGCCGTGTCGCGGACTCCCTGGTCGCGTCGAATCTGCTCGGGCACGACTCGCACGGGGTGCGCAGGCTCCCCGGGTACCTCGCCGCCGTACGGGGCGGGCTCGTCGACCCCGCCAGAGGCGGCCGCGTCCTCTCACGCCACGGGGCCACCGCCGTCATCGACGGCGAACGCGCCTTCGGGCAGCTCGCCGCACGTCTCGCCGCCGATGAACTGGTCGCCCTGTGCGAGGAGTTCGCCGTCGGCGTCGTCGCCGTCCAGGACTGCAACCACGTCGGGCGGCTCGGCGAGTACACGGCCCGCATGGCCGAACAGGGCCTGGTCGCCCTGGCGTTGTCGAACGCGGACCCCACGGTCGCCCCGTACGGCGGGAGGGAGCGACGCATGGGTACCAATCCGATGTCGTGGGCTCTCCCGCGAGGCGAAGGACGGCCACCGCTCGTCGTGGACTGGGCGACGGCAGCCGTCGCCGAGGGCAAGCTCGCCCTCGCCCGTACCCGCGGGATGTCCGTGGCCGAGGGGCTGCTGCTCGACTCCGAGGGGGCGGCATCCCGCGTACCCGGCGACTTCTACAGCGGCGGCGCCCTGCTGCCGTTCGGCGGTCACAAGGGCTACGGGCTGAGCGTGGTCATCGAGATCGTCGGCGGGCTCCTCAGCCGCGCCGGCATCTCCAGCAGACCCGGATACGAAGGGCACTTCGGCACCGTGCTCATCGGCGTGCGGATCGACGCGTTCGTCCCGCTCGCCGAATTCCGCGCGGAGACCGAGGAGTTCTGCGCTGCGCTGGCGGAGACCACGCCGGCGCAGGGGTGCGAAGAGGTTCTGGTTCCGGGGGAGCCGGAGGAGCGAACACTCGCGCAACGGCGCCGGCACGGCATCCCCCTCCCGAGCAGGACGTGGGAGGAGCTGCTGGCGCTACGGGGTGCCGCCGGCGGTGACGGCGCGCCCGGACCGTACGGCAATCAGGGGGACCCAGCAGCTCGTTGAGGAGACGACGATGTCCCAGGACCCATCACCCCCCACCACCAGGAACTTGCGGACCGACCACGAACTGCGGCGCGTGGTCAGCGCGTCCGTCGTCGGGACCGCACTGGAGTGGTACGACTTCTTCATCTACGGCACGGCGGTCGTGCTCGTCTTCAACGACCTGTTCTTCGTCCAGGACGACCCGGCCATGGGCACCCTGATCGGCCTCGCGACCTTCGGCGTCGGCTTCATCTTCCGTCCCGTGGGCGGCTTCTTCTTCGGCGCGCTCGGCGACCGCATCGGCAGGCGTTCGACTCTCGTGCTGACGACCCTGGTCATGGGTCTGTCCACGGGCGTGATCGGGCTGCTGCCGACGTACGACTCGATCGGCGTCGCCGCTCCGGTGCTGCTCACCCTGATGCGGGTGTGCCAAGGGCTGGGCGCGGGCGCGGAGTTCGGCGGCGCGTCGACGCTGCTCGCCGAGCACGCTCCGGCCGAACGGCGCGGCTTCTACGCCTCGTTCGCGCAGATGGGCGTGCAGATCGGGCTCGTGCTCGGCATGGTCGTCTTCCTCCTGGTGGGGCTGATCCCGCAGGCCGCCCAGCAGTCCTGGGGCTGGCGCCTGCCGTTCCTCTTCAGCTTCCTGCTGATCGCCGTGTCGCTCTACCTGCGTCTGCGCGTAGCGGAATCACCGGTGTTCAAGCGGATGAAGGAGAACCGCAGCGTGGTGAAGCTCCCGATCAGGGAGGCCCTGCGCCGCTACCCCCGCAGCTTCCTCGTGGGGATCGGCGCCCACATCTGCGACACGTCCGTCGTCTACATCTACGCGACGTTCTCCGTCTCGTACCTGACCGTCCAGGTGGAACAGCCCAAGTGGGTCGCCCTGACAGGGGTCATCTCCTTCGGGCTCGTCGTGATCGCGCTCCAGCCCGTCTACGGCGCGCTGTCCGACCGCATCGGGCGCAGGCCGCTCAATCTGTTCAGCGTGATCTTCACGGGCCTGTTCGCGTACCCGTTCTTCATGCTGCTCGACACCGGTGTCCCCGTCGTCATCTGGCTGGGCATGATCCTGGCCACCTCGCTGGGGCTCGCGCCCATGATCGCCGTTCAACCGGCCTTCTACGCCGAGCTGTTCGGGGCGCGGGTGCGGTACACGGGGTTCGCCGCCTCGCGTGAGATCGGGGCCGCCCTCGCCGGGTTCTCGCCGTTCATCGCCGCCGCCCTGCTCGGCTACGCGGACGGCGACCCGTGGCTCGTCGCGGCGTTCATGGCGGCGACGGCGGTCGTCTCGCTGGTGGCGTTCCTCTACTCGAAGGAGTCGAGGGAGGCGGACGTCGCGCTGGAGGAGTACGCACCGGCCGGCCCGCCCGTGGCAGAGAAGGACTGAGGGGCCCGGCCATGGAACTGAGGGACACCGTCGCGGTCGTCACCGGCGGCTGCACCGGCATCGGACGTGCGACGGTCCTGGCGCTCGCCGACGCAGGAGTTCGCGGCGTCGCTGCGAGCTGGACGCGCTCCTCGGACGCGGCCGACGCCCTCGTCGCGGACGCCGCCGGCCGCGGTTGCGACGTACTGACCGCTCCCGCGGATGTGACCGACGACGCAGCCGTACGGGCCTTCGCCGACGGCGTGCTGGACCGGTTCGGCCGGGTGGACGTGCTGGTGAACAACGCCGGCACCACGCGGGCCGTGCCCGAGTCGGACCTGGACGGGCTCACGGACGCGATCTGGCACGAAGTGCTGGACGTCAACGTCGTCGGCGCCTTCCGCAGCACCCGTGCCTTCGCGCCCGCGCTGCGCGAGGCGTCGGGAGCGGTCGTCAACGTCTCGTCCATCTCCGCCTACCGCGCGGGCGGTTCGTCCATCGCGTACGGAGTGAGCAAGGCGGCCATGGTGCAGCTGACCCGGAACCTTGCCGGTGCTCTGGCTCCGGACATACGGGTCAACGCCGTCGCACCGGGGACGGTCGCCACTCGCTGGCAGACCGGCCTGCACGGCGAGGAGGGCTTCGCCGAACGGGCGCTGGCCGAGCGGGAGACCGTACCGCTCCGGCGGACCTCCGGGCCCGAACACGTGGCGCAGGCCGTGCTGGGGCTGCTGGGGATGGACATGGTGACGGGGGAGACGGTGATCGTGGACGGCGGCAAGCACGTCCGCTACTGAGACATCCACCGGGCGACTGCCGGGACTCGTACGGGCGGACGCGTCACGCCGCGGTGCGCTCCGCCCGTACGAGCGCGGCCAGCACCCAGCCGGCGAGCACGGCGACCGCGACGCTGAATCCGATGCCCGCCGCCCGCAGCCCGACGACGTCCGTCGCCAGCCCCTCACCGACCACCGGAACGGACAGCGCCACGTAGATCACGACGAAGAAGGTCGAGGCCACACTCGCACGCTGGTCCGCCGGAGCCTCGGCGTTGACGGCGGCCAGACCGGCGCGGAAGCTCATGCCCTGGCCCAGCCCCGCCAGCACGCCTGCCGTGACCAGGAGTCCGAAGGACTCCACGGCAAGTCCGGCCGTCAGCAGGACCATTCCGACGACGAGCCCGGCACATCCCACCTTCAGGGACGCACGCCCGAACCTCGGCACCAGCACGATCTGGCCGACGGTCGAAGCGGCGAACACGGAGAAGACCACGCCGCCGGAGAGCGCGAAGCTGTGCAGGCCGAGCACGTTGCCCAGGAACGACGGTGCGACCGCGGTGAAGAGGCCGAGCACGGCGAACCCCGCGAAGCCCGCGCTCGCCGCCCGTACGAACGTCCCGCGCACCTCGGGAGGCACCCCCGGCCGCGTGACCCGCAGCCGCGGGCGGCGCGCCGTCACCGCCACCGGCTCCGGCATGAACCAGATGCCGACGGTGACGGCGATGAGCAGCCCGAGGTCGACCGCGTACGGCAGGTGCAGCGGCGCGGGGGCGACTTGAGCGAGGACCCCGGCGAGCAGCGGACCGCTGCCGAGCCCGCCCATGTTGACCGCGGTCGCCACCAGACTTGCGTGCTCGGTTCCGCGCTCCCCGGCCAGATCCACGAGCGCGGCCGTCGCCGTACCGGTGAAGATCCCCGCCGAGAGCCCGGACAGCACCCTTCCGGTGAACAGGAGTTCCAGATGGTCGTGCGTGACCAGGAAGACGACCGCACTGAGCATGGAGGCGAAGAGGCCGGGCAACAGCGCACGGCGGCGGCCGATTTCATCCGAAACCCGCCCGAAGAGCAGCAGGGCCGCGAGCACACCCACCGCGTACGCGGCATAGATCACGGTGATCATCAGCGTGGAGAAATGCAGTTCGCGCTGATAGAGCACGTACAGCGGAGTGGGGAGGGTCGTGCCGAGCATCGTCACCGCGAACGCCGCTGCGACCAGCGGAAATGCCACGGCCCCGGGCAGGGTCCGGCGCTGGTGGGAGGTGCCGTCGTCGCTCTGTGCTGCCATGCGTCCATGATCCGCCGGGCAGGCACCCGCGTCGAACACCGGACCGCGCGTTCAACTCCGTTTTCCTCCAACCCGGTTTGCGTCACGGTGCGACGGCTACCCGGAGATGAACTATCCGCTACGAGTAGAAAGCTCGGGGTAGGTCATCGTGTCCACAGTTGTGATCATTGTTCTCATCGTGGCCGTCGCCGCCGTGATAATCGTCGGCACGGTCTACGGCGGCCGTTCCGGCGCGGGCAGGTCCCGGGGTGGCCTCAGGCGTCGCTTCGGGCCCGAGTACGACAGGGTGCTCGCTCGCCACAACGGCGACAGCAAGGCCGCGGAGAGTGAACTCGCCCTGCGCGTGCGGCAGCACGGCTCCTTCACCCCGCACCCGCTGCCCCCTCAGGTGCGTGAGCAGTACCTGACGCGTTGGACGGCGGCACAGGAACGCTTCGTCGACTCGCCTCAGCAGGCACTCGCCGAGGCAGAGCAGTTGCTGGGCGGACTCGCACAGGCACGGGGTTTCCCCGGCCCGGAGCGTCACGACGAGCACGTCGACGCGCTCTCCGTGCACCACGCCCACCACATCGACGGATATCGGCGCGTGCGTGCGGCCGCCACCGGCCAGGTCGGCACCGAGGAGATGCGCGAAGCCATGCTTCAGGCCCGCGCCTTCTTCGACGCGCTCGCGACGGAGCACGCGGGC
>NZ_JACBXA010000124.1 GCF_013870515.1 Streptomyces albidus (ex Kaewkla and Franco 2022) | reverse complement strand
CCGCACCGGGCGCGAGACGTGCGTGCGTCCCGCAACTCCTCGCCATGCAGCGGCGGTTGCGGGACCGCCGTCACTTCTCGTCAGGGGTGTCGATCTCCGAGAAGCCCTCGTTCTGCTCCCAACGCAGCGTGTAGAGGCCCGCGTCGCTGTTGTAGACGAACAGGACCCTGCTGCCGTCGTCGGCGATCGTGGTGTCCTCCCATCCGTCGAAGTCCTTGGTTACGTCGACGTCCCAGTCCGTCAGATCGCCGGTGCCCACACCGGCCACGGACTCGGTCGGCGGCTCACCGTCGTAGCAGAAGTGACCGAAGTCGGCGATCAGGGAGACCGTTCCGTTGGTCTCGGCGAGCTCGACTCCCTGGCAGCGGTCGGTCTTGCTCTTGTAGAGCGTGTGCCACTTGCTCCACTTCTCCGAGCCGGCGGCGGCATGGCGTTCCTGCACGCCCGTGCCCTCCACCAGACGCACGTGGACCTTCCGTCCGTCACTCAGCTCGAGACTCGACTCGAACTCCCCCTCGGCAGCACCGGCGTTCTGGTCGGTCTGCTGCGATCTACCGTCCGCCGGAGCGGTGTTGTCCGCGGACGGGGTCGATGCCGTGCCGTACGCGGTGCCGTACCCCACGAACAACAGCCCCACAACGGCCGCCCCCGCGAGCCCGGCCTTGTGCATCTTGCTGATCCCCACGATGAGGTCCTCCCTGAACGGTCATGCCCTGCGTCGCCGCAGAGACCTCCCAAAGACGACGCACAGGGGGAGAGCGGTTCCGGACCGGTCAGGCCTGGATGCCTCGGGATCATCGCCCTGATCATCCGGACTCATTCGGCCAGCAGCTTGAGCAACTCCTCGGTGTCGTCGAGCCCGGGGAGCACCGACTCGGCTCCTGCGGCGCGCAGTTCGCTCTCGTCGCTGCGGCCGGACGCGACGGCGACGACCCGTACCCCGCTCGCGATCCCGGCCTTCACGTCCGAGGGCGTGTCACCGATGAGCACGGCGCCCGAGGCCGGAAGCTCCTGCCCTGACCGGGCCGCCCTGCCCAGCGCGGTGCGGACCAACTCCGCGGGTTCGTCGCCGTCTTCGCCGTACGCGCCTATGGACCAGTCGATCTGCGACTCCAGGCCCAGCACGCGCAGCTTCACCTCGGCGGCACCTCGGACGTTCCCGGTGACGATCGTCTGCCTCACGCCGGGGAGGGACGCGACCCCGCTCAACGCTGCGGCCGCACCCGGCAGGGCGTGACCGCGCTCGTGGATGGCCGGGCCGCGGAGCAGGTGCAGCTCTGCGAGCGCGACTGCGAAACGGTCGAAGTCCCCACGTCCGACGGAGAGTTCGTGCGCCTTCGCCGTCTCGCGGAAGGCGACGGCGTCGGTCATGCCGTCCGTCCCGGCGTACTGCTTCATCTCGACCCCCGTCACCTCCCGGAAGGCTCTGCCGAACAACTCGCCGCTGATGCCGCGCGTCGCGACCAGCGTGTGGTCCATGTCCCACAGCACGAGCTGCACCATCAAGCACTCCGTAACTCGCTCGGCGACGAGGCACCCGGCGCGGGCGCCGCCTTCACCCAGACAGTACGGGTCACCGAGGCGATCGTCAGTGGGGCGGACGATCATCAGCGATCACGGGATCAGCTCGTACGCGGGGACTTCGACAGCCCGGCACGGCCCCTGTCGCCTCGGCATTCAACCCGCGCTTCCCGGCGCCCACTTGTTGAACAGCACGCGAAGCTGTCACCGCCCCGGTGGGCGATGCTCTGCGAGTGGCCGTGGCGAAAAGCATTTGCGCGGGCGCTGCCCGGTCCGGAAAGTGACCACATGTCCTTCACCGTTCGCCCTGCCGTCCCCGGGGACGCGCCCTCCATATGCGCCCTGCTCAACTCGGTCGACGTCGCCGAGCTGGGCAGGCCCGAGACGGACCTCGGGATGATCGAGACCGACCTGCTCCACCCCGAGGCGGACCTGGACCGCAACTCGTGGCTGGCCTTCCGTGGCGGCGAGTTGATCGCGTACGGCCTGCTGTGGGACGACTCCGGCGCCGAACGCATCGACATCGACCACTACGTGCTGCCCGGCCACCAGGACGACGGCGAGCAGCTGATCGAGCTGATGGAGGCGCGGGCGGCCGAACGCGCCGCGGAGAACGGCGCCGGCGTCGCCGTGGTCCATCTCGCCCTCAACAGCCGGCCCACCATGGACACCGCGCGCCTGAAGCGCCGCCGCTGGCAGACCGTGCGCCGCTACAACGTCCTGACCCGCCCGCTGTCGCCGACCGCCGACCCCCTTCCCGTCCCGCCGGCCGGGCTCACCCTCCGCGACTGCACCCGTGAAGCGGACCGCCGGCGCGCACACGAACTGGTCGAGGAGACCTTCGCCGAACACTTCGACCACCACCCACGCAGCTACGGCCAGTGGCTCGACGACCTCGGCACCGGCATGGACTGGTCGCTCGTGTGGATCGCCTCGCTCGAAGGCTCGGGTGATGTGGCCGTGATGCTGAGCCGCGACGACCGCACGGCCATGGGCTGGATCCGCAATCTCGGCGTGCTGGAGCACGCCCGCGGCCGGGGGATCGCCGGGCACCTGCTGCGCCACACGTTCGGCGTCTACGCGGCGCGGGGCCGCGACACCATCGGCCTCGGCGTGGACACCACGAACGCGACCGGTGCCCTGCGGCTCTACCTCGCGCACCGCATGACGCTCCACTTCGCGGTGGACACCTGGGAGTTGACCCTTCCCGCCACCGCGCCGACAGCCAGGTGACCCTGGCCGGCGTTCCGCCGAGACGAACGCCGGGCTGCCGGCACCGTTCCCGCATGAGGAGCAGGCTGCCCACGGAGATCGCGGACAGCGCAGTCGACGGCACCCTCACGAGCCCCGTACGGCAGCTAGGTCGGCTCGTCGTCGGCCGTCGCACCAGGTCCGCAAAGTCCCGCCTGGGGCGCGAAGGCCGACGACGCTACTTTGCGGACACCCCTAGGCGGGGCTCGAGGACCGCGCTTTCCGGTTCCTGACCGGTCTGGTCACCTGCTTCGCCACGCACGACGGCATCCCCGCCGTCGCACGCGCCGCCTGCTGCCGGTACGTGCTGGGAGGCATGCCGACCAGCTCGGTGAAGCGGCTGCTGAAGGTGCCCAGCGACGAGCAACCGACCTCGAAACAGACCTCGGTGACGCTGAGGTCGCCACGACGCAGCAACGCCATCGCCCTCTCGATGCGCCGCGTCATCAGATAGGCGTACGGAGACTCGCCGTAGGCGAGCCGGAACTCGCGGCTGAGGTGCCCGGCCGACATGTGCACGCCGCGGGCGAGCGCCTCGACGTCCAGCGGTCGGGCGTACTCCCGGTCGATCCGGTCGCGGACGCGGCGCAGCAGCGCGAGGTCGCGCAGGTGCTGCGCCGCACGAGGTCTCCCCTGCTCGCGGCGCTCGGGAGAAGGTCTGCTGGTCACCTTCGCGATCGTGCCACAAGCGGCTGACAACGGCGCCGGGTGAGTTCGAGATCCCGTCCCACCACGTCCGCGATTGCCTGAGTCAACCGCCGACGTAGGCCGCAAGGTGCTCTCCGGTGAGGGTGGAGCGGGCGGCGACGAGGTCGGCCGGAGTGCCCTCGAAGACGACCCGGCCGCCGTCGTGGCCGGCACCGGGGCCGAGGTCGATGATCCAGTCGGCGTGCGCCATGACCGCCTGGTGGTGCTCGATGACGATGACCGACTTGCCGGAGGCGACGAGCCGGTCGAGCAGGCCGAGCAGCTGCTCGACGTCGGCGAGGTGGAGACCCGTGGTGGGCTCGTCGAGTACGTAGACGCCGCCCTTCTCCGACATGTGGGTGGCCAGCTTGAGCCGCTGCCGCTCGCCGCCGGACAGCGTGGTGAGCGGCTGACCGAGCCTGAGGTAGCCGAGCCCGACGTCGGCGAGCCGGTCGAGGATGCGGTGCGCCGCCGGGGTGCGCGCCTCACCGGCGCCGAAGAACTCCTCGGCCTCGGCCACCGACATCGCGAGCACCTCGCTGATGTCGCGGCCGCCGAAGTGGTGGTCCAGCACCGAGGCCTGGAACCGCTTCCCCTCGCACTCCTCGCAGGTGGTGGCCACGCCGGCCATCATCGCCAGGTCGGTGTAGATGACGCCGGCACCGTTGCAGGTGGGGCAGGCCCCGTCGGAGTTGGCGCTGAAGAGCCCAGGCTTGACGCCGTTGGCCTTCGCGAACGCCTTGCGGATCGGGTCGAGCAGCCCGGTGTAGGTCGCCGGGTTGCTCCGCCGCGAGCCGCGGATCGCGCTCTGGTCGATCGACACCACACCTGCGTCCGCCGCCGCTGAGCCCTTGACCAGCGAGCCGTGCACGAGCGAGCTCTTGCCGGAGCCGGCGACGCCGGTGATGACGGCGAGCACACCGAGAGGGATGTCGACGTCGACGTCGCGCAGGTTGTGCGTCGTCGCGCCGCGGATCTCCATCGCGCCGGCGGGCTTCCGCACGGTCTCCTTGAGGGTTGCCCGGTCGTCGAAATGGCGGCCGGTGACGGTGCCGCCCGCCCGCAGCCCCTCGACGGTGCCCTCGAAGCAGACGGTGCCGCCCTCCGTACCGGCGCCGGGGCCGAGGTCGACGACGTGGTCGGCGATCGCGATCGTCTCCGGCTTGTGCTCGACGACGAGCACCGTGTTGCCCTTGTCCCGCAGCCGCAGCAGCAGGCCGTTCATCCGCTGGATGTCGTGCGGGTGCAGGCCGATGGTGGGCTCGTCGAAGACGTAGGTGACGTCGGTGAGCGAGGAGCCGAGGTGGCGGATCATCTTGACGCGCTGTGCCTCGCCGCCCGAGAGCGTGCCGGACGGACGGTCGAGGGAGAGGTAGCCGAGGCCGATCTCCACGAACGACTCGAGGGTCTGCTGCAGCGCGGTGAGCAGCGGCGCCACCGACGGCTCGTCGAGGTCCCGCACCCACCCGGCCAGGTCGCTGATCTGCATCCGGCAGGCATCGGCGATGTTGATCTTCTTGATCTTCGACGACCTGGCCGCTTCGCTGAGCCGGGTGCCGCCGCACTCGGGGCAGGAGGTGAAGGTGACCGCCCGGTCCACGAAAGCCCGGATGTGCGGCTGCAGCGCCTCCTTGTCCTTGGACAGGAAGGACTTCTGGATCTTGGGGATCAGGCCCTCGTAGGTGAGGTTCACTCCCTCGACCTTCACCTTGGTCGGCTCCCGGTAGAGGAAGTCGTGCATCTCCTTCTTGGTGAACTTGCGGATGGGCTTCTCCGGGTCGAGGAAGCCCGACTCGGCGTAGATCCGCACCGTCCACCAGCTGTCCGACTTCCAGCCGGGAATGGTGAACGCGCCCTCGGCGATGGACTTGGAGTCGTCGTAGAGCTGGGTGAGGTCGATGTCGGAGACGGAGCCCCGGCCTTCGCACCGCGTGCACATGCCGCCGGTGCGGCTGAACGTCACCTTCTCGGCCTTGGACTTGTCGGCGCCGCGGTCGACCGTGATCGCACCGCTCGCCTTGACCGAGGCGACGTTGAAGGAGAACGCGTTGGGCGAGCCGACGTGCGGCTTCCCGAGCCGGCTGAAGAGGATGCGCAACATCGCGTTGGCATCGGTGGCGGTGCCGACCGTGGAGCGGACGTCGGCACCCATCCGCTGCTGGTCGACGATGATCGCGGTCGTCAGCCCTTCGAGTACGTCGACCTCGGGCCGCGCCTGAGTCGGCATGAAGCCCTGCACGAAGCTGCTGTACGTCTCGTTGATCATCCGCTGGGACTCCGCGGCGATCGTGTTGAACACCAGCGAGCTCTTGCCCGAGCCGGAGACGCCGGTGAAGACCGTCAGCCGGCGCTTCGGGATCTCGATGCTGACGTCCTTGAGGTTGTTCTCACGCGCCCCGTGCACGCGGATCAGATCGTGGATGTCGGCAACGTGCAGCGCGGGCGGCTGCGTGTCCGTCCTCGTAGCCATGCTGGTGTCTCCATCTGTGAAGCGGGCCGCCTTCGCGGTCTCCGTGTTCGGCGGCGCCCGGCTCGATCTGACCGGCTTCGAGCGGTACGTCTGGTTCTACTTCCTCAGGTGCCGTTGCGGCAACGGTCCGCTGCCCCCTGATCGACGAGGACGGCGGCACCCGGGCCGGCGCTCCGTCCGCCGGGGCACCGGCAACCCGGACGCCGCCGTCACGGGCGAGCAGGCACCCGGTGTCACGCAGCCACTGAGCCCTCGGGTGGCGGCCACGCTGCGCGGCCGCCACCGGTGTCGTGCACGGACTCCCTCGCGGGCGCCGTATCTACGGGTGCCGAATCTACTGGTCCGGGGCTCGATCGCCGGACGTCAGCGGACCTCGTTGATGCGGATCATGTTGCCCGCGGGATCGCGCACGGCACAGTCGCGGATCCCGTACGGCTGCTCTGTCGGCTCCTGGACGATTTCGGCGGTGCTCGCCTGCAGCTGCTCGAAGGTGCCGTCGAGGTCGGCGGTGGCCAGGGTGATGATGGCGTAGGTGCCCTTGGCCATCATCTCGGTGATGGTGCGGCGCTCGTCGTCGGTGATGCCCGGGTCGGCTGTCGGCGGGTGCAGCACGATGGAGGTGCCGGGCTGGCCGACGGGACCGACCGTGATCCAGCGCATCCCGCCGTACCCGACGTCGTTGCGGACCTCGAAGCCGAGGATGTCGCGATAGAAGGCCAGCGACGCGTCCGCGTCGTCGTGCGGAAGGAAACTCGCGTGAATGGTGATGTCCATGGCCGTCACGCTAGGCGCGGCTCGATGACCGCGCTTCTCGATTCCTGACCGGTCTGGAGCAGCGGGACGGGGAACCACGCGAACTGCGCAACCAGCACACGGGAAGGCCCGCTGGACCGGCGTCCCCTTCGGCGCCCCGGTGCGGGCCCGGTGCACCGGTCCGCCCGTCCCGGCGTGTGATTCGCGTCGCCTGCCCCGGCTCACGAGGGCGACATGACGGCAGGCGGCCGCCGCACCCCGTACGTACTCGACACGACCCCCTGTGCAGGTGCGGGGCGCGTGCGCCATCATGGGCGGCTGCCACGATCACCGGGAACCATTGATGAGCACGTGCAAGGAACGCCAGGATCCGCCCGAGAGTCTTCAGCTCACCGGGCCCCCGCGGGTCTTGTCGGTCGCGACGTTCGTCAGCAGCTTCGACAGGTTCGTGATCAGCCCCATGCTGGTGCTGATCGCCTCCGGACTGGGCGTGCCGCTCACGTCGGCCGTCGTCACGGCCAGCGGCTACTTCCTGGCGTACGGACTCTCCCAGCCGTTGTGGGGGTTGCTCTCCGACCGTTTCGGACGCGTACGGGTCATGCGCGCGACACTGCTGGCCGCGGCGGCGGCCGGGGTGGTCTCCGCGGCGGCACCCGGGCTGCCGGCGCTGGCAGGGGCACGAATCGCGGCCGGGGCCTTCTTCGGCGCCGTGGTGCCGACCTCCCTCACGTATGTGGGCGACACGGTGAGCGCGAGACAACGCCAGTCGGCGCTCTCCGACTTGATGGCCGCGATGGCCGTGGGCACCGCCACGGCGACGGCGTTCGGTGGCGTGCTGGGTCATCTGCTGGACTGGCGTGCGGTGTTCGCGACATCCGCCGCCTGCGCGCTGCTGTGCTCCTTCGCCCTGCGCAAGCTGCCGGAACCGCCGCGCGCACCCGTTGCCGGGGTGGGCGCGCCCCTCCGTGCGGTGCTTCGCAACGGCTGGGCACTGCTGGTGTTCGGGCTCGCGTTCGTCGAGGGCGCCGTACTGCTCGGCACGATGACGCTGCTTGCCGCGGCACTGCAGGCGAACGGAGTGAGCGCTGCGGTCGCCGGTCTGGCGACCGCAGCGTTCGGCGTCGGCGTGCTGGGGTTCTCGCGTCTGGTGAAGGCGCTGTCCGGACGGACCCCGGTGTGGGTGCTGATGACCGTGGGCGGAGCGCAGATCTGCCTGGGCTACGGCATCGTCACCGCCCACATCGGTCTGGTCACCGTTGTGATCACAGCCCTGCTCCTCGGCGGCGGTTGGTCGTTCATGCACTCGTCGTTGCAGACCTGGGCCACTTCGGTCGTGCCGGAGGCGCGGGGCACGGCCGTCGCCTTCTTCGCCGCCTCGCTGTTCATCGGCAGCTCGGTCGCGGTGACCGCGGCGGGACCCCTGGTGCAGCACGGGCAGTACGCGCTGCTGTTCGGCATCGCCTGCGTGCTGTCGGTCCCGTTGACCGTCACGGCCGTGACGTGCCGCCGGCGACGGTCGGCGGTGTGACGGCGACGCGACCGGCGTGGGCATGAGCCGAGCAGAAGGACTCCACCGGCGTCCGTGCTTGTTCGTCGAACGAGCCGTGACGGTCACTCAGTTGGACGCTCACCCAGGGGTCCTGCCGCCGCCGCGGCCCCCAATAATCCATGCGCGCCGCACCGTCACATTGGGGCAGGGTGGCGGGGTGGCGAATCAAGTGGAGGTGTTCTACGCGGGGTGGGAGCACGACTGCTGCGGGAATCCGTTCCGGGTCGGCGACGAAGTGGCGTGGGAACTCGGGCTGATGGACCTGGGGAAAGGCCGACGAGTCACCTGGCGGCGTCACTTCACCGAGCTCGACCCGGACGAACTGCCCGCCCTGCGCCGCACGGCCGTCGAGCGGGAACCTGTCTCCCCGCCGAAGGGGGCACGGATGTACGGCATGGTGGAGATGTCCCGGCACGGCGTGACCGAGGGCGAGCCCGAGACGGTCACCGCACGCGTCGGAGCGATCCACACGGTGGCACTGCTCTGGCGCGAAGACCCGCCAGGATCACGCTCTTTCGCTCCCGTGCCGGGGCATCTGTGGCTGCACGCCGTCGACAGCTCTGAAACCAGGCTCATCAGTCCGAAAGCGCCCGCCGGCGCGGGAGTCGGCCCGGCAGGCTGGCTGATCACGCTGGAGGGCGTGGCCCCAGGCCGACCCCAGCCCTACCGTCGGCGCCTACGGTAGGTGCAGCGCGCTGGAGGGCGGCCGTAGCTTCTGCGCGCCACGACACATGATTGCGCAGCAGGCTCACAGGCTCGTGGGCCTTTCGAGGGCCTGCAACGTCCCCGCGGGCAGCCGGTCGTTGCCCCAGCTGCGCTCGATGTAGCCGATGATCCGCGCGACGTCTTCGGCGGGCACCCGCTCCGGTTCGCCGCGCTCGAGCGGATCGGCGTGGAAGATGTAGAGCCGCGAGGCGAACTGGTCGAACGGCAGTGAGGCCTCGCCGAACCGCTCGCCGTTGCCCGCGGTGGAGACGACGACGCCGTCGCCCCAGTCCTGGCCGCTGTCGTTGTTCGGGTTGAAGAAGTACACCCGCATGACGTCCTGCGGGTCCGGCGCGGCCCGCAGGATCGTGATCGCGTGCCAGCCGACGTAGCGGGCCGCGCTGTCGGTGACGGCGACACCGGCCGGCTGCGGATGGATCAGCGGCTGCTCGCCGTTGTAGGACGGATGGTAGCTGGCGTGGAACTGCCGCAGGAACTCGTCGAGGTCGACCAGGTTTCCGGTCGCGACGTCGACGTTGATGTGGAACCCCCGGGCCGCCCACCAGCCGTGGAACTCGGGGTTGACCCACCGGTGCGGGTCCCCTGGCCGCGTGGCGCAGCACCGCCCCATCTCGGCGTAGATCCGGTCCAAGTGAGGTACCACCAGCAGCGATACGGGGTCCAGGTCCATCGGCAGCGTGCTCGCGACTCCGGACGCGCTGTCCTTCGACGAGATCGGCTGACCCTCGAAGTGCATGATGATCTCGTCGTCACGGGCCGCCCAGACGACCATCTGCAGCAGGTAGTCCGGGTCGTTGAAGGACCACATCGACAGCGCGCGGGCCGACTGGCAGGTGGGGTTGTCGCCCTGACCGACGCCGAGCGGCTGGCCCAGCATCGAGAGCACCCCCGCGACCAGCCGTGCCTCCGGCCCCGGCACCTCACCGAAAACCGTCGTCAACCGCTCCCGCGCGACCGGGGAGAGCTCAAGCGCCAACTGGCGCCACAGCGCGGGCACCAGCGGCGGCTCGTAAAGGATGCCGCGGTCGAGCAGCAGCGCCAGCCCGTAGACGCTTTGCGCGGTCTGCGGGTGCACGGCCACCTCGATCAGCCGGTGCACGAGTTGGCTGTAGCGCAGCAGGCAGTTCCGGCCGGTGTCGGACAGCCCGAGCGCCTCACCGACGAGGTAGTCGCTCTCGCGCAGGAGGAACCGGAGCAGTTCCGCGTGGTACGGCGACACCAGGCCGGTGTCGTGCATCGCCCGCGCGAACCCCGCCGCCTCGTACTGCAGGCCGCCTGCGTCCATCGCCTCGAGCCGGGAGCGGAAGACGTCGATGCCCGGGTCCTCCCGGCACGCCTCGGTGGTCCCGAACAGGCTCGTGATGAGCCGGTCGAAGCCCTGCCCTGAAGACACGCCGAGAGCGACGTCCGGGTCGTCGCGGTAGATCGCGATCCGGGTGATCAGGGACTGCACCGCCTCGACCTGGATCGGACGCTGGCGCAGGATCCGCCAGATCTCGTCGACCAGGTTGTCCAGGACGCTTTCGTATCCGATCTCGTCGGCGAGGTGGCGGAACAGGTCCCGGATGAGCTGTGCGGTCCGGCCCTGCTGGGTTCGCTCCGCCTCGCTGGGCGGGGTGAACAACAGCTCCAGGTTCGTTGCCAGCACATGGGACAGGAACTGGCGGGCGTCCTCGGCGGGCAACGTCGGGTGCGCGAAGTCGCCGCGGGCGACGGCGAGCATCCGCAGCTCGCTGGTCGCCTCCATGACGACGGTGTCCGCGTCGCCGCTGTGAAGGCCCGGGCCGACCAGCGACGGGACAAGGATCTCCGGTGACGCCCAGTCCGTGTCCTGGAAAAGCCCGGCTTCCTCAAGGGCCTGCGCCCTGGCCTGGACAGCCGCGGCGCCGCCCGGCTGCATGAGCACTCGCCGCAGTGCTTCCAGGACCCGCCGCAACTTCGTGTGCTTGCCGAAGTCGCGGGTTTCGGCCATGGCCTGGATGGCTTCGTCGAGTGAGGTCACGCGCTTGTCCAGCGTCGTGGCCTCACCACTGACGTCGGCGGTCGGTTTCAAAGGGTTTCCCTCGGGTTGGTCTTCTGCGTCCACGAGGTCGTCAGACGTAGAAGTCGAGCTCTTCCTGCTTCTTCAACAGGTCGCGCATCCGGTAGGGGTCTTCACCGAAGAAGTACACCAGGCCCCAGTGGGTGCCGAACGCGGTCCTCTTGGTGACTGTCTCCTCGAGCGGCGTCGAGAGGTCGTGCGACTCGTAGTAGTCGTCGTCCTCGGTCTCCTCCGGGATCTCCAGGTCGCTGACGACGCGGCGGCGCGGGTAGACACCGAAGCAGCCGGCGACCCCGGACGCGTCGACGACCTCGCGCGGGAAGAAGGCGTCGATCTCCTCCTCGGTCGTCTTCGGGTCGAAGGCCAGCACCAGGCCATGGTAGGCATTGAACCCGTACGCCCGCTCCAGCAGTTCGAACACCTTGAAGCCCGGCGGCCGGTAGGCGACCTCACCGAAGTACATCTCGCCGTCACTGGTGACGAAGTACTCCGGGTGCACGAAGCCGAACTCGATGTCGAACGTCTTGATGAGTTTCTCGATCTGCGCCGTGATCTGCGGGCGGTACCGCTCCAGTTCCGGGGTCGCCGGCGCGAACACCGAATATCCCAGCGTGACGTATTCGGATATGTTGAGGAACTTGATCTTCCCGTTGTGCACCCACGCCTCGACCGCGAACTCCCAGCCGTCGAGGTGGGATTCCATGAGAACCGGGAACTCCTCGTCCGGAATCATGTCGACCTCGTCCGGGGTGCGGATGACGCGGTGCCCGAGGCATCCTGCCTTGTCGAACGCCTTGAGATGGATCGGGTCGTTCGGGTCACCGTCCAGCTTGAGCAGGGTCTGGTTGACGCGCTTGAGGAAGCGGATCACGTCGTCCCGGTCGTGGGCCTCCTCGAATATTCCGACCCGGATGCCGCCGAGCTGCGCGCGGCGCTTCATCAGCGCCTTGTCCCGCAGCAGCATGGCTTGGCCGTACAGACGCGGGTTGTCCAGCAGAACGGAGTTGATCGCCCCTGCCCATTCGACCGTTTCCTCGAACATCGGGATCGCGACGTCGACACCCATCTTCTGAAGGGTCTCGGCGATCTCCATGGAGCGGTCGTTGAGCCGTTCGAAATTCCACGGCACGTAGGGGATGTCGTGGTCGACGCAGTACTGCTCGGCCCACTCCGGCGCCACGACGACGTATCGCCGGTCGAACCGGTCGAGGGCTTCCACCGCATTGAGACTCCAGCCCAGAAGCGCTACATAGCCCTTCTCCGGGTTCCTGATGGCCGGTTCGCCCTGTGGCATAGACCGTTTCTCCTTAGGCGCGTGCGCTCATCGACGGCGCAACCGGCGCCACCGTGCCCGGCGATCTGCCGTGCACGCACCGCGTTCCCGCACGCAAGCACCTCATTCCCGCACGCAGCACGGAGTGGGCACATCCGCGCAGGTGACGCCCCGGGCTCGGGAGCTGCGGCACAGCTTCGCCCGGTGATCACCGATGGGCAGGGGTCCTGGACGCCGTCGTCGCCGACGACGAGGAGGCCGAAGAGAGACCGCGGTGGCCTGGTCGTGCGCGGCTCTGGCTCCCTGTTCGGCTCCCCCGCCTGCGACAAACGCACGAAGGGCCGCCCAACGCTGCTGCGTGGACGGCCCTTCGGCTGCTGATCAGAGGGGGTTGCTGCGGTGGTGGGCACAACTGGGATCGAACCAGTGACATCTTGCTTGTAAGGCAAGCGCTCTACCGCTGAGCTATGCGCCCGGGAAACGAATCGAGGCCACAGACTACCCTGTCTCGCGGCGTCGGGCACAAACCGATCCGAGGCCCGCCCGCGGCATGGCTTGACGCCTCATTTGCACAGTTCGTGAACGAACGGGCTCGTGTGTTCGTTGGCACAGGGTGGGACAATGACCTGCGATCCACTGATGTGCACATGGGGATACGGGGAGAGGTTTGGTGGCGGCTATGAACGGCGGCGGCACCCGCCGCTGGGGCTGGGGCAGCGGCCGTGCGGAGCATCAGCGAGCCGACGCGCAGGCAGCCAAGGACGCCGCAGCAGCCGCCTTCTACGAGCTGGACACCGCACAGCGTGATCTGCGCATCTCCATCGAGACCCTCAGCGCCGTCGACGACTCACGTGCCGCGCAGAAGGCCGTCTCCGACTTCGCGGACTTCGGCACGCGCATCGACCAGGTGAGCCACGAGTACATCACCGCCGTCGACTCCCACGACCTGGACCGGGACGACCTCGACTCCGGCACCGCCGCCCGAGCGCAGGCGGAGCTGAAGAAGACCACGCAGGACCTCGAGCGCGTCAGGGCGGATCTGGAGCGGTTCGGGCAGGGTCTCGGTCCGCTGCTGTCCCAGGCGGAGACCCAGCTGGCGCGGCTGGCTCCCGCCGTGGAGCGGGCCAAGCAAGGGCTGCTCGCCGCCTCGAACGCACTGGACGCCACCCGCGCCTCCGGCTTCGAGGCCGACGACCTGGCCGGCCGCCTCGCAGCGCTCTCCCCCGATCTGACCAGGCTGAACGAGGGCGCCGGACGGCACGGCGTCCAGGACACCCTCCAGCGGGCGGACCGCGTGGTGCGGGAGGCCGAGGCCATCCGCGGCGAGGCCGAGCGGCTGCCCGAGACGGCGGCCGAGATCGACAAGCGGCTCTCCTCCCTCCGTACGCGCACCCAGGCCCTTCAGACGCGGGCGGGGCAGGTCGATCCCGTGCTCAGCGAGTTGCGCCGCCGCTTCAGCGCCGCGTGCTGGCAGGACCTGCAGCAGGTGCCCGACCAGGCGACCCGCGCGGTGCGGCAGGCCGAGGAGAAGCTGGCGGAGGGCCGCAAGGCGCGCGGCGAGCAGCGCTGGGCGGACGCCACGTCGCAGCTGTCGACGGTACGGGCCCTGCTGAACGGCGCCGACGAGGCGATCAAGGCCGCCGCTGACCGTCTTCAGCGGCTGAACGAGGTCTCCTTCGACAAGACGAAGGAGGTCGAGCGGACGCGCTTCGCGATCCGTGACGCCCAGCGCCTGGCGATGGCCGGCCGCAGCACACCCGACCCGAGGCACGCCGGGCCGCTGGACGATGCGGTGGAGCGCGTCGACCGCGCGGTGGAGTCGCTGGAAGGCCGCCACCCGGACTACTGGCATCTGCTGACCGAGCTGGACGCCGTGAAGGAGTCGGTCCACCAGGTGGTCGACCAGATCCGGGAGCAGAGGGCAGCGGGTCATTGAGCCGGTCCGTCGAGCAGTGACGACGGTGTCCTCACGGTCTCCCGGGAGTGGCCCTCCAGCACGCCCGGAGGGCGGATAGCATTCCGTCATGCCTCGATACGAGTACCGGTGCCGCAAGTGCGACACGCAGTTCGAACTCTCCCGTCCCATGGCGGAATCCGGTGCGCCCGCCACCTGCCCGGACGGGCACGGGGACACGGTGAAGCTGCTGTCGACGGTCGCCGTGGGCGGCGGTGCGTCCGCTCCCGCCATGAGCGCACCGCAGTCGGGGGGCGGCGGAGGCTGCTGCGGGGGCGGCTGCTGCGGCTGAGCCCGCCCTGGCAACGAGCGTTCCGACGGGTCGCGGGCTGAGCGTCAGTCCTATTGACCGGCGGCCCATCGCGCGGGCCGGTCGAGACCTTCGGGGATCCGGGTCGCAGCGCTGCCCTTCGCCGCGTCGAGCTGCTGCTGGGTGAGGAAGAGACTCCCCGTGAGGTCCGCGCCACTCAGGTCGGCGTCCCGGAGGTCGGCCCCGATCAGGTCGGTGTCGCGCAGGTCCGAGTTCTTCAGGTCGGCGGCGATCAGACAGGCTCCGCGCAACGACGCCCCCCGCAGACCCGCGCCTGCGAGCCGGGCGCCGAGAAGGTCCGCTCCCCGGTGGTTCTTCTTACGGCCCGGCACCCTGGACCCTCGCACCCTCTCGCTCACGCGCAGCAGCAGGACGTTGACCTCGTCCCGGTGCGCGGCGACGTCGAGCCGAAGTACTTCGTCCGCGCTGCCCCGCGTGAACTTGTCGGTGGTCTCCAGAGCACGGGCCAGCTCGGTGTTCAACGCTCGGTCCGCGGGCAGTTCCACGGCTTCGGTCAGATACCGGAGCAGCTCGTGGAGTTGGCGCATCACGGGGAAGACGTCGAACATCTGCCGTGCCGTGCCCGGTTCCTCGCGCCAGTCATGGCCGCCGAACGTGACCTGAGAGACCTTCTGTCCGGCCCCGAAGCAGTCGAAGACGGTGCAGCCGGAGAAGCCGCGTTCACGAAGCTGCGTGTGGATGCCGCAGCGGAAGTCCCGCTGGAGGTTCGTACAGGGCTGCCCCGCGTCCTTGTCGACGGCGAAGTCGGCCGAGGCGGAGAAGGGGAGCGCCACACAGCACAGGCCGAAGCAGTCGGCGCAGTCGCCGCGGAGGTCCGCGCGGCTCACCTCCGAGGAGGGAGCGGGACGCTTCGGTTCCGACGGACCCGGATTCAACGGCATGATCTCCTGCCGCACGGTCGACGACGCGTCCACGGTGCCGTGGACAGACCTTCATTCTCGCACCCGCCACGACCCCCACTGACGCCCCATCGGTCGGGCGCCGGCCCGACGACTAGTGGATGCGCGCCACCGCGCCGTACGACCCGATTCGCGGATCGTCGTGCGCCAGGTCCTGCTCGGAACGGTCCGATCCCCACCGGTGCACGAGCACGAGGCCGGGGTCGAGGAGGTCGAGCCCTTGCAGGAGCGCGGCGATCTCTCCGTACGTACGGGTCCGCAGCGGCACATCGGTCTGCTTCTCGTAGAGCTCGCTCACAGTGTGAATGCCCTCGGGGTCCTGGTCGGGGGTGAGGTGGGAGAACATCAGATGGCTGCCGGGTGCCAACCGCGCCGTCAGCCGGCGCAGCATCTCGTGTGCGGCCTGGTCGTCCGTCACGAAGGGCAGCAGGGCGATGAGCGAGAGCGCGACCGGCCGTTCGAGGTCGAGGGTGTCCCGGACCTCGGAGGACTCGAAGATCCCGGCCGGATCGTTCGCGTCCGCCCGGAGGAAGACGGCGCGTCCCTGGGGGCTGCTGGTGAGCAGGGCCTGGGCGTGCGCGTGCACGACGGGGTCGTTGTCGACGTAGACGATCCGCGCGGACCGGTCCTCGGACTGGGCGACCTGGTGCAGGTTGGGTTCGGTCGGGATCCCGGCGCCGATGTCGAGGAACTGCCGTATGCCGGACCGTCGCGCGAGATGGCGTGCCGCTCGGAGCATGAACCCGCGGTTCTCCCGGGCCATCATGGCGACCTGCGGGGTGGCTTCGACCGACTGCTGGGCGACGATCCGGTCGGCGGCGAAGTTCGTACGCCCGCCGAGGAAGTAGTCGTACACGCGTGCCGGGTGGGGGCGGTCGGTGCGCGGTTCCCCGTCGACCGGGGACACCGTCTCGTACGGCTCTGCCTGCTGCCCGCCTCCTTCGCCGCCGGCAAGGCTGGCCGACCGGACCCGGCCGGTGACGTACAGCGCCCAGAGAAGATCGTGCACCGCGCCGGGCCTGTCCTTGGTCAGCGGGAGATGGGTCAGGGTCCCGGCCTCCCGGAGCCAGCTCGTGAGGGTGTCGCTGGAGATGCCGAGCTCGCGTGCCGCTTCCCGGTCGTCCAGCTCGTGGTGTACCCAGGCGGCCAGCGCGGACAGCAGCCGCGTCGAGAGCCCCGCCAGCACGCCGGTGCCCCACATTGCCGACCCGTCCCCGCTCAGGACCTCACGCACCCCGCCGGGAGCCGGGACCGTTCCCGGCACGGGCGGCGGCAGTTCCGCGAGTTGCAACGCCAGGTCGAGGGTGGCCCGGTCGCCCAGCCGGGCACTGTCCAGTCCGACCCGGGAGGTCAGCTCGTCCAGCCGCGCCGAGACGGTTTCCTGGTGCAGCCCCAGCAGCCTGCCCGCGCCCTCCGACCCCATCGCGATCGCCGCCTGGCACACCTCGAGCAGCCGTCGTTTCTCCGCGGGCGCCAGGTTCTCCTCCAGCGGCGCAAGCAGTTCCCGCGCCCAGGCCCGCGCAGGTGCGTCCAGAAGTTCCGACAGCG
>NZ_JACBXA010000123.1 GCF_013870515.1 Streptomyces albidus (ex Kaewkla and Franco 2022) | reverse complement strand
CGACCGGGGGCTTGGCCTTGCCGGGCTGCGGAGCCTGTGCGCCGCCCTGTGCCACGTCGACGGGCAGCATGACCAGGGCGGTCGTGCCACCGGAGTCGGACGGGCGCAGCTGGATGCGGATGCCGTGCCGCAGGGAGAGGCGGCCGACCACGAACAGACCCATGCGGCGGGAGACAGAGACGTCGACGGTCGGCGGGCTGGCCAGCCGCTCGTTGATCGAGGAGAGGTCCTCCGGGGAGAGGCCGATGCCGGTGTCGTGGATCTCCACCAGGACACGGCCGTCGGGCAGCGCGTGACCGGTGACCTTGACCTTGGTCTGCGGCGAGGAGAAGGAGGTCGCGTTCTCCAGCAGCTCGGCGAGCAGGTGGACGAGGTCGTTGACGACGCGGCCCGCGACCTCGGTGGCCGGCACGGAGTTGAGCTCGATGCGCTCGTACTGCTCCACCTCGGAGGCCGCGGCGCGCAGCACGTCGACGAGCGGGACGGGCCTGGTCCAGCGACGGCCCGGCTCCTCGCCCGCGAGGACGAGGAGGTTCTCGCCGTTACGGCGCATGCGGGTCGCGAGGTGGTCCAGCTTGAAGAGCGAGGAGAGCTGGTCCGGGTCGGCCTCGCGGGACTCCAGCTCGGAGATGAGCGAGAGCTGACGCTGGATGAGGCCCTGGCTGCGCCGCGAGAGGTTGGTGAACATCGCGTTGACGTTGCCCCGGAGCAGGGCCTGCTCGCCGGCGAGCCGGACGGCTTCGCGGTGGACGTCGTCGAACGCGGAGGCCACACGGCCGATTTCGTCGCGGCTGTGGACGCCGACGGACTCGACCGAGGTGTCCACGTCCTGCGGCTCGGCCTCGGACATCTGGCGGACCAGCTCGGGCAGCCGCTTGCGGGCGACGTCCTGAGCGGTGTCCTGGAGCCTGCGCAGCGAGCGGACCATGGAGCGGGCGACCACGAAGGCACCGACGAGCGAGATGCCCAGCACGAGGAGGATCACGGCGCCGTTGATGAAGGCGTCCCGCTGCGCGTCGGAGCGCAACTCCCGTGCCTGCTGCTCCATTTGGGAGAGCAGGGTCGACTCGATCTTGGCCATCTCGTCGATCTTGGAGCGGTCCTGGTCGTACCAGTCGGGATACGAGCGGTTCTCGCTCGTGATGCCGTCCTCGTTGTTCAGCACGCGGTCGCGGTACTTGTCCGCCAGCGTGATGTTGACGACGCCGCCGTCGAGCGGCTTGGTCAGCTCGGCGGCGCCCTCCACACCGTAGATCTGGCTGAAGCTGCCCAGGGAGGCACCTTCGGTGTCGCTGGCGGCCTTGCCGTAGAGCCGGTCGCTCTCGGAGAGTTCGGGGCCGCCCTTGCGGGCGAGGCCGGCGGAGATGATCGCGCGCTGGATCGACGCGTACTCCTTGGCGGTGGAGAACGACGCCAGGGCGCGGGTGCTCTGGATCATCTCGGAGTTGTTGGTCGCCTGCGCCATGTCCTGCGACAGGGAGAGCAACGACTCGATCAGCTGGTTGTAGCTGTTGACCGTCTGCGAGACGGAAGCGGGGTTGTCGTACGCGCGCTTGCGGACCTCGTTGATCGCGCCCAGCTGACGGGTGATGTCCAAAACGGTGGACTGGACGCCCGCCATCACCTTGTCGCTGCCGTCGATCTCGGCAGTCGCTTCCTTGAACGCCTGGAAGGACTGGTCCGTCTTCTCACGGGGGCCGACGACCGTGTCGTCCTTCGCGTCCCCGGTGCTGACCAACGGGCCTGCCGAGCGGTCGCGTTCCTCCTGGAGGGCGGACGCAAGCTCGGTCGCCTGCTCCGTCATCTCCGTGAGGAGCTTCATGTCCTCGAGCTGGTCGACGTTGCCGAGGGAGTCCTGGATTCTCAGGGCACCCAGGGTCGTTGCGGCGACGACGGGCAGCGCGAGGAGCGAGACCAGGCGGGTGCTGATCCGCCAGTTGCGCAGGGCAACTCGCGATCCCGGCCCCGGCGGCGGCCGGAGTCGCTCGGAGGCGCCTCCGTCGCTGCTCGTACTGCTGCCCGGACGGTTCGTCGCCGCGCCGTCCTCGTCGTGCACGGCGGCCGTGGGGCCGCTCTGCTGGGCGCGCTGCGGCAAGGAGCCGCGGTCGGTCGTTCCGCGCGGCTCCGGTTCACCCGCAGCGCTGCCATCCCTCTTGAAACGTCCCTGCACTAGCGTCGCAACCTCTGGACCAGGCGCCCCTCCGCTTGGGACGGCGGGACGGTATCGAGTCGTGGGGGTCCCAAGGCCCCCCTGGCGGTCGTCAGTGACCGGCGCGCGTCCCCTCACCGCCGCGCAGCGCTGCACTGCGCCCCTGCGCGCCGGTTGTTTCCCGCGGCGGTCCGTGGAATTCCAGCACAGTGCCGGATCTCCAACAAGGCCTGTGGAGAACCCGGGTCCGTATGTGACGCTGCGCCGATGCTCCGTCACGTGATGTGCAGAGCACTTACTGCGATTCCGGACTTTTCCGCGAGTGATCACCGGTCTCTCGCGCCTCACGCACATCGCGGGGCGGGGGCGTAACTCCGCTTCTGGCCCCGATGTCCGCTTCGACGATTCCCAACTGGTGTCCGTTTGGCCCTTTTTGCCCATGCTCCGGTGAGGAAACTCACACGCTCTGCGTTGCCTGTGTCACGTACGGGAACGAAATCGCGGCCTAGGCTCTTTACAGAGTGCTTCGAATTGTCAAGTCAATGGAAATCGAGAGGTACGGTCGAGCGTGAAGACCACCCTTATCATGCGCAACACAGCCAACCCGCGGCGCATCACACTGGCTCACCTCGAGGACGCGGACGAGCTGACGCGGGAGTTGACCACGGAAGCCCTCGCCCTGGAGGCCGAGAGCTTCGACGGATTCCCCCCTCAGACCGCGAACCCGCAGCGCACGATGCTGGAGGACGCCCCGGTCGGCTGAGCACCACAGCGCACGCACGAAGAGAAGGCCCCCCGTGAACTCTCCGGGGGGCCTTCTCCGTGGTCGTTCAGCGGCTCCGTGGCCGCGGCCGCCGACGGGCGTCAGGCGGCCGAACGCCCCTTCGCAGAAGGGATTTCAGCCCTGCCAGCTGTGCGGCGCGCGGAAGCCGCGTGCACGCTCCAGACGGCGCCATCCGGCCTTGCCGCTGCCGGCGTTCCGGGCGGCGGGGATCTGCGCGTGCCGCGCGGACGCGGCGGCACGGGCGAGCAACAGGGCGGTGACGGCGGCCAGTTCCTCTTCGTTGGCCTGGCCCTTCTCGACCCTGACAAGACGGTTGTCGACGGCGCCGGCGGTCTCTGTGTGTTCGGTGGTCTTCATCGGAGTCTCTTTGTCCTTCGCTGCTTACTGAGGAGGGTTGCCGTGCTTGCGGGAGGGCAGATCTGCGTGCTTGCTGCGGAGCATCTGCAGGGAGCGGATGAGGACCTCCCGCGTCTCCACGGGGTCGATCACGTCGTCCACCAGGCCGCGTTCGGCGGCGTAGTAGGGGTGCATCAGCTCGGCCTTGTACTCCTTGACCATCCGGGCACGCATCGCCTCCGGATCGTCGGCGCCGTTGATCTCCCGGCGGAAGATCACGTTCGCCGCGCCCTCCGCACCCATGACCGCGATCTCGTTCGTCGGCCAGGCGTAGGTCAGGTCGGCACCGATGGACTGGGAGTCCATGACGATGTACGCGCCGCCGTACGCCTTGCGCAGTACCACCGAGATCCGCGGAACCGTCGCATTGCAGTACGCGTACAGCAGCTTGGCTCCGTGGCGGATGATCCCGCCGTGCTCCTGGTCCACGCCGGGCAGGAAGCCCGGCACGTCCAGCAGCGTCAGGATCGGGATGTTGAACGCGTCGCACATCTGCACGAAGCGGGCGCCCTTCTCGGACGCCTCGATGTCCAGCACCCCCGCGAGGGACTGCGGCTGGTTGGCGATGACGCCGACGACCTGGCCGTCCATCCGGGCCAGGCACACGATCAGGTTGGTCGCCCAGCGCTCGTGGATCTCGAGCAGATCGCCGTCGTCGACGAGCTCCTCGATCACCTTGCGCATGTCGTACGGGCGGTTGCCGTCGGCCGGGACCAGGTCCAGCAGGGCCTCGCCGCGCCGGTCGACCGGGTCGCTGCTCTCCTCGGCCGGCGGGTTCTCCCGGTTGTTGCTGGGGAGCATCGAGAGCAGGTAGCGGACCTCTTCGAGGCACGACGTCTCGTCGTCGTAGGCGAAGTGGGCGACACCCGAGGTGCCGGCGTGCACGTCCGCACCGCCCAGACCGTTCTGCGAGACCTGCGCGCCGGTCACGGCCTGCACCACGTCAGGGCCCGTGATGAACATCTGCGAGGTGTCGCGGACCATGAACACGAAGTCCGTCAGGGCCGGGGAGTAGGCCGCACCGCCCGCGCACGGGCCGAGCATCACCGAGATCTGCGGGATCACTCCGGACGCGCGGGTGTTGCGCTGGAAGATCCCGCCGTAGCCGGCGAGCGCCGAGACGCCCTCCTGGATACGGGCCCCCGCGCCGTCGTTCAGCGAGATCAGCGGCGCGCCGGCGGCAATGGCCATGTCCATGATCTTGTGGATCTTGGTGGCGTGCGCCTCGCCCAACGCACCGCCGAAGATGCGGAAGTCGTGCGCGTAGACGAACACGGTCCGCCCGTGCACGAGGCCCCAGCCGGTGACCACACCGTCGGTGTAGGGCTTCTTCTCCTCCAGCCCGAACCCCGTGGCGCGGTGCCGCCGGAGCGGCTCGACCTCGCGGAACGTCCCCTCGTCCAGGAGGAGTTCGATCCGCTCCCGGACTGTCAGTTTCCCCTTCGCGTGCTGCGCCTCGGTCGCCCGCTCACTCGGCCCCTGCAGCGCGAGCTCCCTCAGGGCGTGGAGTTCTGCGACGCGTCCACGGGCGTCCTGCGCCCGCGGTTCGGCGGAGTCGGGCCCGGCCACGGTCTCCGCGGCCTGCTGCGACGTCTGCGGCTGATCGGTCATGTATAGACCCTACGAAACTGCGGGCCCATTCATCCTCGTCAGATTCAGACAGTGTCCGGGCGTGATTCATGGTCGCGCTGGACAGAAAGGCGCGCACACGGGGCGGTCAGGCAGCGATGTCTCTCACTCGGCGCGCGGGGGGCTGTGGGGTTCCCACAGGCCCCCGTCAGTCGCTTGTCAGTGGCTCGTCAAGCAACATCACCCGATTGTTCATTCTCTTCAGTCTCGGCTCAGTACAGCAGAACCTTGCAGCTCAAAGTGGTGCCGCCCGCCCGGGAGTCACCCGCAGCCGCAGCCCGTGCCCCTGCCCCGGACTCTCGGGACGCACCCAGAACCTCGGTGCCGTCGTCGGCGGAGAGCACCTTTTGTACGCGCTTGTTCCAGGTCACCTCGAACGCCTCGCCGGTCGTTGTAGGTTCCGGCACTCACTTGTGCCATCTCGCCTCTGCGGCGTACGAGAACGCCGCACGGTGCTCCCGCCGTGAGGTCTCCGGCGGTGCCCGCGACCCAGAAGTCGGCAACGCTCAGCCCGAGGCGGTCGATCGTGATCGCCTGCTGCGCCACGGAGTTGGCGTCGGCCTTCAGCGAGCGCCTGCGCAGAGCGGGGAAGTCGGCGGCAGCGGGGGCACGTCGGACCGCTGGGGCGGCGGTGGCCTCAGCGGATACCGCGAGAGCGAGGGCGGCGACGGCTGTCGCGGCGGAGGCGGCCGGAAACGTGCGCCCGGGCCAGATCGGCATGGGCGGCACGGCGGTACCTTTCTCGAAGTGGCATAGACCTCTTGGGAGTTGGAGGTTCCGCAGCCAGGACCCGCGCCGCAACGGACCCTGCCGCCGTCACGGCTTCCGCATCGGCTCTCGGCCCACTTGCGGGCGGAGGCCGCGGAGCGGATTCTTCGAGGGATGCGGGCGCACGGAAGCGACCGCCTTCGACTCGTTCAGGAGCGCCTGATGTCCGACGCACCCGAGGCACCGCATCGACTGGACCCCAGCGGGGCCGGCCAGCACGCCGTCAACGACCTCCTGCGCGAGCACGGCCCGGCCTCCCAGGTGCTGCTCCCGGGAGACGTCGAGGCGGTGGCCGTGACCGGTCACGCCGAGCTGAAGGACTTCCTGACGGACCCGAAGGTCTCCAAGAACGCCTGCCACTTCGCCGCCCTGCGCGAGGGCCGTCTTCCGGAGGGCTGGCCGCTGGCCGTCTTCGCGACCGTCTCGGGCATGAGCACCGCCGACGGAGCCGACCACCGCAGGCTGCGCGGCCTGGTCACCAGGGCGTTCACCGCGCGCCGGGTGGAGAGCCTGCGCCCCCGCGTGGAGAAGCTGACCGCCGAGCTGCTGGCGGCCCTGCCGGACGCCGTCGAAGAGGACGGCACCGTCGATCTGCGGCGCCACTTCGCCTACCCGCTGCCGATGAGCGTGATCTGCGAACTCCTGGGCGTCGAACCGGGGTTGCGTGAGCGGCTCCACCACCTGTCCGGCGTCCTGGTCAGTACGAGCGCCGCACCGGAGCAGATGATCGCCGCCGGCCTGGAGACCGCCGAGATCCTCGCGCTCGTCGTCAGCACGCGACGGGCCGACCCCGGCGACGACCTCACCAGCGCCCTCATCGCCGCCCGCGAGGAGGACGGCGACAGGCTCAGCGAGCGCGAACTCGTCGACACCCTGCTGCTGATGATCATCGCCGGCCACGAGACGACGCTGAACCTGATCGCCAACGCGGTGCGCGCCCTGTGCGCGCACCGATCCCAACTAAAGCTGCTCCGCTCGGGATCGGCCTCGTGGGCCGATGTCGTGGAGGAGACGCTGCGCTACGACAGCCCCGTCAGCTTCTTCCCGTTCCGCTACCCGACGACGGACATCACGGTCGGCGAGACCGTCATCCGGGCGGGGACCCCTGTGCTCGCCGGCTACACCGCCGCCGGGCGCGACCCCCGTGCGTACGGGCCCGACGCCGGGCGCTTCGACATCACACGGGAGCAGGGCCGCCATCTCTCCTTCGGCCACGGTGCGCACTTCTGCCTCGGCGCACCGCTGGCCAGGATGGAGGCGACCGTGGCGCTCGGCGCCCTCTTCGCCCGCTACCCGGACCTCGATCTCGCCGTCCCCGACGAGGAGTTGCTCCCGCTTCCCAGCTTCGTGGGGAACAGCAAGCAGATCCTGCCGGTACGGCTGGAGGGCTGAGGCGCCGGAGGGCGGGGGCGTGCCCCCTGTGTCCGCGCGGCTCCCCGCCGGATTACTCGTGCGGTTCCACTCCGGCCCGCAGCAGCCCGTAGGTGTAGCCGTCGTCCAGGGCCTGCCAGGACGCCGCGATGATGTTGCCGGCGACTCCGACCGTCGACCACTCCGCCGCGCCGTCGCTCATGGTGACCAGCACCCGGGTCGTGGAGTCGGAGCCGTGACCGCCCTCGAGGATGCGGACCTTGTAGTCGGTCAGCGAGAGGGAGGCCAGCTGCGGGTGCAGGCGCTCAAGGCCGCCGCGGAGCGCGCGGTCCAGGGCGTTGACCGGGCCGTTGCCCTCGCCGGTGGCGATGATGCGCTCGCCCTTGGCCCACAGCTTCACCGTGGCCTCGTTGGCCTGGTCGCCGTCGGGGCGCTGCTCGACGATGGTCCGCCAGGACTCCAGCCGGAAGAAGCGCCGGGCACGGCCGTGCACCTCGTCGCGGAGGAGCAGTTCGAACGAGGCGTCGGCCGCCTCGTACGTGTACCCCTTCAGCTCCTGCGCCTTGACCCGGTCCACGATGCGTCCGACCAGGTCGCGGTCCCCTTCCAGGTCGTAGCCGAGCTCCTTGCCCTTCAGCTCCACCGACGCGCGCCCCGCCATGTCGGAGACGAGCATGCGCATGGTGTTGCCGACCAGCTCGGGGTCGATGTGCTGGTACAGGTCCGGGTCGACCTTGATCGCGGAGGCGTGCAGCCCTGCCTTGTGGGCGAAGGCCGAGGTGCCGACGTAGGGCTGGTGCGTCGAGGGGGCGAGGTTGACCACCTCGGCGATGGCGTGCGAGATGCGCGTCATCTCCTGCAGCGCGCCTGCGGGCAGCACCTGCTTGCCGTACTTGAGCTGGAGAGCGGCCGTGACGGGGAAGAGGTTGGCGTTGCCGACGCGCTCGCCGTAGCCGTTGGCGGTGCACTGCACGTGTGTGGCGCCGGCGTCGACGGCGGCCAGGGTGTTGGCGACGGCGCAGCCGGTGTCGTCCTGGGCGTGGATTCCCAGACGTGCCCCGGTGTCCGCGAGAACCGTGCGTACGACGGCGTGGATCTGCGCGGGGAGCATCCCGCCGTTGGTGTCGCAGAGCACGACGACGTCCGCGCCCGCCTCGTGGGCCGCTGTGACGACCTGCTTCGCGTACCGGGCGTCGGCCTGGTAGCCGTCGAAGAAGTGCTCGCAGTCGACGAAGACGCGGCGCCCCTGCTCGCGCAGGTACGACACCGTGTCCCGGACCATCTCGAGGTTCTCTTCGAGCGTGGTGCGCAGGGCCAGCTCGACGTGCCGGTCGTGGGACTTGGCGACGATCGTCACCACGGGCGCACCGGACTCCACCAGCGCCTTGACCTGCGGATCGTCGGCGGCCCGTACGCCTGCCTTGCGGGTGGCGCCGAAGGCCACGAGCTGGGCGTGCCGGAAGTCGATCTCCGTACGGGCGCGGTTGAAGAACTCGGTGTCGCGGGGGTTGGCACCGGGCCAGCCGCCCTCGATGAAGCCGACGCCGAACTCGTCGAGGTGACGGGCGATGGTCAGCTTGTCCGCGACGGTGAGGTTGATGCCCTCACGCTGTGCGCCGTCGCGCAGCGTGGTGTCGAAGATGTGGAAGTTGTCGTCCGGGGCTTCCGTGGCGTCCGTGGTCATGGCTCGTGTGGCTCCTGTTGGATGAAGCGATCCGAAATGCCTGGGTCCGCTTGTCTCCCAGTGTTCCTGATGGCCCCTCGCGCCCTTCGTCCCGGCTGTGGGTGGGCCAGGACGACAAAATCAAAAAAACCCCTCGCGGGTGCGAGAGGTCTGCGCGCGGGTCTGGGACACGGTGGCCGCTGCCGCACAGGGTCTGCCTGCGGCAGTCGGTCACTGAGGACCGGCGCGCCTGCTGCCGATAATCATGGCGAACGAGGACACGCGGCGAGTCTGACACAGACCGCCCCCGAGTCCGTAAGGCGTCTCACCATGCGGAAAGCCGGAGGCCGGGCGCCCCGTACGCTGCCGGATCCGCCCGTGTCCTCCTGCCAGTTCTCCGCCGGTACCCGCCGGCGTAAAAGGACCATCAGGCCAGCGGACGCATCCAGCCGTGCCGGTCCTCGGCACGCCCGGTCTGCAGGGCCAGTAGCGCTTCACGCAGCTGCGTGGTGATCTCCCCGGGCTGACCGTCGGCGACCTTCCAGGCGCCGCTCGCGGACTTCGCCTCGCCGACCGGTGTGATCACCGCCGCGGTGCCGCAGGCGAAGACCTCCGTGATGGAGCCGTCGGCGTTGCCCTCCCGCCACTCGTCGACGGTGAGCCTGGACTCCTCCGTGCCGTATCCGAGGTCGGCGGCGAGCGTGAGCAGCGAGTCACGGGTGATGCCGGGCAGCAGCGTGCCGGTCAGCGCCGGCGTGACGATCTTCGCGTCGCGCCCGCTGCCGTGGACGAAGTAGAGGTTCATGCCGCCCATCTCCTCGATGAAGCGGCGCTCGATCGCGTCGAGCCACACGACCTGGTCGCAGCCCTGCTGGGCGGCCTCGGCCTGCGCGACGAGCGAGGCGGCGTAGTTTCCCGCGCACTTCGCCTCACCCGTGCCGCCGGGTGCCGCGCGCACGTACTCCTCGGAGAGCCACACCGAGACGGGGCGGACGCCGCCGGGGAAGTACGAGCCGGCAGGCGAGGCGATCACCATGAAGAGGTATTCGTTGGCGGGCCGGACGCCGAGCCCGACCTCCGTGGCGAACATGAACGGCCTCAGGTACAGCGATTCCTCACCGGTCCCCGGCACCCAGTCCTTGTCCTGCCGCACGAGCAGCTCGCACGCCTCGATGAAGGTCTCCACCGGCAGCTCCGGCATGGCCAGACGCCGCGCGCTGCGCTGGAAGCGGCGGGCGTTGGCGTCGGGCCGGAAGGCGGAGACCGACCCGTCGGGCTGCCGGTACGCCTTCAGTCCTTCGAAGATCGACTGTGCGTAGTGCAGCGTCATGTTGGCCGGGTCCAGCTGCAGGGAGGCGTACGGCTGGAGCTGGGCGTCGTGCCACCCGCGGCCCTCGGTCCACTTGACGGTGACCATGTGGTCCGTGAAATGGCGGCCGAATCCCGGGTTGGACAGCACCGCCTCGCGCTCCGCATCGGACAGCGGCTGCGAGGAGGGCTTGAGGTCGAAGTCGATTCGAGGCGTCGTCATGGTGGGCGCGTCCTTCGCTGTGTGTCGTGGCGGACCGCGCTCCCGTTCGCCCTCCGCCTTGGTGCTAGGACGTCCGAGCTTTCCCTGATGTGCCGGCCCCCTCGTTCGATTATCACGCGAGGAGGCCTGCGGGAGAGAGTCCGGGTGTGCGGCCCATGAATGGATGGTGGCACCCCGACCCCCGCATAGCCCAGCGGCCGGGCACCTTCGGTCCCCGGCCTCGGACGTACCGGGCGGGTCAGCCGGCTACTCGTACCGCCAGGGCGTCGCCGATCTCACCCGTCGTACGGGCGGCGGAGCGCTCGGCGAGGTCGGCCGTGACGGCTTCCTCGATGCGGGAGGCCTCCGACTCCAGGCCGAGGTGCCGCAGCAGCAGCGCAACGGAGAGGACGGTCGCGGTGGGGTCGGCCTTGCCGGTGCCCGCGATGTCGGGCGCGGAGCCGTGGACCGGCTCGAACATGGACGGGAACTCGCCGGTCGGGTTGATGTTCCCGGAGGCGGCGAGGCCGATGCCACCGCTGACGGCGGCGGCGAGGTCGGTGATGATGTCGCCGAAGAGGTTGTCGGTGACGATCACGTCGAAGCGCGCGGGGTCGTTGACGAGGAAGATCGTCGCGGCATCCACGTGCAGGTAGTCGGTGGTGACGTCCGGGTACTCCTCGCCGACCCTGTCGAAGGTGTTCTTCCACAGGTGACCGGCGTGCACCAGGACGTTGTTCTTGTGCACCAGCGTCAGCTTCTTGCGGGGACGCGCCTTCGCACGCTCGAAGGCGTCACGCACGACCCGCTCGACGCCGTAGGCGGTGTTCACGCTGACCTCGTTGGCGACCTCGGCGGGGGTGCCGGTGCGGATGCTTCCGCCGTTGCCGACGTACGGGCCCTCCGTGCCCTCACGGACGACGACGAAGTCGATGTCCGGACGGCCCGCCAGCGGCGTCTCCGTGTTCGGGAACAGCTTGGAGGGGCGGAGGTTGACGAAGTGGTCGAAGGCGAACCGCAGTTTGAGCAGCAGCCCGCGCTCCAGCACCCCGGAGGGGACGCTCGGGTCGCCGATGGCTCCGAGAAGGATCGCGTCGTGCTGCTTGAGCTGCTCCAGCTCCGCCTCGGTGAGTGTCTCGCCCGTGGCGTGCCAGCGCTTGGCACCCAGGTCGTACTGCCTGGTCTCCAGCTTTACGTCCTGGGGAAGCACGGACGTGAGGACCTTGAGGCCCTGTGCCACGACTTCCTGGCCGATTCCGTCACCGGGGATCACTGCGAGGCTGATGGTGCGAGACATGGCAGCGACCATACCTTCCGTCCCAGGGGATGACACGACCAGTCCACATCACGGACGCGGAGCATGCGCCCGGCGGAATGCCTCGCATCTCGGAGGCGTCGCGGAGCTGCGCCGTGCGGCTCACAGCCGGCTTCGGCTTCGTGCTCCGCCCGCCGCGCTCGTCCGTTCGGCGAACTGTGCGCCCGGCGGGGCTGCCGCTCCCGCTGAACCACCGCCGCCGGGCTCAGTGGCCGGTGGCTCCACCGTTGTCGCGGCGGTCGAGGGCGCGCTGGAGGGCGGCTGCGGCGTTCTTGCGGTCGGCGTCACGGTTGGTACGGGCGGCGTGACGGACACGGCGGCGTGTGGTCTGATCCATGATCAGCAACTCCTTCTGCACACAAGGGCTTCAAGAAGGGTGGGGGTCAAAGACGCCGGAAAGGGCGGGGGCGACCGGCGCTGCAGGGGTCACCTGCGTGTGTGCACCGTGCCTCATCCGCCGTTCGCTTCATGAGCGAGACGTTCGGCTCCATACAAAGGTAGGACGCGAGAGCCGTGATGTCTCGCCAATTAGTTGGCCTTCCTACTATCTGAGACGAACGCCACTGTATTCAGGCCACTGCGAGGGCTACGAGTCCGGATCCGTACGCATCGGCTGCATGCTCGGACGGCCCGGAGGCCCGGGACAGCGATCCGGCAACGCATCGGGCACGCCTCACCGGTCGGTTCGCCCGCCTCGGTCGCCCCGGGAGCCCTGTGACAGCGCAATCCGCTCAGGCGAGGCCTGCGAGCAGCCCGGGCAGTTCCCCCAGGCCGGTGATCCGCCGGGCGTAGGCGCTGCCGCCGCCCTTACCCGAGCGGTCGAGCCACACACCGTGCAGGCCTGCCTCGTCGGCGGCGCAGGCGTCGATGTCGTAGCGGTCCCCCACGTACGCGACCTCGCCGGGAGGCAGGCCCAGCGCCGCGCAGCCGGCCCGGAACGCCTCGGGGGCGGGCTTCGCATGGCCCAGTTCGTCCGCGCAGAGGAGCACTTCGAGACGGTCGCGGATGCCGAGCCGGCGCAGTTTCCGCTCCTGGTTGGCGGTGGAGGAGTTCGACAGCGCCCCCTGGCGGAAGCCGGGGGTGAGCGCGTCCAGAGTGGGGACGGCGTCCGGGAAGAGGGCCCAGGCCTGCTCGTAGAACGCGACGTAGCGGCCGAACCAGGCGTCCGCCTCGTCGTCCGGGAGGTGTGCGCCGAGGAACCCCCGCACCCTCTCCCTGCGGTGCTCCAGGAAACCGAGCTCCCCGGCGAGGAAGCGCGCGAACTGCTCCTCCATCACCGCGCGCCAGGATGCGAGGGCTGCCTCGGCCGAGGCGTAGCGCGGGAGCAGCCGCTCCGCCTCGATGTGCCGCAGCGCGCCCGTACGGTCGGAGCCGGTGTAGTCGAAGAGGGTGTCGTCGACGTCCCACAGGACGGCACGGATCGCCATGCGCCGGACGCTAGCAGGGAGTTGACGCTCTTCCCGCAGCACAGCAGCGGTGCCCTCGCGGGAAGCGGGGGCCTACACTCCGCGGCCATGGCGAATGATCAGCAGAAGAATCCGCAGCTCTTCGAGACGATGTCGACGATGCGGGCGATGCGGCGGCTCAAGCCCGACCCGGTCCCCGACGAGTTGCTGGAACAGCTCGTACAGGCGGCGGTGTGGGCCCCGAGCGGATCGAACCTCCAGCAGTTCCACTACGTCGTCGTGACCGACCGGAAGGTCATATCGCGGCTCGAACCCCTGTGGCGACGCTGCGTTGACGCGTATCTCGGCTCGGCGGGCAAGGCCACTCCGCCCGAAATGGACCAGGCCGCGTACGGACGGATGGTCGCTGCCATCGAGTACCAGCGGGACCACTTCACCGACACCCCGGCGCTGATCATCCCCTGCTACCGCTACGTCCAGCCCAAGGGCGACCTGGACGGCCTGCGGGCGATGCACGGATCACTCGGCACCGGCGGACTGCTGCGCCTGATGCGCAACGGCGTCTTCAGCACCATCGCCGAGACGTCCAGCGTCTATCCCGGCGTGCAGAACCTGCTGCTCGCGGCGCGGGGGCTCGGGCTCGGAGCGACCATCACCGTGTGGCACCTGATGCTGGAGCGGGAGTGGAAGCAGGTGCTCGGCATCCCGAAGGACGTGAACACCTTCGCGGCGATCCCCGTCGGCTGGCCGAAGGGCAACTTCGGCCCTGTGCGCCGCCGTCCCGTAGCGGAAGTGATGCACCGCGACGGCTGGTGAAGCGTTCCGCCCGCTCACCTCGCGCGTACGCGCCCACGCCTCGCCTCCCTGCACGCCCCGTCACGTACGTACGCCGCGGTCCGGCTTCCCCGCTCGGAGGATGCCGGACCGCGGCGCGTGCATTCGTACGGACCGAGGTCAGCCCATGTGCGGGTAGCGGTAGTCCGTCGGCGCCACCTGGGTCTCCTTGATGGCGCGCGGGGACATCCACCGCAGCAGGTTGAACTTCGAGCCCGCCTTGTCGTTGGTGCCCGAGGCACGGGCGCCGCCGAAGGGCTGCTGGCCCACGATGGAGCCGGTGGGACGGTCGTTCAGATAGAAGTTGCCGGCGGCGAAGCGGAGCTTCTCGCTCGCCTCGGCCAGGGCCGCCCGGTCCTTCGCGAGGACCGCGCCGGTCAGGGCGTAGGCCGCGACGGACTCCATCTGCTCCAGCATCGTGTCCCAGTCGCCGTCCTCGTAGACGTGCACGGCGAGGATCGGGCCGAAGTACTCGGTGGAGAACACCTCGTTCTCCGGGTCCGAGCAGGTGATGACCGTCGGCTTCACGAACCAGCCCACGGAGTCGTCGTATTCACCTCCCACGACGATCTCGCAGCTGGGGTCCTGCTTGGCGTGGTCGATCGCCGCGCTGTTCTTGGCGAACGCCCGCTCGTCGATGACCGCGCCGATGAAGTTCGACAGGTCGCTGACGTCGCCCATCGCCAACCCCTCGGTCTCCGCGACGAGTTCGTCCTTCAGCCCGCCCTCCCAGAGGGAACGGGGGATGTACGCGCGGGAGGCCGCCGAGCACTTCTGGCCCTGGTACTCGAAGGCACCGCGGACCATCGCCGTCTTCAACACGGCGGCGTCGGCGGTCGGGTGGGCGACGATGAAGTCCTTGCCGCCCGTCTCACCGACGATGCGCGGGTAGGACTTGTAGCCCGTGATGTTCTCGCCGACCGACTTCCACAGGTACTGGAAGGTCTTGGTCGAACCGGTGAAGTGCACGCCGGCCAGGTCCGGGTGGGGCAGCGCCACCTCGGAGACCGCCTTGCCGTCGCCGGTGACGAGGTTGATGACGCCCTTGGGCATGCCCGCCTCCTCCAGCAGCTCCATGAGCAGCACGGCGGAGTGGGTCTGCGTGGGCGACGGCTTCCAGACCACCACGTTGCCCATCAGGGCGGGCGCGGTGGGCAGATTCCCCGCGATGGCGGTGAAGTTGAAGGGCGTGACCGCGTAGACGAAGCCCTCCAGCGGCCGGTGGTCGAGCCTGTTCCACACGCCCTTGGGCTGGATGGGCGGCTGCTCGGCCAGAAGCTCACGCGCGAAGTGCACGTTGAAGCGCCAGAAGTCGATCAGCTCGCAGGGCGCGTCGATCTCCGCCTGCTGGATCGTCTTGGACTGCCCGAGCATGGTGGAGGCGGCGATCGTCTCGCGCCACGGGCCCGACAGCAGCTCGGCGGCCTTGAGGATGATGGCCGCGCGGTCGTCGAAGGACAGCGCGCGCCAGGCCGGGGCCGCGGCCAGGGCGGCGTCGACGGCCTCCTGCGCGTCCTGCTTCGTCGCCTCCGCGTAAGTGCCGATGACCTTCTTGTGGTTGTGCGGCTGAACCACGTCGACGCGTGTGCCACCGCCCATCCGCTTCTGTCCGTTGATGGTCATGGGCAGGTCGACCGGGTTCTCGGCGAGCTCCTTGAGCTTGCGCTCGAGGCGGGCGCGCTCCGGAGAGCCGGGTGCGTAGGTGTGCACCGGCTCGTTGTACGGGGCGGGGACCTGGGTCACAGCGTCCATGGCTGCCGTCTCTCCTTCACTGTCAGGGGTGTTCAGCCGCGAGTGGCGAGCGAGCGGAGGAAGAAGCCGAGGTTGGCCGGGCGCTCCGCGAGGCGCCTCATGAAGTATCCGTACCAGTCCGTTCCGTAGGGGACGTATACGCGCATCCGATGGCCCTCGGCGGCCAGCCGCTGCTGCTCGGCCTCCCTGATGCCGTAGAGCATCTGGAACTCGAACTCGTCGTGCTTGCGCCCGAGACGCCGCGCCAGCTCCTGCGCGATGACGACCATCCGCGGATCGTGCGAACCGATCATGGGATAGCCCTTGCCCGACAGAAGGATCTTCAGGCAGCGGACGTACGCGCGGTCCACATCGGCCTTGTTCTGGTGAGCGACCGTCGCCGGCTCGTTGTACGCCCCCTTCACCAACCGTACGCGCGACCCCTCCCCCGCCAGGGCGTGGCAGTCGCCCTCGGTGCGGAAGAGGTAGGACTGCAGCACGGCGCCGGTCTGCGGGAAGTTCTTCCGCAGCTCGGCGAGGACGGCGAGGGTGGAGTCGACGGTGGTGTGGTCCTCCATGTCCAGGGTGACGGTCGTCCCGGCCGCCGCTGCGGCTTCGACGACCGGCAGGACGTTGGCCAGCGCGATGTCGTGGCCGTCGGGCAGCGCCTGCCCGAACGCCGACAGCTTCACGGACATCTCCGCGCGCGGGCCGAGGCCCTCCCCCGCCAGCGCCTGGGCCAGCGAGAGGTAGGCGTCACGGTTGCGCAGGGCCTCCGTGCGGTCCGTGATGTCCTCGCCGAGGTGGTCGAGGGTGACGTCGAGACCGCTGTCGGTCAGCAGCCGTACGGCCTCGAGGGTCGGGTCGAGCTGTTCCCCCGCGACGAAGCGGTTCACCACGGGACGGGTGACCGGCGCGGACGAGACGAGACGGCGGATGCCGTCACTGCGCGCGGCGGCGAGGAGCACTGGTCCCAGCACGGGCACCTCCACTGGCGGTCTTCTTCACGCTCCGGACGTCCCACGGCCGGCCTGGTTCCGGAATGTTCCCGCCCCAGGCCGCCGCGGCGTCGGAAGCCACCCCGAATCTAAGGATCGCGCCGCGGGGCCGCCATCGACAGCTGTCACGCATCCGTGTCCCAGATCTCAGACATCTGTACGAGAATGATGTGGTCGGAGCACCGGCAACCGGCACGTGAGAGGGAGGCGGCGGAGGGCGCATGCGCGAGGACTACCAGGAGCTCATCGACGAGGTCTCCGCGCTGCTCGGCACACCCGCGACGCTGGAGGGCCGCGACTTCGGCCTGATCGCCTTCGGCGCTCACGAGTCCGACGGCCAGGGCAGCGAGCCGGCCCTCGACCCCGTCCGTACCCGCTCGATCCTGGGGCGGGGCTCGACCGCCGAGGTGCGGGCCTGGTTCGAGAGTTTCGGCATCACCAGGGCGACCGGGCCCGTACGCATCGATCCGGAAGCCTCGGCGGGCGTCGTGCACGGCCGTATCTGCCTGCCCGTGCGGTACGCCGGGGTTGTCTACGGCTACATCTGGCTGATCGACGACGGCGCGATCGACCTCGCCGACCCCCGGCTGGGGTCCGCGATGGCGGTGGCCTCCCGGATCGGCGC
>NZ_JACBXA010000122.1 GCF_013870515.1 Streptomyces albidus (ex Kaewkla and Franco 2022) | reverse complement strand
CGCCGTGGGCTCGTTCGACTGTGCGGCCCGCGCGCTCGCGGCGGGGATCGCAGCCACGGCCACGCTCGTCGAGATCGAGATAGCCGTCGTCGGCGGGGGAGTGGCGAAGGCGGGGGAGGTCCTCTTCGCGCCGCTGCGGCGGGCGTTGAACGAGTACGCGACGCTGTCCTTCGTGCGGGGGCTCGAAGTCGTACCGGCTCAGATGGGCATGGACGCGGGGCTCATCGGTGCGGCAGCGGCCTGCTGGGACCTCGACCGTCCCTGAGGGTGACTTGCGCGCGCCCGTCGCTCACGCCCGGGCTCCTGCTGCCGCGCGGGCGTAGTCCGAGGGCGGGACGCCCACCGTTCCGGTGAAGTCCCGTACGAGATGGGCCTGATCGCTGTAGCCGAGCTCGGCCGCCAGCCGGGCCCAGTCGACGCCGGGATGCTCGGCCGCCGCCTCCAGGGCCTCGTGGATGCGGTAGCGGAGGATCACCCACTTCGGGCTCACGCCCACACAGGCGGCGAAGAGCCTCTGCAGGGCGCGCACCGACATCCCCTCGCGGCGGGCTAGTTGTTCCACGCGCCTGATCCCGCGGTCCGTACGCACCCGGTGCGCCAGCTCCATCGCGCGCTCGGCGGCGGGGTCCGGCGCCGGCCCCAGACCGAGGAGGAAGGTGTCCAGCGCGGCGACTCTCGCATCCTCCTCCGAGGGGGAGAGGACGGCGGCGGGCGTTCCGGCGGTGTCGGGGAAGATCTCGCTCAGCGGCAGCCGCCGCCCCGTCAGCTCGGCCACCGTCCCCGTGCCGCGGGCGGACAGGAAAGGGCGGAAGCCGCCGGGGCGGAACTGGACCCCGCACACACGGCCCCTGCCCTCCAGCGTGATGGAGAACAGCCCGAGCCCCACGCCGGCGACCTCCCCGTCGGGCGCCCCCTCTTCCTGGCGCTGGAAGACGATGTTCACCGAGGGGTGGGGCACCACCTGTGACACGTAGGGTTCGTCCAGATCCCAGTCGATCAGCCAGTAGTGCTCGACGTACGGGCGCAGGGCCTCGGCTGCCGGGCGGCGGCGGAAGCGGACACGTGAGAAGAGCTCCGCGGCATCGATGATGCCCCGGGTGTCACGCCGCGGGCCGTCCGAGCCGTACGGCTTGCCGGGATCCGGCGGCACGGGGCCGTGCTGAGGGTTCCCACCTGCCATGACGGCGATCCTATGCCGTGCCGGGGTGTCGTGTTTCTTCAAGCCGGGGCGCCCACGGCCGACCTAGCTTTGCGGACATGACGAACGAACTGGCTGAACTGCTCGACGGAGCCGCACGCAGATCCCACCCGGTCGTGCACGGGGTGGAGGACAGCATGCTCGGCCTCCCCACGCCGTGCGACGAATACGACGTACGCGACCTGCTCAACCACCTCTTCCACGTCGTGGTGAGCTTCCAGGCCCTCGCCGCGAAGGGGACCGCCGACTTCTCCACCACCCCCGACCGGCTCACCGGCGACGACTGGCGAGCGCGCTTCGAGAAGGAGACGGCCCTGCTGGTCCAGGCGTGGTCGGCGCCCGGGGCGCTGGAGGGCGTCTCCCAGGGGATGGGGATGCCGCAGACCACCGTGGGGGAGATGGTGCTGGGCGACCTGACGGTGCACTCCTGGGACCTCGCACGCGCCACAGGCCAGGACTTCGCTCCGTACGAGCCGAGCGTGCCCGTGCTGAAGGAGGGTCTGGGGGCCCTTGCGCCGACGGCGAGGAAGATGAACGTCTTCGGCGAGCCGTTCCCGGTGGCGGACTCGGCGACGCCCTTCGAGGAGATCCTCGCCCTCACCGGCCGTGACCCCGGCTGGCGCGCGTCCGGCAGGTGAACGCGGGGCACCGTCCGTCGCGTTGACGCCCCGGGGTGGCACGCGGGCTCCTCGGCGGAGCGTGCCACCGTTCAGGACGACTTTCTCGCACCGCTGTGACCTGCGGTGATGCGAGACGGCTGACGTGCCGCCGAAGAACAAGACTGTTTTTCAGGAATCTCCTCCCGCACTCTTGGCTGACCTCGCAACAGCAACAAGAGGGCAGGAAAGTGACGTTGCCTGACGAGAAGTCGCATACCCATCCGAATGAGACCGACCGCGAGCAGGAGTACGTCTCGAAGCTGTACGCCCGCCTCGACGCGCTGCGTGAGGAGACGGCGTCCGGTCTGGCCGCGGTGCAGAAGGAGAGCGGAGGCACGCCGCAGGCCCGCAGCGAGCGGGACGCCGCCTCCGCCCGCTTCTCCGAGCGGCTGTCCCGGCTGGAGGCGGCGGAGAGGGGGCTGTGCTTCGGCCGTCTCGACCTGCTGAGCGGCACGCGCCACCACGTCGGGCGCATCGGCCTGCCGGACGAGTCGGCGGAGGGGGACCCGCTGCTGATCGACTGGCGTGCTCCCGCCGCCCGGCCCTTCTACGTGGCCACGGCCGCAGCCCCCGAGGGGGTGCACCGCCGCCGCCACATCGTCACCCGGGGGCGGAGAGTCACCGGCGTGGACGACGAGGTGCTGGAGGGCGCCGCCGACCCGGGCGACGCCCTGGCAGGGCAGGCCGCGCTGCTCGCGGCGGTGGACGCCGCACGCACCGGACGGATGCACGACGTCGTCGCCACGCTCCAGGCCGAGCAGGACGCCGTCATCCGTGCGGATCACCGCGGCGTGCTGGTCGTCCAAGGCGGTCCGGGCACCGGCAAGACCGCGGTCGCCCTTCACCGCGCCGCCTTCCTGCTCTACGACCGGCCCCGCATCGCGGCCCAGGGTGTCCTTGTCGTGGGCCCCAGCAGCACCTTCCTCACCTACATCGGGCAGGTGCTGCCTGGACTCGGCGAAACCGGTGTGCTGCTGTCGACGGTCGGTGAACTCTTCCCCGGCGTCACAGCGGGCCGCACCGAATCGACGGCGGCAGCCGAGCTGAAGGGGCGCGCGGCGATGCAGAGCGTCCTGGAGGCGGCAGTACGAGAGCGGCAAGCGCCCCCGGGCTCCCGGCACTTCATCGAATTCGACGGGGAGATCCTCCACCTGGACGGTGAGTTGATCAGGTCCGCCTCGGAGCGTGCCCGGGCAGCCGGGCTTCCGCACAACAGGGCCCGGCGGGTCTTCGTCCGCGAGGTCACATGGTGCCTCGCGGAGCGGCTCGCGGAGCGGACCCGTCAGCTCGCCGCCGCTCTGGAAGCCGACGTCTCGGACGTGCTGGCCGAGGCGGACGTGGACAGGGCGGTCCGAGGTGACCTGGCAGGCCTTGAGGGCGTGATCGGGACGGCCGAACCGGCACGGGCCGGCGAGATCGTCGACGAGGAGGATGTGGCCGGTCTGCACCGGGAGTTGTGTGCGGACCCCGATCTGGCGTCCGCCCTCGACGAGCTGTGGCCCTCGCTCACACCGCAGCGGCTGCTGGAGGAGCTGTTCGCAGACCCTCGCCGTCTCGCCGCGGCGGCGCCCGACCTCAGTGAGGCCGAACGCGCCCTGCTCGTACGGGAACCCGGCGGCTGGAGTCCGGCCGATGTCCCGCTGCTCGACGAGGCCGCCGAACTGCTCGGGGCGGACGACCGGGCCGCACGGGCACACGAGGAGCGCGAACACGCCCGGCAGATCGCCTACGCCCAGGGCGTGCTGGACATCGACGCGGGCTCCGGCCGCTCCCTCCAGGGCGCCGAGGACGCCGGAGACGGCGACGAGGGAACGCTGACGGCTCGCGACCTGCTCGACGCCCGCCGGCTCGCCGAACGCCACCTGCCGCAGGACCACTCGACCCTTGCCGAGAAGGCCGCCGCCGACCGGACCCGGACCTTCGGTCATGTGATCGTGGACGAGGCGCAGGAACTGTCCCGGATGGCATGGCGGTTGGTGATGCGGCGCTGCCCGAGCCGCTCGATGACGCTGGTCGGAGACGTGGCGCAGACCGGGGACGCGGCGGGCACGTCATCCTGGGACCGGGTGCTCGGCCCCTTCGTCGAGGACAGGTGGCGGCTGGCGCGGCTCTCGGTCAACTACCGCACCCCGGCAGAGATCATGGACGCCGCGGCGGGTCTTCTCGCCCGCCTCGGCCCCGGTGCCGAGCAGCCGCGTTCCGTACGCAGGACGGGGGTACGGCCGTGGCGAAGGAGCACGACGGCGGAGGAGCTGCCCGGCGTGCTGGCCGGACTCGCCGCAAGAGGCGCGGCGGAAGCGGCCGGCGGACGGCTGGCGGTGATCGCCCCGAAGGCAGAGCTCGCCGAGCTGGCGCGTGCCGTCGCCTCACGGTGCCCCGGAGCCTCTTCCGGCGCCGACCCCGACCTGACGGCGGACGTGGTGGTGCTGGAGGTCCGGCAGGCGAAGGGGCTGGAGTTCGACTCCGTGCTCATCGCGGACCCGGCGGGGATCCTGGCCGGCTCCCCCCGGGGACGGAACGACCTCTACGTGGCGATGACGCGAGCGACGCAGCGGCTCGGCATCCTGCACGTGGGGGAGCCGCCGGAGGAACTCGCCACGTCGGTCCGCGAGTTGTAGCGCGGTGAGTCGACGGGCTTCCCGGTGCTGCCCGGCGCGGGGGTGATGTCACCGCGGAGTCACCGCTCGCCGGGCGGCACCGTGTGGAATCTGCCGTGTGCGCCAGGGTTTTGCGACGGCGCCGCCCCCGCGCGTTTCCGTGGCAGGGTTGAGCGGGCAGCGTGAAACGGGGAGAAACGGCAGAGGGGGAACCGACCGTGATCGTGTGGCTCAACGGCGCCTTCGGCGCGGGTAAGACCACCGCGGCGCGCGAACTGAAAGACCTGCTTCCGGGCAGCACACTCTGCGACCCGGAACTGATCGGCACCGGGCTGAGACACATGCTCCCCAAGGAGCGCCTCGCCGAGGTCGACGACTACCAGGAACTGCCCTCCTGGCGGCGGCTGGTCGCCGACACCGCGGCGGCGTTGCTGACCGAGGTGCCCGGACCGCTGATCATTCCGATGACGCTTCTGCGGCAGGAGTACCGCGACGAGATATTCGGCGCGCTCGCAGCCCGCCGGATACCCGTTCACCATGTGCTGCTCCACATGGATGAAACGATCCTTCGCGCTCGTATCGATCAACGGGCCCAGACGGAGGGGGAGTCGGACCGCAACTGGTGCCGCGGGCAGCTTCCCGCGTACACCGCCGCCCTCGGCTGGCTCACCGAGGACGCGCACACCGTCGAGACCTCGGGTCTGACCCCCCGGCAGACCGCGGAATGCGTCGCAGGCGCGCTGCGCGAGGGCGCCGGGAGCCTGGACATCGTGCAGACGCCCGAACCCACCGCCGAGACCGTCGCCGCCGGTGTGCTGCTCTTCGACGAAGAGGGCCGCGTCCTGCTGGTCGATCCGACGTACAAGCCTGGGTGGGAATTCCCGGGCGGTGTCGTCGAGCGAGGCGAAGCACCCGCGCGTGCCGGAGTCCGCGAGGTGGCCGAGGAGTTGGGGCTGGAGCTCAAGCGCGAACCCCGGCTGCTGGTCACCGACTGGGAACCGCCTCGGCCACCGGCGTACGGCGGCCTGCGCTTCCTCTTCGACGGCGGGCGCCTGACGGAGAAGGAGGCAGGCCGACTGCTCCTGCCCGGTGAGGAGTTGCGCGGCTGGCGCTTCGTGACCGAGGAGGAGGCGGCCGAACTGCTCCCGCCCATACGCTTCGACAGGCTCAGGGGAGCGCTGCGTGCCCGCGAGAGAGGCCACGCCCTCTACCTGGAGGCCGGCGTCCCGGTCGGTGCCTCTGAGGGGCACGCGACCGGGTAGCCCGCGGAAGCGGGTACCCGGCCGGGCACGTGGCGGTGAAGGTCAGGCGCGTCGTGCGTACCGCTGGAGGAAGAGCGCCTCGGCGACCGACAGCCGCTCCAACTCCTCAGGCGAGACGCTCTCGTTGACCGCGTGGATCTGCGCCTCCGGCTCGCTCAGCCCGATCAGCAGGATCTCCGCCTGCGGGTAGAGCGAGGCGAGGGTGTCGCACAGGGGGATCGAGCCGCCCTGTCCGGCGATCTGCATCTCCTCGCCGTCGTAGGCGATGCGCAGCGCGTCGGCCATCGCCTTGTACGCCGGGCTGCCGGTGTCCGCACGGAACGGCTGGCCCTGGCCCACCACCTCGACGGAGATGCGCGCGCCCCACGGCACGTGCGACTCCAGGTGAGAGATGAGCAGTTCGGTTGCCTTCTCCGTGTCCGCACCGGGCGGCACGCGCAGGCTCACCGCGGCCCGCGCACTCGCCTGCACGGACGCGGTGGCGCCGACGACCGGAGGGCAGTCGATGCCCAGCACGGTGACGGACGGGCGCGCCCAGATGCTCTCGGCCACGCTCGCGGAACCGGTCAGGGCGACCCCGTCGAGCACTCGCGCGTCCCTGCGGAAGTCCGCTTCGGGGTACTCCAGCCCGTCCCAGCCCGCTCCAGGCTCCATCCCGTCGATGACCGTGCTGCCGTCCGGGGCGCGCACCGAGTCGAGGGTACGGATGAGCGCTGCCAGGGCGTCCGGCGCGGCACCCCCGAACTGGCCGGAGTGCAGGTTTCCCTCCAGGGTCTCCACCCGCACCTGGAGGGCGGCCATGCCGCGCAGCGTGGCGGTGACGGTGGGCAGACCCGCGCGGAAGTTGCCCGTGTCGCCGATGACGATGGTGTCCGCCGTCAGCAGCTGCGGGTGTGCCTCCGCGTACCGCTGGAGGCCTCCCGTGCCCTGCTCCTCGGAGCCCTCTGCGATGAACTTGACGGTCACCGGCACACCGCCCCCGGCGCGGAGCGCGCGCAGCGCCAGCAGGTGCATGATGATGCCGCCCTTGCAGTCCGCGGCGCCGCGCCCGTACCAGCGTCCCTCGCGCTCCGTCAGCGTGAACGGCGGTGTGTGCCAGGCGTCTTCGTCCAGCGGCGGCTGCACGTCGTAGTGCGCGTAGAGCAGTACGGTCGGGGCGCCCTCCGGGCCGGGCAGCAGACCGTAGACGGACTGGGTGCCGTCCGGCGTGTCGAGGACCGCGACGTCCTGGAAGCCCTCGGAGCGCAGTGCCCCCGCGACCCACTTCGCCGCGGCCTCACACTCGCTCACGGGGAACTGCGCGGGGTCGGCCACCGACCGGAAGGCCACGAGTTCGGCCAGTTCGGCGCGGGCCTGAGGCATGAGTCCGGAGACGGTGGCGGCGATCTCGCCGTCGCCGCTTGCCTGTTCGCCTGAACCGGCGGCAGGGCTGGGTGTCATGGGGGAACGCTCCTTGTGGGCGCGACGTTGGGCACCTGTGTGCGCGGACTGTGTGTAGAACATGCGCACGAAGATCCCGTCGATCCTCCCACAGCAGGGTCCGTCGGCCCCGAGCCGTAGGATGCGACGGGCCACAGCGGATCCGAGGTCGAGCGGAGCGGAAGCACATCGTGAGCAGCGAGAACGCAGCCGGGGCAGAGGACCGGGGCGGCGACGGCAGCGCGGACGAGGCCGTCGGCGGGGGACGCGAGGAGCACCCAGGGCACGGCCGGGGCGCGGAAGGCGCAGCGCGGGAAGGCCATGTCGAGCAGCCTGCTGAGGGCCCTGACGGCGCCCTGGACGATGAGCTGTCGGCGGACGAGGAGCCGGAGAAGACCGTCTGGGACGTCGTCGTGGTCGGTGCCGGCCCGGCGGGTGCGTCAGCCGCCTATGCGGCAGCCGTCGCCGGGCGGCGAGTGCTGCTGCTGGAGAAGGCCGAACTGCCCCGTTACAAGACCTGCGGCGGCGGCATCATCGGGCCCTCCCGTGACGCCCTGCCACCCGGGTTCGACCTGCCTCTGCGCGAACGCGTGCACGCCGTGACGTTCTCCTTGAACGGCAAGCTGAGCCGCACCCGCCGCTCCCGGCACATGCTCTTCGGGCTGGTCAACCGGTCCGACCTGGACCACTCGCTGGTGGAGCACGCGGTGAAGGCCGGTGCCGATGTGCGCACGGGCGTCACCGTCACCCGCGTGGAACAGCACGGCGCCGACGTGCCCGACCGCCGGACCGTCGCCGTCGTGCTCGCCGGGGACGAGGCGCCCGTACTGGCCCGTGCGGTCGTCGGCGCGGACGGCAGCGCCAGCCGGATCGGCGCGCACGTGGGCGTGAAGATGGACCAGGTAGACCTCGGCCTGGAGGTGGAGATCCCGGTGCCCGACAGCGTCGCCGAGGACTGGGCGGGCAGGGCGCTGGTCGACTGGGGCCCGCTGCCCGGCAGTTACGGCTGGGTCTTTCCCAAGGGCGACACGCTCACCGTCGGAGTGATCTCGGCACGGGGCGAAGGTGCCGCGACCAAGCGCTACTTGGAGGACTTCATCGGCCGGCTCGGGCTGGCCGGCTTCGAACCGAGCGTGTCCTCGGGCCACTTGACGCGATGCCGCTCCGAGGACTCCCCGCTCTCCCGGGGCAGGGTCCTGGTGTGCGGCGACGCCGCCGGCCTGCTGGAGCCGTGGACCCGGGAGGGCATCTCCTTCGCCCTGCGTTCCGGACGGCTGGCGGGGGAGTGGGCCGTGCGCATCGCCGAGTCGCACGACGCGGTGGACGCGCGCAGGCAGGCCCTGAACTACGCGTTCGCCGTCAAGGCGGGGCTGGGCGTGGAGATGGGGATCGGGCGGCGGATGCTCAACGTCTTCTCGCGCCGCCCCGGCATGCTGCACGCCGCGCTCACCGGATTCCGCCCTGCCTGGAACGTCTTCGCACGCTTCACCCGGGGCGCGACTTCCCTGCCCGAGGTCGTACGCACCTATCCGGTGGCCCGCCGCGCGCTGGACGCACTGGACCCGCAGTGACCGTGCGGCGCTCCAGGGGCGGCGGTCCGGTGCCCGGCATGCCTACCGCGTGCTGTCCTCGGTGATCCGGAAGACCGGGTACTTCGGGGCGGCGGCGAGCAGCTCCGCGTCCGTCGACTTCTCGCTGAGGCCCTTGAAGAACGCGCCGATCTCCCAGCCCCACTTCTTGATGTAGACGCGCAGCACCTCGGGCTTCTCCGCGTCGGACAGTTCGATCGCGGTGAAGCGCTCGACGTGCTTGCCCTTGTGCAGTTCGCCGCCGCCGGCGGCACGCATGTTGTGCGTCCACTGGACGTGGCCCCGCGGCGCGACCAGGTAGCGCTCCCCGCCGTGCGGCAGCGGGTTGACCGGCGTACGGCGCCACTCGCCGCTCTTGCGGCCGCGGACGGCGAGCACCCGCGAGCCGGCCAGGCTGACGTTGCGCCGGGCGAGCCAGGCGACGGTGGGATTGAGGACGTTGCGGGTGAACCAGTCCGGCTTGACGAAATGGGCCGTGGTCATCGTGGTGCTCCTTCGTGGGCGTGCGTCTGAGCTGGGGCGAGCGGCAGTACGTTTCGAGAGCAGTGCTCTCACTTAAGAGCAGTGTTGCACGCTCTGTGCTCCGTTTCAAGAGCAGTGCTCTCGTTCTTGGTCAGTGCTCCGAAAGCTGGCACACTGAAGAACATGACCAAGATCCGAGGCGCCAGGGAAAGGGCTCGCGGTGAGATCACCACGGCCATCAAGGACGAGGCCCGCAGGCAGCTCGCCGCGGAGGGCGCGGCCAAGCTCTCCCTCCGAGCGGTGGCCCGCGAGCTGGGCATGGTCTCCTCGGCCCTCTACCGCTACTTCCCCGGTCGCGACGACCTGCTCACGGCACTGATCACCGACTCCTACGACGCGCTGGGGGGCGTCGCCGAAGCCGCGCTGGAGGCGTCCGCCGCACAGGGGGACTCCCATCTCGCCCGCTGGCAGTCCGTCTGCCGCGCCGTACGGGAGTGGGCCCTGGCCCACCCGCACGAGTACGCCCTGATCTACGGCTCCCCGGTCCCCGGCTACGCGGCGCCCGACTCCACCACAGGCCCCGCAGCCCGCGCCGCCCTCGTTCTGATCACCATCGCCGCCGACGCCCATGCCGCGGGAGCGCTGCGCGTACCCGGCACCGCCGAGGCCGCGACGGGGCCCGCGCACGCCGGAACTCCGCACGTCCCCGCTGCGCCGACGTCCGTGCTCCAGGACGCACGCGAACTGACGGAGCGCCTCGACGTCGACCTTCCCGCGCCCGTCATGGCCGAAATGGCCGCCGCCTGGGCCCAGTTGTTCGGGTTGCTGAGCTTCGAGCTGTTCGGGCAGTTCGAGCGCGTCATCGAGGCGCGTGACGACCTCTTCGACCACGCAGCCGTGAGTCTCGCCAGAGGAGTGGGCCTCGCCTGACCCTCGCCTCCCGGCGGTCCCCGCCCAACGTGCCCCCGAGGGCGGCCGGCCGCCCGTGACGTGCGCCTGGCGCGCCGGGACACCCTCGGCTACTCCCGGGGGAGTAGCCGCGATGACCGCCCTCGGCTGACTACGCGGCGGACCAGGCGCGGCTAGCGTTACGAGCATGAACCGCCCCCACTGGCTCCGCAGTCGCTCCGGCCCTTGCCGGACGGCGCGCGGGCCGCATCGCCGGCGCCCCGGCGGCCCCCCGTGGCCCGGCCCGGGCGGCCCGCCCTGGAGGCGCTGGCTCGAGGAGTCGCCCGGCTCCCAGCCGCTGCCGTGGCTGACCTCGTTCGCGGTGCTCGTCGTCCAGCAGGTGGGGTCGCAGGCCGCCGAGGCCAACCAGCAGGGAGTGCGGCTTCCGCTGGACGTCTATGCCCGACTGCTGCTCGCCGTCGGGCCGTTGCTGCTGGTGCTGCGCCACCGCCGCCCGCGTACGGCCGCCTTCGGCACGGCTGCCGCCGCCCTGGTCTACATCGGCGCCGGATACCCCTACGGCCCCGTCTTCGTCAGCGTGGCCGTCGCCTGCTTCGCAGCCGTCGTCGCAGGCCACCGCTACGCCGCGTGGGGCGCTCTGGGGCTGCTCTGGGCGGGCCATCTGATCATCGGCCACGTGCTGTACCGGTGGCTGCCGCCCGTCGGCGACGCCCCACCGGGCTGGGGTTCGGAACTCCTCGTGGCGGCCTGGGTGGCCGCGATCCTCGCCGCCGCCGAACTGGCCCGCACCCGCCGTCAGGAGTGGGCGCGCCGCCAGGCCGAGGAGGAGGAGGCCGAACGGCGCCGCGTCGACGAGGAGCGGCTGCGCATCGCCCGCGAACTGCACGACGTACTCGCGCACAGCATCTCGGTCATCAACGTCCAGGCAGGCGTCGGCCTCGCGTTGCTCGACTCCGACCCGGAGCAGGCCCGCACGGCGCTCACGACGATCAAGGGCGCGAGCAAGGAGGCGCTGGGCGAGGTCCGTCAGGTCCTGGACACCCTGCGGGCCCCGGGTGCGGCGCCGCGCGCACCCGCGCCCGGCCTCGACCGCCTGCCGGAGCTGACCGCGCAGGCCGCCGACGCGGGTCTGGAGGTGGCCACGGACACCGAGGGCGCCGCCGTGACGCTGCCTCCGGGAGCCGACCTCGCCGCCTTCCGCATCATCCAGGAGGCCCTGACCAACGTCGTGCGGCACTCGCGGTCCCGTACCGCCCGCGTCCGACTGCACCACGGGGCGGGCGAGTTCAGCATCCAGGTCGACGACGAGGGTCCTGCCGCCGAAGGCGGCACGAGCGGCGGCGGCAACGGCCTCGTCGGCATGCGCGAGCGGGCGGCGGCACTCGGCGGCAGTGCCGAGGCGGGACCGCGTGACGACGGAGGTTTCCGTGTCACCGTCCGCTTCCCCGCGGACTCCGGCGGTACGGTGACGGCGCCGCCCGCGAAGGAGACACCGTGATCCGCGTACTGCTCGCCGACGACCAGTCGCTGGTACGTGCGGGATTCCGCGCGCTGCTCGACGCCCAGCCCGGCATCGAGGTCGCCGGGGAGGCCGCCGACGGGGAGGCCACCTTGGACCTGGTGCGCCAACTGCGCCCGGATCTCGTGCTGATGGACATCCGGATGCCTCTGCTCGACGGGCTGGCCGCCACCCGGAGGATCACTGAGGACCCGGACCTGGCCGAGGTGAAGGTGGTCATGCTGACCACCTTCGAACTGGACGAGTACGTCTTCGAGGCGATCCGCTCCGGCGCATCCGGTTTCCTCGTCAAGGACACCGAACCGGAGGAGCTCGTACGGGCGGCGCGTGCCGTCGTCGACGGTGACGCGCTGCTCTCCCCGGGCGTCACGCGGCGGCTGATCGCGGAGTTCGCGGCGCGCTCGAAGGAGCCGGCCGCCGCCGAGAGCCTCGCCCGGCTCACCGAGCGCGAGCGTGAGGTGATGGCGCTCGTCGGGATCGGCCTGTCGAACGAGGAGATCGCGAACCGTCTCGTGGTCTCACCGCTGACGGCGAAGACCCACGTCAGCCGGGCCATGGTCAAGCTCGGAGTGCGGGACCGCGCCCAACTCGTCGTCCTGGCCTACGAGTCCGGGCTCGTACGCCCCGGCTGGCTCGGCTGACGCCGCGGGTGCCGCAGGCGACGCGGCCGCTGCTACGGGCCGTACCGCTCGTCCGGGCCGTACGCCTCCGGTGACTCGGCGGGCTCCGGATGAGACTCGGCCGCAGGCAGCAGTACTTGCAGCACGCGGGCGATGAAGACCGTGACCGCGGACACCTTGGCGAGCATGCCCGCGACGGGCTGGTCGTGCACCCCCGCCGCGAACAGGCAGGCTGTGACCGCCAGATAGGCCGCTGCCGCGAACACCGCGGCCGTCAGCAGCGCGAACCCGATCTCCACGGTCATCGCGTCCCGGTCGGCCTGCGAGCGTGACTGATTCAACGCGCTTCCCCCTTCTTCCCCCGGGTGCCCGCGTGGTCCCCTTGCCGGGCACTCCCTCGAAGTGCCTTCCCGGCCGGCCCCGCATCACACCTGAGAGGGCCGTTGACTTCGGTGTATGAACTCATGGGCGCGCTCCCACGCAATTGAAGCGCTTGCCCTATTCATCTCTTGACCACTTCTGTCGTCCCGGGATTGACTGCCATGCGACAAGACGCCGGTGCATCGGACGTCAAGACTCCGAAGGAGACCCCGAGTGGCCGAAAACGTCAGCCGTCGCAGCGTGTTCAGGGCGTCCGCGGGAGCCGCCGTCTTTGCCTCCTCGGCCTCCGTGTCCCCGCTCCCGGCCACTCCCGCTGCTGCGGCAGAGGCCGCGCCGGGCGCTGCGGTCCCTGCCGCACGACGGGCTGTCTCCGCCGCACGGGCGCCTCTTGACGCCAAGACTGAGCTTCGCGTGCAGAAACTGCTGTCCCGCATGACCGTCGAGGAGAAGTTCGGGCAGCTCCAGCAGCTGACGTGGAACCCCGACACCGGCCCGGGCGAGGCCCAGAACGAGGCAGCGCGGGACGCCGCGTCCGAAGGCCGGCTCGGCTCGGTCCTCAACATCACCGGTGCCCAGGAGTGCAACGAACTACAGCGCTTCGCCGTCGAGGAGTCCCGGCTCGGCATTCCGCTGGTCTTCGGGCTCGACGTCATCCACGGATTTCTCACCACCTTCCCCGTGCCGCTCGCACAGGGCGCCAGCTTCGACCCCGGCGTCGTGGTGAAGGACGCCGAGGTGAGCGCACGAGAGGCCGCCTCGTGGGGCGTGCACTGGACCTTCGCGCCGATGGCCGACGTCAGCCGCGAGCCGCGGTGGGGCCGGGTCGCCGAAGGCAGCGGTGAAGACCCGTACCTCACCGCGGAGTTGACGGCCGCCAAGGTACGCGGCTACCAGGGCGAGGACTACGGTGCCGACGGCAGGCTCGCCGCCTGCGCCAAGCACTTCGTCGGCTACGGCTTCCCCGAGGGAGGCCGTGACTACAACACCGTGGACATCTCCGAGCGCCGGCTCCGCGATGTGGCCCTGCCCCCGTTCAAGGCCGCCGTGGACGCCGGGGTGGCCACGGTGATGGCCGCCTTCAACACCGTCAACGGTGTCCCGGCGCACGCCAATCGGCACACCCTCACCGGAATCCTGCACGACGAGCTGGACTTCGACGGCTTCGTGGTCGGCGACTACAACGGCGTGCAGGAGCTGATTCCGCACGGCGTCGCCGCCGGCGAAGCCGACGCGGCCCGCCTCGCGCTGGGCGCCGGCGTCGACATGGAGATGGTCAGCACCACCTACGCCGATCACGGCAAGGAGCTCCTGGAGTCCGGCGAGATCGATCTGGCACGCCTGGACGACGCCGTCACGCGCATCCTGCGCATCAAGGTGCGTCTCGGCCTCTTCGAGAAGCCCTACACCGACGAGGACGGGCAGATCGACGAGCCCAGCGCGGCGGCACGGCGTGACGCACGCCAGACGGCCGCCGCCTGCGCGGTGCTGCTGAAGAACGAGGAGCGCACGCTGCCCTTCGAGAAGGGCGTCTCCTCGCTTGCCGTCGTGGGACCGCTCGGCGACGACACCCAGGAACTGCACGGCACTTGGGCAGGACCGGGCGCGCGGAAGTTCCCGGCCGTCTCGGTCCTCGAAGGCATCAGGAAGGCCGCTCCGGATGCGAAGGTGACCTTCGCCCGTGGCTGTGGGATCACCGGGGACGACACCGACGGCTTCGAGAAGGCCGTCGCAGCCGTACGGGCGTCCGACGCCGCGGTGGTCGTCGTGGGCGAGAAGGCGAGTCACAGCGGTGAGGCCGCAGTTCGAAGCGACATCACCCTCCCCGGCGTGCAGACCGAACTCGTCCGCCGGATCGCCGCGACCGGGAAGCCGTTCGTGGTCGTGGTGCTCGCCGGGCGCCCGCTGGTGCTCTCCGGCATCGTCGAGCATTCGCCCGCGATCCTCAACGCCTGGCACCCCGGTCTGGAGGGCGGCAACGCCGTCGCGGACGTGCTGTTCGGCAAGGTCAATCCGGGCGCGAAGCTGCCGGCCACCTTCCCGCGTGCGGTCGGCCAGATCGCCGAGTACTACGCGCACGAGAACACCGGCAGGCCCTACGACCCGGACAACAGCTACACCTCCAAGTACCTGGACCTGCCGCACGGGCCGCTCTTCCCCTTCGGGCACGGCCTGAGCTACACCACCTTCGGCTACTCCGAACTCGCCCTCGGCGAGGAGAGCTTGAGCGCCCGGGCGGTGCGCGAGGGCGACGCGACGGTGACGGTGACGGTCAAGGTGAAGAACACGGGCAGCCGCGCGGGGGACGAGGTCGTGCAGCTCTACATCCGTGACAAGGTCGCCAGCCTCGCCCAGCCCGTGCGCAGGTTGCGGGGCTTCGAGAGGATCACCCTCGAGGCGGGCGAGCAGCGGACGGTCGCCTTCGAACTGGGCGCGGACGACCTCGGCTTCCACACCAACGATCCCAAGGGTGAACTCCTCGTGGAACCGGGGGAGTTCGAGATCTACGCGGGAGGCAGCTCAGAGGCCGGGCTGAACAGGACGCTCACCCTCATCTGAGCCGGAGCGGCCGGCCGCCCCCGGCTTACGGGGTGCGGCCGGTCAACGGCCGCGCTTGCGGCGCACGTAGAGCTGTTTGCGTACGCGTGCGACGACGCTGCCGTCGGCCGCGGTGACGGTGGACTCGAACCAGGGCAGGGCCTTGGACCCGTCCGCCGTGGCCGCCCGGATCTCCTCGACCTGGTCCTCCGCGATCGTGAACTCGGTGTGGACGACGCCGCGGCCGGGGGAGACGAATTCGATCTCGCCGGTCTTGTCCCAGACCAGGTAGTCCCCGCCGAGCCGGTTGACGAGGAGGAGCACCCAGAAGGGGTCGCTCATCGAGTAGAGCGAACCGCCGAAGTGGGTGCCGAAGTAGTTGCGGTTGAGCCGTCCGAGCCGCAGCCGGACGCGAGCGCTGCTCCAGTCGTCCGCGATGTGCACGACCTTGATGCCCGCACAGCGGTACGGCGGCCACCAGGCCAGGGCGCGGCGCAGACCGCGGGGTGTGGCGAGCAGGTTGGACATGCGGGCGAAACTACCACCTGCGATACCCACGGGTAACTCAGTGCGCGCCCGTATCGCGTACGACCCGCGCGACCGCGGCGGCGACCGCCGCGAGCAGCGCGACCGTGGTCAGCGCCGCCGTCAGCGAGAACCATTCCGCGAGGAACCCGATCGCGACCGGGCCCAGCAGCATGCCGCCGTAGCCGAGGGTGGAGGCGGCGGCCACGCCGCTGGGGCCCGCCAGGACACCGGCCCGCGCGATGGCGATGGGGAAGAGGTTGGCCAGGCCCAGTCCGGTGATCACGAACCCGGTGAGGACGAGCCACACCGTCGGCGCCAGCGCCCCCAGCAGCATGCCCGCACAGGCGGTCAGTCCGCCGGCGACCAGCGCGCGGCTCTGACCGAGCCGCTCCAGCATCGCCGTACCGGACAGGCGGCCCGCCGTCATGGCGAGCGCGAAGACGGAGTACCCGGCGGCGGCGAGCGCCGGGCCCGCACCGAGGTCGTCGGCGAGATGCAGGGCGCTCCAGTCGGCGAGCGCCCCCTCGCCGTAGGCGGTGCACATCGCGATCAGCCCCAGCACGAGGACCGGCCGTCGCGCCCGGCCCGTCAACGTGCGGGCCTGCGGGGGCTGTTCGGCGTGTGGGTCCGCCGTGTCCGCCGCCGGTACGGGTAGCGGTGCCCGGTGCTTCAGAAGTGTGCGCCCTGCGACGGCCGTGACGCAGAGGCCGGCCACGGTGAGCAGCAGCAGATGACGGGTGGGCGTCAACTGCCCTGCCAGCAGGCCGCCGAGGGCGGCGCCGGACATGCCGCCCAGGCTGAACGCGGCATGGAAGGACGGCATCACGGGGCGGCGAAGCGCGGCGATCAGGTCGACGGCGGCGGCGTTCATGGCCACGTTCACTCCGCCATAGGCTGCGCCGAAGACGAGCAGCACGAGACCGAGGGAGACGGCGGAGTGGGTCAGCGGCGGCAGCGCGACGCTGACGGACAGCAGTCCGGCCGAGGCGACGGTCACGACGTGATTACCGAAGCGGTGGCACAGTCGTCCGGTGAGCATCATGGTGATCACGCCGCCCGCGGACACGCCGAGCAGAGCGAGCCCCAGCGCGCTGGGTGAGGCTCCGGTCTGCTCCTTGATCGCAGGGATGCGCACCACCCAGCCGGCGAAGAGGAAGCCGTCCAGGGCGAAGAATGCGGTGATCGCGCTACGGAGGAGACGCTGGACCGGATCCGAGGGGGCAGTCGTGGAGCGACTGGAGTGACTGCCGCGCCCCATTGCACCGGCAAGCGCCGACCGTATTTTGTTCAGTGTCGGCACAAAGCGAGAATAGAGGGGTGACCCCCACGCGTACAAGCAAATTGGAGAGAGGCCGCAGCGCCCTCGGTCCGGCACTGGAACTCGTCCACACCGGCAGGGCGCCCACGCGCGCGCTGCTCACAGCCGAACTCGGCGTGACGCGGGCGACCGCCGGAGCAGTCGCCGCCGAACTGGAGACGCTCGGACTGATCACCGTCGACTCCCGCCCCGGAGCGGCCTCAGGGACGCAGGGCCGCCCCTCCCACCGCCTCGCCGTCAATCCCCACGGACCGGTCGTGCTCGCCGCTCAGGTGCACGCCGACGGC
>NZ_JACBXA010000121.1 GCF_013870515.1 Streptomyces albidus (ex Kaewkla and Franco 2022) | reverse complement strand
AAGCGGGTACGCCCACCGGTGATGGTGTACGGGCGGCAGGCGCAGGTCATCACGGTCCTGCTCAGCCTGCTGCTCCTGGTCCATGTGATCGCCCTGGTCATGGACTTCGTCATCGACCAGGCGCTGGGGAACGCCGACTACTTCGCCGGCGCGCCGCTCAGCACCATCGACGGCTTCCAGGGCCTGAAGGGGGCAACCCTCGCGCTGGAGATCGTCAGCGCACCGATCACGCTCACTATGTTCGTGATGTGGCTGGTGTGGTTCTGGCGAGTGCGTGTGAACGCGGAGTCGTTCAGCCCCGGCCGTATCCGCTACTCCCCGGAGATGGCGGTCGGTTGCTGGCTCATCCCCGTGTGCAACCTCTTCTTGCCCAAGCAGGTCATCAACGACGTGTGGACCGCGAGCAATCCGGCCTCGCCGCAGTGGTACGGATACGGCCCGCGCCCCACAGCCCGGCGCGGTCTGGTCAACGGCTGGTGGACCATGTGGCTCATCTACTTCTGCCTCGGCTCTCTCGGCTCCTGGGAGAGCTGGTATGACGCCGGCACGGTCGAGGACGGCCAACAGACCCTGGCACTCGCCCTGTTCACGGACCTCTTCAGCATTCCCGCGATCATCCTGGCGATGATCCTCACCAACCGTCTCTCCGCCATCCAGGACGACCGGCTCGCCGGACGTTGACCAGCACCTCCGCAGAACCCGTGACAGAACACCGCCGACAGGGCGGAGCGGACACAAGTCCCAAGGCCAGGCACCCCGGACGGGGGCCGCCGGGCACTCGCATCAAACGGGAACCGCTTGGCAGCCCGACCGTGACCTTTGTGACGGACAGTGAGAGGGACCCGAGGCACAAGCGCACACCGCCGCAGAACGACGTGGGGGAATGACATGGCACAGCTGGAGGCAGACGACCCGTACTCGGTCGGCGGTTACCGGCTGTTGAGCAGACTCGGTGCCGGCGGCATGGGCCGGGTCTATCTGGCGCGCTCCGAGGGCGGCCGTACGGTCGCGGTTAAGCTGATCAAGGCGGAGCTGGCGGCCGAGAAGGAGTTCCGCTCCCGCTTCCGCATGGAGGTCGAGGCCGCTCGTCGCGTGGGAGCGCGCTGGACGGCGCCCGTGCTGGACGCCGACACCGAGGCCGAGACCCCCTGGGTGGCCACCGGTTACATCGCGGGCCCCTCTCTCGAGCAGGTCATCTCGAGCCGGATGAGCCGGAGCGGGTCGCAGACCGAAGGCGGCGGGGGAGGGCACGGCCCGTTCCCCGAGCACTCGATCCGAACCCTCGCGTACGGGCTCGCCAGCGCGCTGCTCGACATCCACGGCGCCGGTGTGGTCCACCGCGACCTCAAACCGTCCAACGTCCTGGTGACCATCGACGGACCGCGCGTCATCGACTTCGGCATCGTGCGCGCGCTGGACGCGCTGCCGGACTCCACCGTGACGAACACCGGTGTGGTCGTGGGCTCCCCCAGCTACATGTCGCCCGAGCAGATCCGGGCGCAGCCGGTCACGCAGGCGAGCGACGTCTTCTGCATGGGTTCGGTGCTGGCGTACGCGGCGACCGGCCGCACGCCGTTCGCGGGTGACGGCGGGGGCATGCACGCGGTGATGTTCCGCATCGCCTCGGAGGACCCGGACCTGGAGGGGATCGAGGAACCGCTGCGCGGGCTCATCGCCTCCTGCCTGGCCAAGGACCCGGCCGACCGCCCCGCTCCCGAGGACGTCATCGCGGGCGTGCAGCCCATCTCGACCGGTACGGCGGCGGCTCCCTGGCTGCCGGCCCAGCTCATCGCCGAACTCGGTCGGCACGCCGTCCAGTTGCTCGACACCGACACCCCTCCGTCGGGATCGGGGCCGCCTCCCGGCGTGAACGGCGAGGCGGGCACACCCTCCCGCGGTGGGCCTTCGCACACGCCCGCCCGGCCGTTCTCGGAGAATCCGACCTCCGCGCTGCCCGGTCCGAGCGCTTCTGAGCCCCCGCCCGCGCCGAGGCGTCCGCGCAAGCGCCTGGTGATGGGGGCTCTGGCGGCCGTTGCCGTCGCCGGGGTCGCCTTCGTGGCCTCGGGCGCCGAACTCCCCCTGATCGGGGCCGACAAGGACGGCGGGGGCAAGGCCTCCTCCGACATCCCCGAGGGCTACGTGGGCACTTGGAGCGGCGAGGTCCAGCGCGACGGCGAACCCACCGGCCAGTTCCGGCGGTTCGTGATCTCACGCGGCAAGGTCGGCGAGGTCGTCGCCAACAGCATCAGCCTCGGCATCACCTACGAGTGCAAGAGCGACGGCAAGCTCGTCTCGGCCGGCAAGTCGCTCGAGCTGGACACCAAGGTCGTCAAGAGCGTGCCCGACGGCAAGTGCTCGGCGCTCGGGTCCCACAACCTCACCCGGGGGTCGGACTCGACGCTGACGTGGGAGGCCGCTGGACGCACCGCCACCCTGCGCAAGGTTCAGCAGCCGGAGAAGCTTCCCGAGGCCTATCTGGGCACGTGGCAGCGCGCGTTGCCCGGCGGGGGCACCCAGCGGGTGACCATCGAGCAGGTCGCCTCGGGCAGCAAGTCGATCGGCATGATCTCGGAGGCTCCCGACCAGCACTGCGAGGCGAAGGCCGACATCTTCTCCGCCGGCGGCGACGCGGAGGAGGCCGTACGCATCGGGCCCCCGGCCCTCGACAAGGCGGCTTCCACGGGCAAGTGCACGACGGGGCAGACAGCCACGCTGCGCGCCGAAAACGGGCGCCTGGTGCGTACGTTCGCCACCACGGGCCAGCAGTTCGAGTACACCCGCGTGAACTGACCGCAGGCGGCGGCCTGTTCACGCGGGTGTCCGGGCTACTTCGTCTCCAGGTCCCGGCGCCGGAAGCCGGCGAGCCCCAAGGCCAGCAGTCCGGCGGCGATCGCGGTGAGCAGCAGCATCGGCGTCCAGTCCATCTCCTTGGCGGGCAGTTGGGGCACGTGCCCGAAGGGGGAGACGTTGTTCATCCAGTCGGGGAACTGAAGGATCTTGCCCAGGTATCCGACGAGGAAGGCGTAGACCGGCACGAGCCAGGCCGCCGCCGTCGCCCTCGGCAGCCAGCCGAAGAGCACGGCCGCGACGCCGAGGGTCACCCAGAGCGCCGGGGCGTAGGCGAGGGCCGCACCGGTCAGCGACAGGAGCAGGTCCCGGTCGCCCGTGGATGCGGCACCCGCGATACCGAATCCGAGCCCGGCGAGCAGCAGCGTCACCGTGCCGCCGAGCAGGGCGACGGCGAGATGGCTCCACAGCCAGCGGACCTTCGACAGCCCTGTGGCCAGGAGCGGTTCGGCCCGTCCGGCGCTCTCCTCGGCACGGGGACGGCCTGCGGCGATGACCACGTACACCGCCGCGACGACGGCGTTGACGATCATGACGACCGAGGCGAAGGACTCGACGAAGTTCACACCGCCCGCCGCGGTGAACGTCTCGTCCACCATGTCGACGTTCTTCAGCATGTCGTCCACGTCGCTGAGGATCGAGCCGTACATCGTCCCCAGCAGGAAGACCCCGCAGCCGAAGCCGATGAGCATGCCCCGGTGCAGGCGCAGAGCGAAGCCGAAGGGGCGCATGAGCGCTCCCGAGGCGACCCGCCTGCCGGGCCGCGGCCTGCGCAGTCCCGCCCCCACATCCCGGCGCCCGCTGAGCACGTAGCCCGCTCCGCCGGTCACGGCGCACACGGCGAGCATCAGCAGCAGCGGCCACCACAGGTTGTCCACGAACGGATAGCTGCGCTGCGCCCAGCCGATCGGGGAGAGCCACGACAGCGTGCCGTCGCCGACGTCACCGGCGGCCCGCAGCACGTACGCCAGTCCGATCACCCCGACCGCCATGCCGGAGGCCCCTCGTGCGTGCTCGGTGATCTGCACGGTGACGGAGGCGACCGCCGCGAAGACGATGCCCACGCCCCCGAAGACCGCCCCGTACAGCAGCGATCCCTCCCACGTCAGGCCCGCCGCGCCTGACCCGCCGAGGCTGACGGAAAGCAGCGCGGCGAGCGCGAGGTTGGCGATGACGGCGACGGTCAGCGCCGCCGTCAGGGCCGCGTGCCTGCCGACGACGGTGGAGCGCAGCAGCTCCGCCCGTCCGGTCTCCTCCTCCGCGCGGGTGTGGCGGACGACGATCAGCACGCTCATCAGCCCGGCCAGCACGACGTAGAAGCCGATGACCTGGTGGCTGAGCATGGCGCCGATGCCGTAGCCGTCCTCCAGGTAGTGCCGGGGGCCGGTCATGGCGAGCGCGGCGGGGCTGTCCATCGTCTTCGCGAGAGCGGCCTGGTCGGCAGCGTCCGCGTACAGCCCTTCGAGCTTGCCGAGCGTGGTGAAGCTGGCCATCAGCAGGGCCGCGATCCACACCGGGAGGCGGATGCGGTCCCGGCGCAGCGCGAAGCGGATGAGAGTGCCGGTGCCTGCCAGGAGTCGGCGGCGCCCTTCGGGTGTGCCGGGTGCGGCGGACGCCTCCGGCTCGGTACCGGGCTGTGCGCCGGTCTCCGTCCGGGTGGTCATCAGGCTGCTCCCCCGGCCCCGTTGTGCGCGGCCAGCTCGTCGCCGTAGTGCCGCAGCATCAGCTCTTCGAGTGTCGGCGGATGGCTGGTGAGGCTGCGGATCCCGAGCCCGCTGAGGTGGCGTACGGCCTCGTCGAGGTGCGCTCCGTCGACGGCGAAGTGCACGCGTCCCTCGTCGGAACGGACGTCGTGCACGCCCGGCAGCGCGTCCAGGCCCGAGACGGGGCGAGCGGTCTCGGCCTCGATGGTGGTGCGGGTGAGGTGGCGCATCTCGCTCAGCGTCCCGGACTGGACGATCTTGCCGAGGCGGATGATGCTCACCCGGTCACACAGCTTCTCGACCTGGGCGAGGATGTGGCTGGAGAGCAGCACCGTCTTCCCCGCGGCCTTGGCCTGGAAGATGACGTCCTGGAAAACCACCTCCATCAACGGGTCGAGCCCCGCGGTGGGTTCGTCGAGCAGCAGCAGCTCGGCGTCCGAGGCGAGTGCCGCGATGATGGCGACCTTCTGCCGGTTCCCCTTGGAGTAGGTGCGGCCCTTCTTCGTCGGGTCGAGGCCGAAGCGCTCGATGAGTTCGTCGCGGCGCGAGGCGTCGATGCCGCCGCGCAGCCGGGCCAGCAGGTCGATCGCCTCGCCGCCGGTGAGAGCGGGCCAGAGCTCGACGTCACCGGGCACGTAGGCGAGGCGGCGGTGCAGGGCGACGGCGTCGTCCCAGGGGTGGTGGCCGAGGAGCCGTGCGGTGCCGGCGTCGGCCCGCAGGAGTCCGAGGAGCACACGGATCGTGGTCGATTTCCCGGCGCCGTTGGGCCCGAGGAATCCGTGGACCTCTCCCGTATCGACGGAGAGGTCGAGCCCGTCCAGTGCGCGGGTTCGGCCGAAGGTCTTCACGAGGCCGGATACGGAGATGGCAGTGGTGGCTGTATCCATGCTCAAGAAAGTACGCTTGATTCAGAAATTTGTGAAGTTAAGGAAGCGCTAGGATCTCCAGTACGCGATTGAGCAGGGAGAAGCCGAACGGTGACCGTGAAGCGATCAGAGCACGAGCCCGAGCGGGCGGCCGTATCCGAGGCGGAGGCTGTCGCGCAGGACCCGGGCGAGCAACTGTCGGACGAGCAGCGCCTCTACGACGAGACGGCATCGGCCTTCGTCGAGCGCTTCGCCGCCGACATGACGGAGGCGGGCATGCAGCGCATGGCCTCACGGGTCTTCGCGTGCCTGCTCAGCTCCGACGACGGATCACTCAGCTCGGCGCAGCTCGCCGAGCGGCTCCGCATCAGCCCGGCGGCGGTCTCGGGTGCGGTGCGCTATCTCTCCCAGGTCCACATGGTCAGCCGGGAGCGCGAACCGGGTTCCCGGCGTGAGCTCTACCGCGTGCACGAGAACGTCTGGTACGAGACGCTCCTGGACCGGGACCAGATCGTCGGCCGCTGGGCGAAGACGCTGCGCGCGGGCGAAGCGACCCTCGGCCCCGACACCCCCGCAGGCCGCAGGATCCGCGACACCTACGACTTCCTGGAGTTCATACAGGAGGAACTGTCGGGAATGCTGAAGCGCTGGTACGCGCACCGTGCGTCCCGGGACGCACAGGAGGCGCCCCGGGACGGGTGAGAAGGCAGGCCGGGTCAGACGTCCTTGGCCCGGCTGTAGAACTCCTCGAAGGTGAGGACGCCGTCCGTGTTGGAGTCACGGGTCTTGAGGATCGCCTCGGCCAGCCCGACCGTGTACTCGCGGTCGCCCAGCTCCACCATGGCCTGCTGGAACTCCACCGCGGTGACGAACCCGTCGCCGTCACGGTCGAACCTCTCGAAAGTCTTGCGTGCTGCTTCTTCGTCGGCCACCTGAGCGTTCCTCCACAGGTCGGGAATTCGGGCCCGTACAGGTTAGTCGGCGCCCGTCGCGGCCCGGAGGGGAACTCCCGTGACAAAACCGGCTCTTGACCGCCCCGGACACGCCGCGTCCCTCACGCCGGCAGCGTCAGGCTCCAGGCTCCGGCCAGCGCCGTCCACGTGCGGACCCTGACAGGGCCCCCGACCAGGGCGTCCGCGCGGTAGTGGAAGTCCGGTCCGGACACCGTCACCGCACTCGCCAGCACGCGCACGAGCCCCGACTCGGGTCCCGCCTGCGGCCGTACGGTCACCTGCGCCAGGCTCTTCGCCCCTTTGACCGGTGTGACCGACACCTCAGCGACCGGCTGATCGAGATCGGCGAGCAGCTCCCCGTCCGCCTCGACCCGCAACCGCTGGGCGGGCAGCGGGATCTCGCCCCGCACGCCGCGAACTCCCCGTACGGCACGGACCGATCGGGACAGCGACCGCCGCGTGCGCGACAGTCCGGAGAGCGGTGCCCGGCCGGGCGTACTCGAGCGCGCGGTCAGTTCACGCAGCATCTTCCCCATGGGCCTGGCCTGAGCGGCACCGGCCTCGTCCGCATCGGACGCGCTCTCCGGCCCGTCCGCTCCGGGCGTACGGTCCGCACCGTCCGGGATGTGCAGGCCGCCGAGCACCACTCCGCCGCTGTCGTCTATCAGCAGCCCGAGCCGGCTCCCGACTCCGTCAAGGACCGTACGTGCTGCGGAGACCGTGTCGGCGGGAACGCCCAGGCCGCATACCAGCGTGATGCGGTCCAAGGCCCCGACGGGGACCACCGAGAGTGCCGTGTCGCGCAACTCCCGCTCGCGGTAGAGCAGTTGGACCGTCCGCAGAAGCGCCGCGTCGTCACCGACGATCACGGGACGGCGACTGCCCCGGCGGGCGAGGGCCCTCTCGATCTCCTCCTGGCTCTCCGGGAGGCACACCTTCGTACCCGGTGCGCCCGCACACAGCACGTCACGCGCGATGCGCACCGACTCCCCGTCCCACAACCGGGCTGCGGGGTCGACGATCACGAGCAGCGGAGCCTGCGAGGTCCCCGTGGGGTCTGGAGCCGACACCTTGTTCCTCTCTCAGGTAACCTCTCGGTGCAAGAGCCCCTGTCGCTGTTGCGTCAGGGGCTTCCTCTATCTGGGGCACCGGTCCGCGGCTCTTGCGATGGCAAAACCGCCATGCACGTGGGACATGCCCCGCCCGGAAGGGGTGTACGCCTGTGCCCGCACTTGTGCTGCTCGGTGCTCAGTGGGGTGACGAGGGCAAAGGAAAAGCCACCGACCTGCTCGGCGGCTCGGTGGACTACGTGGTGCGCTACCAGGGCGGCAACAACGCCGGCCACACGGTCGTCGTCGGCGATCAGAAGTACGCGCTGCACCTCCTCCCCTCCGGCATCCTCTCCCCGGGGTGCGTCCCGGTCATCGGCAACGGCGTCGTCGTCGACCCGTCGGTCCTGCTCTCCGAGCTGAGCGGACTGAACGAGCGCGGCGTCGACACCTCCAAACTCCTCATCAGCGGTAACGCCCACCTGATCACGCCGTACCACACCGAGGTCGACAAGGTGACGGAACGGTTCCTCGGGAAGCGGAAGATCGGCACGACGGGCCGCGGCATCGGGCCCGCCTACGCCGACAAGATCAACCGCGTGGGCATCCGCGTCCAGGACCTCTTCGACGAGTCGATCCTCACGCAGAAGGTCGAGGCGGCCCTCGACTTCAAGAACCAGGTCTTCGCCAAGCTCTACAACAGGCGGGCCGTGCGCCCCGAGCAGATCGTGGAGGAGCTGCTCGGCTACGCCGACGCCCTGCGCGGTTACGTCGCCGACACGACGCTGCTCCTCAACGACGCGATCGACAACGGCCAGGTCGTCCTCTTCGAGGGCGGCCAGGGAACGCTGCTCGACGTCGACCACGGCACGTATCCGTTCGTGACGTCCTCCAACCCCACTGCGGGCGGCGCCTGTACGGGCGCGGGAGTCGGGCCGACGAAGATCAGCCGCGTCATCGGCATCCTCAAGGCGTACACGACCCGCGTCGGCGCCGGTCCCTTCCCCACCGAACTGCTCGACGCGGACGGCGACGCGCTGCGCAGCATCGGCGGCGAGCGCGGCGTCACCACGGGCCGGGACCGCCGCTGCGGCTGGTTCGACGCGGTCATCGCCCGGTACGCGACGCGCGTGAACGGTCTCACCGACTTCTTCCTCACCAAGCTCGACGTGCTGACGGGCTGGGAGCGCATCCCGGTCTGCGTCGGCTACGAGATCGACGGGAAGCGCGTGGACGAACTGCCCTTCAGCCAGACCGACTTCCACCACGCGACGCCGGTCTACGAGTACCTGCCGGGCTGGTCCGAGGACATCACCAAGGCGAAGTCCTTCCAGGACCTGCCGAAGAACGCGCAGGGGTACGTCAAGGCGCTGGAGGAGATGTCGGGCGCACCGATCTCCGCCATCGGCGTCGGCCCCGGGCGGGACGAGACGATCCAGATCAACTCCTTCATCTGACCGGCTCCGACGGGACTCCGAGGACCCCTCACCGACGAGGTCACGGCGACGGCCGCGGGACCAGCCTCCCGCGGCCCGGTCCCCCGGAGGAAGACGAAGGAATTCGAAGGGAACGCCATGGCTGAACGACCCGCTCTCATCGACGCGCTCGGCCTCCAACCTCACCCCGAGGGCGGCTGGTTCAAGGAGACCTGGCGCAGTGACGTCTCGATGCGGCCGCAGGGATACGAGGGCGAACGCGCCAGCGCGACGGCGATCTACTTCCTGCTCGGGCCGGGGGACGAGTCACGCTGGCACGTCGTACGGTCGGCCGAGATCTGGCTGTGGCACTCCGGCTCGCCGCTGCACCTCCAGCTGGGCGGTGACGGCGAGACACCGGACTCCGGGCCCGTGACGCTGACTCTCGGCGCCGACGTGACGGGAGGCCAGGTTCCGCAGGCGGTGGTGCCGCCGAAGGTCTGGCAGCGCGCCCGTCCCGTGGACCGTGACGGGGAGACGCTCGTCAGCTGCATCGTCTCGCCCGGGTTCGACTTCGCGGACTTCCGTCTGCTGCCCTGAACCCCTGCTACCTCAACTCGCCCGTCCCGCAGCTCACTTCAGGGCGTCGGCCAGCACGTCGAACGCGGGCGTGTGCGGCGTGAACGGGGCGTAGTGCCCGACCCCGGGCAGCAGGTGCAGCCGCGCACCCCAGTCGTTCGCGTAGCGCCGCGACAGCTCCGGCGGGACGACGTCGTCGGCCGTCCCGTGCAGGATCTCCACCGGCACGCGCGGCAGCAGCCGCATCGGGTCGGCCTCAGGCAGCAGGTCCGGCAACCACGCCTCTCCGCCGAGGAATCCGCTCACCGCATCCGCGCTGAGGCGTAGCCGGTGGGCCCGCTCCAGGTCGGCCACGGGCGAGACCGCGATGACGCGGTCGGCCGCGTGAGGGCGTGCGGATGCTGCCCACAGCGCGAGCTGGCCGCCTGCCGAGTGGCCGACGAGCACGTCGGGCGGGCCCAGCAGTTCGAGCGCGGAACCGACGTCGAGGGCGGTGACGGGCCAGCCGCCCCCACCGCCCACACGCCTGTACTCGACCAGCTCCACCGCCATCCCCCGCTCCGCCAGCGCGGCGGCGAACGGTGACAGGTGTGTGCGGTCGTAGGCCTCGCGCCAGAAACCGCCGTGCAACACCGTGACGCGCGGCCCCTTCGCCCCCACGCCGTAGAAGTCGACGACCTGGGAGGGGTGTTCGCCGTAGGCGACGGTGCGTTCCGGCGGCACGGGCGCCATCGCCAGCAGTGCACGTTCCTCCGCGAGACTCATCGCGTCACGCCGTCCGCACCGCTTCACCGAGGGCGGCAGCGGCCCGTTCGGCGTCCGCGAAGGAGGTGTAGAGCGGCGTGAACCCGAAGCGGAGCACGCCCGGCCGGCGGAAGTCGCCGACGACGCCGCGTGCTTGCAGCGCCGTCATGACCACCTCCGCGTCCGGCGCGGGCCCGGCGCCGCCTCCGCCTTCATCACCGGTGCACAGCAACGAGACCTGGCTGCCGCGCCGTCGGTGCTCCAGCGGGGTGAGCGGGCGGAGCCGACCGTCGGGTACGTACGCCTGCACCCGGCGCAGGAAGAAGTCGGTCAGGGCCAGGCTCTTCGCCCGTACGGCAGCGATGTCGACACCGTCCCAGACCTTCAACGCCTCCTCCAGCGCGAGCATGGAGAGGATGTCCGGCGTGCCGACGCGTCCGCGGGACGCACCGTCCCCCGGCACGTAGCCGGGCGTCATGCCGAACGGGTCGGCGTGCGACGTCCAGCCCGGCAGCGGCGTCTCGAAGCGGGGCTGCAACTCCCGCCGCACGTACAGAAACGCGGGCGAACCCGGGCCCCCGTTGAGGTACTTGTACGTGCAGCCCACGGCGAAGTCGGCACCGGACGCGTCGAGTTCGACGGGGAGGGCGCCCGCGCTGTGGCACACGTCCCAGACGATCCGGCCGCCCGCCCTGTGCACCGCGGCCGTGGCGGCGGGCAGATCGTTCAACTCGCCTGTGCGGTAGTCGACATGGTTGACCAGAGCGACAGCGGTGGCCGGGCCCGCCGCGTCCGCCATCTCGGCGGCCGGCACGGCCCGTACCGTCGCACCGGTCATCCTCGCGGCGGACTCGGCGATGTAGCCGTCGGTCGGGAACGTGGCCGCGTCCACGAGCACTTCGTCGCGGCCGCCGTCCTCGCCGCGCGCGATGCGCAGAGCCGCGACGACCGCCTTGAAGACGTTGACGCTGGTGGAGTCGCCGACCACGGTCTGTCCCGCACCGGCGCCGACGAGCGGCGCGATGCGGTCGCCGATCCTCTCGGGCGCGCTCCACCAGCCCGACTCGGACCAGGAGCGGATGCGCAGCTCGCCCCACTCCCGCTCCACGACCTCGGCGAGGCGTGCGGGCACGGAGCGGGGCAGCGCGCCGAGGGAGTTGCCGTCGAGGTAGACGGTCCCGTCGAGGACGAAGTCCTTCCGCCGGTGGGCGAGTTCGTCACGGGCGTCGAGCTCGTCGGCTGTGGCGTGCGCATCGGAGTCGGACGGTGCGTACGCCTCAGACACGGCTGCGCGCCGTCCACAGCTCCGGGAAGACGTTCTTGGCGGCACGTTTCTCCAGCCAGGCGACACCCGCCGAACCGCCCGTGCCCACCTTCGACCCCATCGCGCGCCGCGTGGCCACGAGATGGTCGTTGCGCCAGCGCCAGACGAGCTCCGCGACCTCGGTCAGCGCCTCGCCGAGCCTGACCACGTCACCCTCCGCCCGCTGCCGGTATGCCTCGGCCCACAGCTCCTCCACCTCGGGGTGAGCCTGATACTGCTTCGAGACGTCCCTGACCAGCACGTCCTTGGGCACGGATTCGCCGCACCGCGCGAGATGGCGCAGCACCTCGTCGTAAAGGCTGGGCTCGTGAAGGGACTTCTCCAGCTCGGCGTACACACGCGGGGCACCGCGGTGCGGCACGAGCATCGACGCGGACTTGTCGCCGAGCAGGAACTCCATGCGCCGGTACATGGCGGACTGGAAGCCGGAGCCCTCACCCAGCGCGGAGCGGTAGGAGTTGAACTGCGCGGGGGTCAGATGCGCCAGCGGCTCCCAGGACGCGTTCAGCGACTGGAGTTCGTAGGTGGAGCGCTTCAACGCGGCGAGCGCGCCCGGCAGATCGTCCTGACGCAGGCGCTCGGCGGCCGTCTGCCACTCGTGGACGATGACCGTGAACCACAGCTCCATCACCTGCGTGGTGACGAGGAAGACCATCTCGCCCGGGTCGTCGGAGAGCGGGTGCTGGAGATGGGTGAGGACGTCGGCCTGGACGTAGTCCTCGTACGGGGTGGTTCCTTCGAAGTCCAGGTTGGGTGCGGGTGTGCCGGAATCGGGGGCGTCGACGGCGTGGGACATCGCTGTCTCCTCAACGTGGTGTCCGGGTAGCGGTCCGCTCCCTCTCTGTCGACGGTGGAGCCCCGGTCCCCTCGGACCCGCCGCGAATCCTGTGTCACGGCAGGCCCATGAATCATCATCGGTGAGACGGCCCGCCGGGACAAGAGCACCTGGTCAGCGCCTTGGTCATATGCCCCCGGCGGGCCTGAGACGGCCCTCGCGTGCAGTGCGACGCCCTGCTGGGGCCCTGCTACGCCGCCCGTACTAGGACCGCGTACTGCGACCCCGTACTACGACAGGGTCGCCGCAGCGGTGGGCGAGCTCTCCTTGAGGAAGGTCGCGCAGCGCTCGTGCTCCTCGTGCTCACCGATCGACTGCGCGGCCCGCGCCAGCGCGTGCAGCGCCCGCAGGAAGCCGCGGTTCGGCTCGTGCTCGAACGGCACGGGCCCGTGCCCCTTCCAGCCGCTGCGGCGCAGGGCGTCCAGACCGCGGTGGTAGCCGGTGCGCGCGTAAGCGTACGACTCAACGACCCGTCCTGCCTCGAAGGCGTCGTCTGCGAGCAGCGCCCACGCCAGCGAGGACGTCGGATACTTCGCGGCCACCTCGACGGGAGCCGTCCCGGAGGCGAGCAGCTCGCGCGGCTCCGGGTCGTCGGGCAGGTGGGTCGGGGGCGGGCCCCCGAGCAGGTTCTCGTGAATGCTCATGCTTTCCAGTCTGCCTTGTCGGTACGGGACGCAGCTCCCGGTACGGAACAGTAAGAACGGGCCTCACGGACGGCAGGAGGACCGGCCGCGTGCACGGTCCGGTCCTCCTCACACGTCCAGCCCGGCGCTGTTCGCCGGAACTGCCCGTCGGAACTGCGCTGGAGCTGCGGATGGTCTCCGGGGCTACTTCAGGCGGGTGCCGGTCGAGCGCAGGTTCGCGCACGCCTTCTGCACGCGCTCGGCCATGCCCTTCTCGGCGGCCTTGCCCCAGCTGCGCGGGTCGTAGGTCTTCTTGTCGCCGACCTCGCCGTCGATCTTCAGCACACCGTCGTAGTTGCGGAACATGTGGTCCGCGACGGGGCGCGAGAAGGCGTACTGGGTGTCGGTGTCCAGGTTCATCTTCACGACGCCGTTCTCCAGCGCCGTGGCGATCTCCGTGTCGGTGGAGCCGGAGCCGCCGTGGAAGACGAAGTCGAAGGGGTTGGGCTTGCCGAACTTGGCGCCCACGCCTTCCTGGAGGTCCTTGAGCAGCTCGGGCCGGAGCACGACGTTGCCCGGCTTGTAGACGCCGTGGACGTTGCCGAAGGAGGCGGCCAGCAGGTAGCGGCCCTTCTCACCCAGGCCGAGGGCCTCGGCGGTGCGCAGCGCGTCGTCGACGGTCGTGTAGAGGTCGTCGTTGATCTCGTGGCTGACGCCGTCCTCCTCGCCGCCGGTCGGAGTGATCTCGACCTCGAGGATGATCTTCGCGGCGGCGGCCAGCGCGAGGAGCTCCTCGCCGACCTCCAGGTTGTCCTTCAGCGTCTCGGCGGAGCCGTCCCACATGTGGGACTGGAAGAGCGGGTTCTGCCCGGCGTCCACGCGCTCCTTGGAGACGGCCAGCAGCGGCCGTACGTACCCGTCGAGCTTGCCCTTCGGGCAGTGGTCGGTGTGCAGGGCGACGTTGACGGGGTACTTCTTGGCGACGATGTGCGCGAACTCCGCCAGGGCGACGGCGCCGCTGACCATGTCCTTGCTGTACTGACCGCCCAGGAACTCCGCACCGCCGGTGGAGATCTGGACGATGCCGTCGCTCTCCGCCTCGGCGAAACCGCGGAACGCCGCGTGGAGGGTCTGCGTCGAGGTGACGTTGATGGCGGGGTAGGCGAACTTGCCCGCCTTCGCCCGGTCGAACATCTCGGTGTAGACCTCGGGGGTCGCGATGGGCATCTGTCCGCTCCTTGGGGTGCGTATCGGCTCTGGTGCAGAGTTCGGTGTCGGTCAACGGAACGACGTCATCGTCGCCCCCATCCTCCCAGACGGCCCGCGATGCCTCAGCCCGTGGTTCACGAGCGCACGAAGCCGCCCTCGTACGGGCACGGCCACGGCCGCGCCCCGCTCCGGAGACCGCGGGTAAGGACCGGCGCACCGGGGGAGACGACGACGGACGGTGACGGGGCCGGACGCCGCCGTTTCACGTGGAACGGTCCCCCCAACGCACGCCGCACGCCCGCCAGTTCGCGGGATCAGGCCAGCTCGAGGTCCGTCAGCTCGTACGCGTGCAGATACCGCAGGCCCGCCTCGGCCATAGCCCCCGCCGCTCCGCGGTCCACGATCGTGGCCACCGCGACGACCTCCGCGCCTGCCTCCCGCGCCGCCTCCACAGCGGTCAGCGGAGAGTTGCCCGTGGTCGAGGTGTCCTCGACGATCAGCACCCGGCGGCCGGTGATGTCCGGCCCCTCGATGCGGCGCTGGAGCCCGTGCGCCTTGCCCGCCTTCCGTACGACGAACGCGTCCAGGTTCCGGCCGCGCGCAGCCGCCGCGTGCAGCATCGCCGACGCCACCGGGTCGGCGCCCAGGGTCAGCCCGCCCACGGCGTCGAAGTCGAGCTCGGAGGTGAGGTCGAGCATGACCTGGCCGGCCAGGGGTGCGGCCCGGCCGTCGAGGGTCACGCGCCGCAGATCGATGTAGAAGTCCGCCTCCTGGCCCGAGGAGAGCGTGACCTTGCCGTGCACGACGGCCTTTTCCTTGATCTCCCGCAGCAGCGCGTCACGCGCGCCGGTGGGGGAGGCGAGGGGCGAGGCCCCCGGGGAGGAGGATGCAGAGCTCATGGCTCACGAGCCTAAGCCGCGGCGGGCACCCGGCTACGCCAGGGTGCGCCACGTCCAGGTCGTGGTGGCCTCGAGCGGCTGGATGGGCGTGACGAGATGGGGGTGGCTGTTCAGGCCGTTGGGCGGGCCGGTCTGGGGCTCGACGCAGACGGCGTCCGGCTGCTCGTCGTAGACGACGACCCACTCCGCGCGACTGGCCACCTTCAGCTCCAGCTTCCCCGGCCACGTCAGGGTCACGTCGACGCCCTGCGGCATGCCGAAGCAGTCGTCCCAGGGGCCGGGGCGGGGGGTGATGCGCTTGCCGGTGGGGAGGTGGTCGACGCCGCGCTCCTCCTGCCACTCGGGCTCGAAGTCGATGCGCACGTCTTCGCTCTTGCCGCCGAGGTTGCGCAGGAACCAGGGGTGCCAGCCGGCCTGCGCCGGGAAGCTGGCGTCCGAGGCCTCCACGCCGAGCTTGAGGGTGAGCGAGTCGCCGCCCTCGGCCAGTTCGACGACCTGCGTCACCTGGCCCTCCCAGGGCCACGGGTCACTCAGCTGACAGGTGAAGGCCGCCGAGCGCTCGTCCTGCCGGACGGTGTTCCAGGCGCCTTCCCGTACGGTGCCGTGGATCGCGTGCGGCCCGCTGTCGAGGGGGAGTTGGTAGAGCTCACCGCCGCTGCGGAAGCGCCCCTGATCCGTACGGCCGCACCAGGGCACCATCACGAACGAGCCGTACCTGTTGCCCTGCCTGAGCAGTTCCGTACCGCTTACCTTCAGCGACGCGAGGCGTGCGCCCCTGTGCGGTTCGACCGTCAACTCGGCGTTGCCGGCGCGGAGCGTGACGTCTGCGTCGGTGGTGGCGGTGTGAGTCATGACGCGACCCTAACCTCGGCCCTTCTGCGAACTGTGCGACCTGGCCAGGCTGCACCGTGACGGAGGAACGTCAGCGGCGGCGGCGCAGAGCGCGGCCGACGACGACGGCCCCGGCGACCACGGCTGCCGCGGCAGGGCCGATCCAGCGCAGGGCAGCCGAGTTGGCGATGGGCTCCGGCAGGGGGATGGGGGCGTAACGTCCACGCGGCGGGGCGTGGTCGACCTCCTCCGCGCTGCGCCCGATCATCGTCCGGCGCGCGTGCGCCGCTTCGGCCTCGGCCTCTGCCTTGGCCTCCGCCTCCTCGATGGCCTCCTCGTCCTGGAGCGGATCGAGGGAGGGCGGCGGGACCTCGGCTTCGAACACTCCTGGACGGTCCTTGCCGGCGTCCTCGGAGGACTCACCGGCGGGCTCGGAAGCGTCCTTCGACTCCGCGTCCTCGGCCTTGGAGGAGTCATCGGAGGCGTCCTTCGACCTGGAGTCCTCGGCCTTGGAGGAGTCCTTGGCGGGGCCCTTGGCCGAGCCCTTGGAGGGCCCGGACTTCTTCGAGCTTCCGGAGTTCTTCGAAGGGCCGGACTCGCGGGTGGTGTCCGGGCCCGGGATCCCCGGGATGACGCGCTCGTTGTCCCCGGGCTCGCCGATGCCGCCGGAGGGCTCCGCCGTGGAGGGCTCGGCGGCGGGTGCGGCGGGGGAGTCCAGGGCCTGCGGCGGGTCCTCATGGATGCTCTCGCCGAGGGCCTTGGCGAAGCGTTCCAGCAGCCGCTGCCCGGCCGCCGACGCCACCTTCTGCTCGAACTCCTTGATCCGCCCGTCGCCCTTCACGGTGCCGGTGCAGACGAGGCGGGTGCCCTCACCCTCCTTCGACCTGCGCGGCGCCACGGTCAGGTTCAGCCGTACCGAACCCGTGCCGCGGGCCTCTGTGCCGGTGCCCTTCACGGCGAACTCCTCGCCGCGCGGCGTGACGGTCAGGCTGCCGCGGTAGGTGATCGTGGAACCGCCGATACGGACGCGCAGCCGGCCCTCGGTCTTTGCAGCGGCGCCGTCAGCCGGCTTCGCACCGGCGTCCTCGGCGCTGTCGAGTTGCAGCCCGGGCACACAGCGCGCGACGCGGTCGGGCTCAGCGAGCGCCGCCCGTACCGACCCGACGGAAAACGGAACGTTCACCTCGTGCTCCATAGAGCGGAGCCTACCCACCGCACCCCGTACATGTGACCGGTCGTGCTCTTTCCTCCGCGAGCCGCACCCTCCCGTACCACCAGGGGCCGAACGGACGAGGCGTCAACTCCGGCGCCCGCAGCGATCGGGACGGCCCGGCCGCAAGGGGCCCAGGGACACCCCCTAGTAGCGCGGGTGGATCAGGGTCGAAGGCGGAAGCCCCGTCAAGCGGAGCCGTTCGGCGCGCAGCCGCGCCTCGC
>NZ_JACBXA010000120.1 GCF_013870515.1 Streptomyces albidus (ex Kaewkla and Franco 2022) | reverse complement strand
CGTCACGCCCAGCAAGGACTTCTACCGCGTGGACACCGCGCTCACCGTCCCCCGCGTCGACGTCTCCCGCTGGACGCTGCGCGTCCACGGACGCGGCGTGCGCCGCCCGTTGACCCTGACCTTCGACGACCTGCTGGACAGGAAGCTGATCGAGCGGCACATCACCCTCACCTGCGTCTCGAACCAGGTCGGCGGCTCGTACGCGGGCAACGCGCGCTGGCTCGGCGTACCGCTGGCGGACCTGCTGCGGGAGGCCGGAGTCCGGCCGCCGTCCCGCGGCGGCCCGGCGGATCAGCTGGTGGCCCGCTCCGTGGACGGGATGACGCTGGGCAGTCCCGTCGAGACGGTCATGGACGGCCGGGACGCCATGCTCGCCGTCGGCATGAACGGCGAACCGCTCCCCTTCACGCACGGCTTCCCCGTCCGCATGGTCGTCCCCGGTCTCTTCGGCTACGTCTCGGCCTGCAAATGGCTGCGGGAGCTGGAGCTGACCACCTTCGACGACTACGACGTCTACTGGGTCAGGCGTGACTGGGCGCGCGACGCACCGGTCAAGACGCAGTCCCGCATCGACACGCCCCGGCCGCTGGCGTCCCTGAAGCCCGGCACCGTGCAGGTCGCCGGCGTCGCGTGGGCGCAGCACAGGGGCATCGACCGCGTCGAGGTACGCGTCGACGACGGCCCCTGGCGCAGGGCCGAACTGGCCGCCGAGGACAGCCGCGACACCTGGCGGCAGTGGGTGTGGGAGTGGCGTGCCACTTCCGGCAGCCACCGGCTCCAGGTGCGGGCCACGGACCGGGACGGCCGGACGCAGACCGCCGAGCGCGTCGGGACCGTACCCGACGGCGCCACCGGACGGCACTCGGTGGTGGTCGACGTGACATGACGTGACCGCCGCCCCGCACGTTCCCCCGCGATCACTCGCTTCGCCGAATCAGGGACTCCGCCGTGGAGTTCCCAATCCCAAGGAGAGACACCATGAACGCTTCACGCATCCGCCGTTCCGTCGTCGCCGTCACCGCTGTGGCCCTGCTGCCCATGGGCATCAGCGCCTGCTCCAGCGACGACGGCGGGAGCGACAAGGCCTCCGACAGCAAGAAGTCCGCCCCGAAGCAGTCGAAGCCGGAGGCGGCGAGCGCCGAGTTCGGCCCCGCCTGCAAGGCCGTTCCCAAGACCGGCAAGGGCAGCTTCCAGGGCATGGCCCAGGACCCGGTCGCCACCGCGGCGAGCAACAACCCCGAACTGTCCACCCTGGTCAGCGCGGTGAAGAAGGCCGGTCTGGTCGACACCCTGAACAGCTCGAAGGACATCACCGTCTTCGCGCCGACCAACGCCGCCTTCGACAAGATCCCGAAGGCCGACCTGGAGAAGGTGCTCAGCGACAAGAAGACGCTCACCAAGATCCTGACCTACCACGTGGTGGGCAAGCCGCTCCCCAAGGAGAAGCTGGCCGACGGTTCCTACCCGACCCTGGAGAAGGACGAGCTGACCACCAGCGGCTCCGGTGACTCCTACAAGGTCAACGACAAGGCCGCCGTGGGCTGCGGCAACGTCGAGACGTCGAACGCCACGGTGCACATCATCGACTCCGTGCTGATGCCTCCCAAGTAGTACGGAGGCGTCACGGGCGGGACGGTCCGTGCGGTGCCTGGTTGATCCGCACCGCACGGGCTACCCGCCCGTTCGGGGCACCGGGCCGCCCCCTCTTCGGGGCAGGCGCTGCCCGGGCGGCACCCCGCGACATCCTGCCGGGGTCGCGGGGTGCCCCGTCCCGTGGGCCATCTGGTCCACGCACCGGTGGTGCCGCCCGGTCGCTCGCCGGACGCTGAGGCATGGGCCTATCACGCCCGCGCATCAGCGACACGAGGAGAGAGCGCCATGCCCCGTAAGGTTCCCGTCCTCGCCGCTACGGCCGTGGCCGTCGGCGCCCTCGTCATCGGCTCTCTTCCCGCCGCGGCGGAGCCCTCTCCCCGGGCACAGACTCCCCTGGACGGCGCGGAGCCGTCCCCCGAGATCGCCCCCGGAATGCTCAAGAGCGTCAGCCGGGACCTGGGCATCACCCCGGCGGACGCGAAGACCAGGATCTCCAACGAGCAGCGTTCCGTGGCGGTCGAGAAGGCGCTGCGCACGAAGCTGGGGTCGCGGTACGGGGGCGCGTGGGTCACCGGCTCGACCTCGAAGCTCGTCGTGGCCACCACCGACCGGAACGACACCTCCCTCATCACCGCCGCCGGCGCCACCGCGCAGGTGGTCGACCACAGCCTCGCCGAGCTCGAGAAGGCGAAGAACGCGCTCGACCGTACGGCCCGGACGCGGGCACCGCGCGGCACCTCGATCTGGGCGGTGGACGTGCGCACCAACAGCGTGGTCGTACGAGCGGAGGAACCCGCCGCCGCGAAGGACTTCCTCGCTCGCAGCGGTGCGTCCTCCACGGTGGTCCGGGTGACGCAGTCCGCCGAGCAGCCCCGCACCTACGCCGACGACCTGCGCGGCGGCGACGCGTACTACTCCAACGGCTCCACCCGCTGCTCCATCGGCTTCGCCGTCACCAAGGGCACGCAGCAGGGCTTCGTGACGGCCGGACACTGCGGCAAGGCCGGGGCGAAGACCACGGGTCACAACCGCGCGGCCCAGGGCACCGTCCAGAGCCGCTCCTTCCCCGGGAACGACTACGGCTGGGTGGAGGCGAACAGCGACTGGAGGGCGACGCCCTACGTGAAGGGCCCCGGCGGCGCGAACGTGACGGTCTCCGGATCGCAGCAGGTGCCCTCCGGTTCCTCGGTCTGCCGCTCGGGCTCCACCAGCGGCTGGCGCTGCGGCACCATCGAGCACCACGACGCCACCGTCACCTACGAGGAGGGCACGGTGCAGGGCCTGACGCGTACCTCGGTGTGCGCCGAACCGGGCGACTCCGGCGGGTCGTTCATCTCCGGCGACCAGGCGCAGGGGATGACCTCGGGCGGCTCCGGCGACTGCTCCACCGGTGGTTCCACCTACTACCAGCCGGTGGCCGAACCGCTGACGACGTACGGCCTGACTCTCAGCACCGGCTGAGTGAACCGGCGAAACGGGTCTCTGCCAGGGACGAAAGTCCTGGCAGAGACCCGTTTTTCGTGGGCGAGGGCTCACAGCCCCCCTGGACGCGGACGCGGGTCGGTCCGGTCGAGGCGCTGCTCGTCCTGCGGAAGGGCACGGCGGCGAGGCGACTGCGGCTACGGCTACGGCTACGGCTACGGCTACGGCTACGGTCAACTCGACCCTGTGCACATCGAGTTGGGGGATTGATCACCATTCAGCGCCTGATTATCGCTATCACCTAATGTCGCGTCAGATCACCGACTCCGCGACGGAACCCGCAAGCGCGCAGTGTGCGAGCGGCCCCGTCCGGGGCCCGGCCCCGGACCACCGACTCCATGGAGGACACCATGACGAGCCGCACCTCTACGACCAGACGATGGCGCCGTCGCGCCGCCGCGGCAGTCGGCGCGTTCGCGCTGGCGGGTGCCGCGGTGTGCACCACCGCCTCGACGGCGTCCGCCGCGCCCTCGCCCGCCCACGAGGCGCGGACGGCCCCCTGCAGCTCGGGCTACGTCTGCATCTACAAGGGCGACATCTGGGACGGCAGCCCCAACCACCCGATGGTGTACAGCTTCTACCGCTACGGCACGTACAACGTGGCCAACCTCATCGGCGACTACACCGTGGTGAACTGCCAGACGGGCGGTGCGGGGGTCAAGGGGTTCACAGGGTCGAACGGCACGGGAAGCGTGGCGTGGAACCTCGACGTCAACAACTGCAGCACGGGCCTTTGGACGAGCCTCACGTCGACGAACTCCGTGCAGGTGTACGCCTGACCGCACGCGGTCCCCGCACGCTGACGGTGTGACAGCGTCCCCGGGGTGCCCGGTGGTCTTACGGACCGGCGGGTCGAAGGCGGGCGCCAGTGCCCCGCCTTCGGCCGGCAGGCCTCTGCCGTCAGCTCGCGCCGTGCCCGGCGGCGACGTCCTCGATACGGCGGGCCAGTTCGATGTCCTTCTCCGTCACGCGCCCTCCGGCACTGTGCGTGTTCACCGTGACCGACAGCTTGTTGTAGCCCAGCGCCATCTCGGAGTGGTGGTTCAGCTCCTCCTGGATCGCGGCCACATGGATGACCATCGCGGCGGCGGGCAGGTGCTTGGCGAAGGAGTAGGTCCGGGCGATGCTGTCGCCGTCGGTCGTCCAGCCGGGCAGCCCGGCCAGTGCTTCCGCGGTCTGCTCCGGGCTCAGCGCTTCGGGGGCCATGAGGTGTCTCTCGCTTCCTGTTGACGCCGCTTCCCACCCTAGGACGTGGATCAAGCGGGGCTCGCTCCCGGCGTTCCTTCGCGGTCACGGGTGGCTCAGGACGTTGACCACCCGGCCGTTGGGGTCGCGGACGAAGAACCGGCGCACTCCCCACTCCTCGTCCTGCAAGGGGTGCACGATGTCCGCGCCGCTCTCCCGCATCACCGCGTAGGCCGCATCCACGTCGTCCACCTCGACGCTCATGTCGGGCACGACGGGCGCGGTCTCGTCGTGGCTCATGAACGTGACCTGCGCCGTGGGGTTGGAAGGAGAGGCGAGGGTCATGACCCAGCCGAGGTTCATGACCTCCTCGAATCCGAGGAGGCCGTAGAAGTCCCGGCTCTCCTCCATGGCCTCGGACCGGATGTCGGGCATGACGCGGCGGATGGACACGGGGCGACTCCTGCGGACGGCGGGAACGGACGTGTCTCCGATTCTCTCCGGAGGAGACCGGCGGCGCAGCCGTCGCAACCGGGAGCCGCCGCCCCGGGGAGATACCCGGCGGCCGTGCACGGGCTCCTCGCCGTTCCGGCTTCCCTGCGGGCGGGCCCGGTCCGGCCGCCGTCCCGGTGCCGGAGACGCCCTAGGCTCTTCGCATGACCACCGCAGCGCGCGACATCCCCGCCGACGGCCACGGGAACGGTGCTCCCAGCACGGTGGGCCCCCTGCTGCGCAGTTGGCGCGAGCGTGCAGGCCTGAGCCAGCTCGACCTCGCGCTGCGTGCCGACTCCTCGTCCCGGCACATCAGCTTCATCGAGACGGGTCGCTGCCGGCCCAGCCGCGGCATGGTGCTGCGGCTGGCGGAGCATCTGGACGTACCGGTCAGGGAGCAGAACGCGCTGCTGGTCTCCGCGGGTCACTCCCCGCAGTACGCCGAGACACCTCTCGCCTCCCCCGCCCTGGCGCCCCTGCGGGCGGACCTGGAGCGGATGGTGGCCGCCTACGAGCCGTACCCGGCGCTGGCGGTGGACGGCACGTACCAGGTGCTCGCCGCGAACCGCGCCATCGGCATGCTGCTCGAAGGGGTCTCCGCCCGGCTGCTGGAGCCGCCGGTCAACGCCATGCGCATCACCCTCCACCCCGAGGGCCTCGCCCCGCACATCCTCAACTTCCGCGAGTGGCGCGACCATCTGCTGAGGCAGATGGAACGGCAGCTGGCGCTGCTCCGCTTCCAACCTCTGCGGGAGCTGTACGAGGAGGTCTCGGCCTTCCCCGTACCGCCGGGCGGGGAGGAACGGGCCGGCCGGGACAGCCCGTTCGCGCTTCCGATGGTGATCGAGCACGAGGGGCGCAGGCTCTCGTTCCTGTCCACCATCGCCACCTTCAACACCCCGCTGGACGTCACCGTCTCCGAGCTGGCGATCGAGACGTTCCTGCCGGCGGAGCCGGAGACGGCGGAGAACCTCCGGCTCCTCATGCCGTAGGAGGGCGGTCGCTCATGCCGGGGAAGCGCCCCCCGGAACCCGGTCGAGGAAGCCCAGCACGGACCGGATCCGACCGTCACCGGCAAGCGTGATCACATCGGATCCGGCGACGGGCGCGGCTTCGCCGTCGCCCGCGTCGGAGCTCCCCCGGGGCGCCCGCAGTTCCCAGGTGAAGCGTGCGGTGTCGTGGTGGCCGTCCACCGCGCCGGTGTGCACGAAGGTGAAGCCGGGGAACTGCTCGCGCACGGCGGCGATCACAGCGGCCAGTTCCTCGTGGCCCCGTGCGTCGGCGAGAGGGTCGGTGTAGGAGCCGTCCAGGGCCCAGGCGGCGGCGACGCTCTTCTCCTGCTGCTCGGGCGCTTCGGCGTTCCAGGCCTCGAAGTAGCGGGCGACGGCGGACTCGTAGCGGTTCATGGCGTGCTCCCTCGGTCGACGATCAAGGTATGGACGGGCCCCGGGCCGGAGTGCGCCGGTCCGGGGCCGCCTCCTCCAAGCCTGGGCGGCGCCCCCTGACGGGTCGATTACCTGCGAGGTAAGGGAGGCGTCCCCGGCCGCGTGGCCGGTGAAGTCGCACGCGCAGAACCGTTGACACGTGTCACAGGGATCCGGTTGAGTGCAGTCATTGCGCGGTCGTTAAAGCGGTTTAAACAACATATAACGCGCAACTCATCGGCGTACGGACGGACTTGAGTTCATGGCAGCACGGGATCGGCGTCCCACGATCGCGGACGTGGCGAAACTGGCGGGGGTCTCCCCCAGCGCGGTCTCGTTCGCGCTCAACGGGCGCCCGGGCCTGGCCAAGGAGACCAAGTCACGCATCCTGGCCGCCGCCGCCGAACTCGGCTGGCGGCCGAGCCGCCCCGCGCAGGCGCTCTCACACGGCAAGGCCGGCGCGTTCGGCCTCGTGCTGACCCGGGAGACGGACGCCATCGGCGCCGACCCGTTCTTCCCCGCGTTCATAGCCGGTGTCGAGTCGGTGCTCTCGCCGCGCGGGGACTCCCTCGTACTGCACGTCACCGGCCCCGACGACGAAGCAGCCGCCTACACGCGGCTGGCGGCCGACCGCCGGGTCGACGGCGTGCTGCTCACCGACATGCGCATCGACGACCCCCGCCCGGCGCTGACCTCCGAACTCCGCCTCCCCGCAGTGGTGGTGGGCGATCCGGAGTGCGCGCAGGGGCTGTGCGCGGTCGGCCTGGACGACCGGCCCGCCTTCACCTCCGCCGTGGAGCGCCTGGTGGAGCTGGGCCACCGACACATCGCCCACGTGGCCGGGCCGCAGGAGTTCCGGCACTCACGGCGACGACAGGAGTCGTGGGAACTGGCCGTACGGGCGGCGGGGCTGACTCCCGGCCCCGTACTGCCCGGCGGGTTCACCGCCGACGGCGGCGCCGCCGCCACCCGGGAACTGCTGGCGGCCGACGCCCGGGACAGGCCCACCGCGATCGTCTACGCAAACGACCTGTCGGCCACCGCCGGTCTCGCCGTGGCGCACCAACTGGGCCTGGCCGTACCGGAAGACGTGTCCGTCGTCGGCTACGACGACACCCCGCTGGCCGCCTACACGCACCCGCCTCTCGCCTCCGCACGCGCGGACGCACTGGGCTGGGGTGCGGCGGCGGCGCGCGCGCTGGACGCGGTCATCAAGGACGGCCGTGCCGACGATGTCGAGCTCGCCCCCGCCGAGTTGCTGCCGCGCGCGTCCATGGGGCCCGCACCCGCGGGAGGGCCAGGCCGAAAGTCCGAACGCACCACGATCCGACCGACAGTACGGAGAGAGCCTTGCTGAGGAAGACGGGAGCGGCGCTGCTGGCGCTCGCGCTGGCGGGTGCGAGCGCGGGCTGTGCCCGAACGGCGCCCGACAGCGCAAAGGCAGCCTCGGCACGAGGGCCCATCACCGTGTGGCTGTCGAACAACGCCCAAGAGGTCGTCTGGGGCGAGAAGATGGTCGCCGAGTGGAACAAGGCGCACCCGAAGGAGCGGATCAAGGCCCAGCAGATACCCGCGGGCAAGACCTCCGAGGAGGCGCTGAGCGCCTCGATCATCGCCGGCAACAGCGCCTGCCTGGTCTTCAACGCCTCACCCGCCTCGGTGCCCCAGTTCCAGAAGCAGGCCGGACTCGTCCCGCTCGACGACTTCCCCGGCGGGGAGCGCTACGTCACCTCCCGTACGGGAGAGCGCGCCGCTCAATACCGCTCGGAGGACGGCAAGTTCTACCAGCTGCCGTGGAAGAGCAACCCGGTGATGATCCTTTACAACAAGAAGCACTTCAAGAAGGCCGGACTCGATCCCGAGCACCCGAAGCTGTCCACGTACAAGGACTTCCTGGACAGCTCGCGCAAGATCGTCCGCAGCGGTGCCGCCAAGGCGGCGATCTGGCCGGCGCCCAGCTCCGAGTTCTTCCAGTCCTGGTTCGACTTCTACCCGTCCTTCATCGCGGAGAGCGACGGCAAGCAGCTCGTGAAGGACGGCAAGCCGCAGTTCGACACTCCTGCCGGGCGCCGCGTCGCGAACTTCTGGCGCACGGTCTACCGGGAGAAGCTGGCGCCGCAGGAGGCCTTCCCGGGCGACGCCATGGCCGCGGGCAAGTCCGCGATGACCATCGCCGGGCCGTGGGCCGTGGCGGCGTACAAGGACAGCATCGACTGGGGCGTCGTGCCGGTGCCGACCTCCGAGGGCCGGTCGCTCAAGGAGACCAGCACGTTCTCGGACGAGAAGTCCGTCTCGATGTTCAGCGCCTGCAGGAACCGGGCCACGGCCTGGGACGTGCTGAAGTTCGCGACGTCGAAGAAGCAGGACGGAGCGTTCCTGAAGGACACCGGCCAGATGCCGATGCGCCCGGACCTGCTGGACGAGTACCGGTCCTACTTCGAGAAGAACCCCGGCTACAAGAAGTACGCCGAACAGGCCGACCGCACGGTCGAGGTCCCCAGCGTCGCCGGCTCCATCGATATGTGGCAGGCGCTGCGTGACAGGTGGACCGCGTCCGTCGTCTTCGGCCGGGAGAGGCCCGAGGGCGCGCTGCGCGACGCCTCCCGCGACATCTCCACGATCCTTGACGAATACTGAGGTCCCCTGATGAGTCTCCCCCTCATATCGCGCTCGCAGGGCAGCGGGCACCGGCCGCGCCCTCAGAGCGGCGGGCACCCGTCGCGCTCCCAGGGCGGCGGGCACCGTCCGCGCCGCCCGTCGCTGGGCGCCCTGTTCGTCTCGCCGTACGCACTGTTCCTGCTCGTGGTCTTCGCCGTGCCGCTCGGCTACACGGTGTGGATGTCCTTCCACCGCTTCTACTTCACGGCGCCCGGCGCCGACGTGGACGCACCGTGGGTCGGGCTGGCCAACTACGTGGACGTGCTCACCGATCCGGTGGTGCTGCGCTCCTTCCTCAACATCGGCATCTTCCTCGTCATCAACGTGCCGCTGACCGTGCTGCTGTCTCTCACACTGGCATCGGCGCTCAACGCGAAGCTGCCGCTGCGCTCCTTCTTCCGTGCCGCGTACTACCTGCCGTACGTCACCGCGAGCGTGGCCCTGGTGGCGGTGTGGTCGTTCCTCTTCGGCACCGACGGACTGGTCAACAAGCTGCTGGGCGACCTCGCACCCGACCCTTCATGGCTGGTCAACTCCACGCTGGCGATGCCGGTCGTGGCGGTGTTCGTCACCTGGAAGGGACTGGGCTTCTTCGTGATGCTCTATCTGGCCGCGCTGCAGAGCGTGCCCGGGGAGCTGTACGAGTCGGCTGCCGTCGACGGCGCGGGTCGCGTGAGGACCTTCCTGACGGTGACCGTGCCCGGCGTACGTCATGCCACCACCCTCGTCACGGTGCTGGCCATCATCACCGGCTCCAACCTCTTCACCGAGCCGTACCTGCTCACCGGCGGCGGCGGACCCGATCACGCCTCGGCCTCACCGGTGCTGATCCTCTATCAGAAGGGCATCGAGCAGGCTCACCCCGACTTCGCGGCCGCGCTCGGCGTCGTGCTCGTGCTCTTCGTGGTGACGCTCTCCCTGATCGCCCGCAGGTTCACCGAGAAGAACGACAAGAAGGGGGCCTGAGCCATGAATCCGAGTCGCGGTTCCGCCCGCCGTCCACTGAGCCTGCTGGTGCTCCTGCTGGGCGCCGTCGTCTTCCTCTTCCCGTTCCTCTACATGTTCGGCGAGTCGCTGCAGAAGGCGACCACGGGCGACCTGGGATCGGCGATCCCTCGCCCGGGCACCAGCGGGACGCAGAACTACGAGGCCATCAACACCGCCATCTCGCTGGGCACTTCGCTGATCAACTCCGGCATCTTCACGATGGGCGTGCTGCTGTGCACCCTCGTACTGGGCGTACTCGCCGGATACGCCCTCGCCCGGCTGCACTTCCGCGGCCGCGGCACGCTCTTCGCCTCGCTGCTCCTCGTGCAGACCGTGCCGTTCCAGCTGCTGATGCTGCCGCTGTACGTGCTGGTGGTGCGGGACTACGGACTGGGCGACAGCTATCTGGGGATGATCCTGCCCTTCGCGATCAACTCCACCGCCGTCTTCCTCTTCCGCCAGTTCTTCCTGCAGATGCCCCCCGAACTCTTCGAGCAGGCACGCATCGACGGCGCCGGCGAACTGCGCATCCTGTGGCGCGTCGCCATCCCCATGGCCCGTCCCGCGCTGCTCACCGGCACGCTGCTCACCTTCATCGGCCCCTGGAACGAGTTCCTCTGGCCGTTCCTGGTGACCAAGGACGCCTCCATGCAGCCGCTCGCCGTCTCCCTGGCGGGCTTCATGAGCAATCTGCGCGGCACCGTCGAGAACCCGGCGGGGGCCCTCATGGCCGGGGCATGCGTTCTGGCTGCCCCCGCAGTCGTGCTCTTCCTCCTCTTCCAGCGCCACTTCACACAGACGAACATCGACTCCGGAATAAAGGGCTGATCGCACCGTGCACGACCGCACCACTCACACCGACCCGACTCACATCCCGTACCGGCTCGTCCGGGAGGGTGTCGTCATGTCGCCCTCTCCGGGGGATCCCCTGGAGGCGGAGGGTGTGCTCAACCCCGCGTCCGGACGTACCGAGGACGGCGCCCTGCACCTGCTGCCGAGGCTCGTGGCGGAGGGCAACGTCTCCCGTGTCGGCCTCGCCGAGGTGACCCTGACCGAGGGCGTGCCGACCGGCGTCGCCCGGCGCGGCGTGGTCCTGGCACCCGACGCCGGCTGGGAGCGGGGCACGAACAACGCCGGGGTCGAGGATCCGCGGGTGACGTGGATCCCGAGCCTCGGGCAGTACGTGATGTCGTACGTGGCCTACGGCCCGCTCGGGCCGAAGCCGGCGCTCGCCGTCTCGTCCGACCTCAGGGAGTGGAGGCGCCTGGGGCCGCTCCAGTTCGCCTACCAGCCCGACCTGGACACCGACCTCAACCTCTTCCCCAACAAGGACGTCGTGCACTTCCCCGTCCCGGTCCCGGGCCCGGACGGGGAGCCCGCCTACGCGATGCTGCACCGGCCCATGTGGGATCTGGCCTGGTTCCGCCCCGGTGAGGGCGTGCACCTGCCGGCCGGCGTGAGCGACGAACGTCCCGGCATCTGGATCTCCTACGTCCCCGTCGCCGAGGCGGAGGCGGACATCACCGCGCTGACCAGGCCGCGGAACCACCGGCTCGTCGCACTGTCCGAACACCCCTGGGAGAGCCTGAAGATCGGTGCCGGCCCGGCGCCGATCCAGGTCGAGGAGGGCTGGCTGCTCATCCACCACGGCGTGTCCGGCAGCATCAAGGACCCCTTCGTACCGAACCAGCACGTCAGCTACGCGGCCGGCGCGATGATCCTCGACCCGGCGGACCCGGCGAAGGTGCTCGCCCGCTCCTCGGAGCCGCTGATGGCCCCGGAGACGGAGGAGGAGCGTTCGGGCACGGTGCCCAACGTCGTCTTCCCCACGGCCATCGAGGAGATCGACGGCGTCCGGTACGTCTTCTACGGCATGGCGGACGCGCACATCGGCGTCGCCCGTCTGGAACGGACGGAGTGACCGCACACCACGTCGAGGACGGGCGGGGGGCTTCGTGACGCGTGACGCCTGGTGGCGGGACGCCGTCTGCTACGAGATCCACCCCCGCTCGTTCGCGGACTCCGACGGCGACGGGGTGGGCGACCTCGCCGGAGCGCGGGCGCGCCTGCCCCACCTGCGTGACCTCGGTGTGGACGCCCTGTGGCTCACGCCGTTCTGCCCCTCGCCGCTGGTCGACGCCGGTTACGACATCAGCGACCCCACAGGCGTGGCACGGGACGTGGGCACGGTCGAGGACCTGGACGCGCTCACGGCCGAAGCGCACGCCCTGGGGCTGCGCGTGCTCGTCGACCTCGTCCCGAACCACACCTCCTCCGAACACCCCTGGTTCCGTGCGGCTCTCGGCGCACCTGCCGGAGACCCGGCCAGGGCCCGCTACATCTTCCGTGCGGGCCGCGGTCCGCACGGCGAGGAGCCGCCCAACGACTGGTGCTCCGCCTTCGGCGGCCCGGCCTGGACCCGGGTCCCCGACGGCGAGTGGTATCTGCACCTGCACGCTCCCGAGCAGCCGGACCTGGACTGGCGCAATCCGGAGGTGCCCGCCGAGTTCGAGCGAGTCATGCGCTGGTGGCTGGATCACGGCGTCGACGGCTTCCGTGTGGACGTCGCCCACGCGCTGTTCAAGGCCCGCGGTCTGCCCGACGCCGGACCCGGGCAGCACCAGGATCCGCTGCGCAACCACCTGATGCCCTACTACGACCAGGAGGAGCTGCACCCCCTCTACCGGAGCTGGCGTGCCCTGCTGGCCGCTCACCCCGAGGGACCGCCCGGCTCCGCCGCCGCCCACGACCGGCTGCTCGTCGCCGAGGCGGCCGTCTTCGAACCGGGGCGCCTGGCCCGCTACGTCCGTCCGGACGAGATGCAGCAGAGCTTCAACTTCGCCTTCCTGGAGTGCGATTGGGACCAGGCCGCCCTGCACCGCGTCATCGAGGACTCGGCACGGGCGATGGAGTCGGTGGGTGCGCCCGTCACCTGGGTCCTCTCCAGCCATGACTCCGTACGCCCCGTCACCCGCTTCGGCGGCGGCAGCACCGGGATGCGGCGGGCACGGGCGGCGGCGCTGCTGATGCTGGCGCTGCCCGGAACGGCCTACGTCTACCAGGGCGAGGAGCTGGGCCTGCCGCAGGCTCAGCTGCCCGACGACCGGCTGCGCGACCCCGTCTGGGAACGCTCCGGGCACACCGAGCGCGGGCGGGACGGCTGCCGCGTGCCGCTGCCCTGGTCCGGGACGGCTCCCCCGTACGGCTTCTCCACGGCGGCGCCCTCGGAGTGCTGGTTCCCCCAGCCGGAGGACTGGGGCGCGCTCACCGTACGGGCACAGCAGGACGACCCGGATTCCGTGCTCGCCCTCTACCGGGAGGCGCTCCGCATCCGCCGGGAACATCCCGCGACGGGCGGAGGGCCGCTGCGGCTGCTGTCCGAGTCCGGCGCCTCGCACCTCGCGTTCGACCGCGGCACGGGGATGCGGTGCATGGTCAATTTCGGTCCCGGAGAACTGCTTCTCCCCGAGGACGCGAAGGTGCTGCTGGCCAGCGGTCCGACGTCCGGAGGACGGCTGCCCGCCGACACCGCGGCGTGGCTCTCGACGGCTCCGGCGCGCACCGGCGCGGCCGGTGAGTCACCGTAGGGGGAGGACTGTCCCCCTACGGACGACGGGGACACCCGAACGCATCCCCCCGGAGGCATTGGTGGACCCGCAGACGGCACTGGACCGGATCGCTTTTCTGCTGGAGCGCGGGCAGGCGCCGACGTACCGGGTGCGGGCCTTCCGTACCGCGTCGGACGTGCTGGCGGGCCTGACGGCACAGGAAGTGGAGCAGCGTGCCGCCGCCGGGAGCCTGGAGTCGCTCAAAGGGGTGGGGCCCAAGACCGCACAGGTCGTACGGGAAGCGCTGCGCGGCGAGGTCCCGCAGTACCTCGCGAAGCTGGAGACGGAGGCCGAGACCGAAGCCGAGGCGGAACGTCAGGCCCCGTACGCCGAGGAGGCCGTCCGCCTTCGCTCGGCGCTGCGCGGCGACTGCCACCTGCACTCCGACTGGTCCGACGGCGGCAGCCCGATCGAGACGATGGCCCGCGCGGCCAAGGAGCTCGGCCACGAATGGGCGGTGCTGACCGACCACTCGCCCCGGCTGACCGTCGCACGCGGACTCTCCCCCGAGCGGCTGCGCGCACAGCTGGAGGTGGTCGCGGAGGTCAACGAACAGCTGGCACCGTTCCGGCTGCTGACCGGCATCGAGTGCGACATCCTCCTCGACGGCTCCCTGGACCAGGAGGAGGAGCTGCTCGCCGGGCTCGACGTGGTGGTCGCGTCCGTGCACTCCAAGCTGAGGATGCCCAGGGCGGAGATGACGCGGCGGATGCTCGCGGCCGTCCGCAACCCGCTGGTCGACGTGCTGGGCCACTGCACGGGCAGGCTGCGCTCGAGCCGCCCGGAGTCGGAGTTCGACGCGGACGCGGTCTTCGCCGCGTGTGCCGAGTCCGGCACCGCCGTGGAGATCAACTGCCGCCCGGAAAGGCTCGATCCGCCGCGCCGTCTGCTGCGCCGGGCGGTGGACGCCGGGGTCTTCTTCTCCATCGACACCGACGCGCACGCCCCGGGCCAGCTCGACTGGCAGATGAACGGCTGCGTACGCGCAGTGGAGTGCGGCGTGCCGGCCGAGCGCGTCATCAACACCTTGCGGGAGCCGGAGCTGCTGAGCTGGACCCACGACGGGTGACGGGAGACCGAGGGTGTCCGAGAACGGGCCGCGAGAGCCAGGACCCAACGCGCTGACGCTGCACGTGGGCAAGGAAGAGCTGGTGATCCGGCAGCGCTACGAGGTGGCGTCCATCGCCAACGACATCCTCATCGCCGTGTGGTTCCTCATCGGCAGCGTCATGTTCTTCTCTCCCGAATGGCAGACCCCGGGCACCTGGTGCTTCGTCTTCGGCAGCGTGGAGTTGCTGGTCAGGCCGGTGCTCCGGCTCTCCCGTCACCTCCACCTCCAACGGATGCAGGGCACTGGCCACTACGGGTCGGAGTCCTCGCAGGACTTCTGATCCGCGGGCGACCCCCGGTGCGGGGGTGCACCCAGCGACACCCCCCTCATGCGGTCTGCACCCCTGCCGGGAGGCGGGCTGCGCGGCTGTCGGCGAAGAGCCCCCACCACGAGGCTTGTTCACATGACGACAGCGACCCCGGTGCCCACCGCACCGTCACCCCGCGGCACCGAACGGACCGAACGGGGCAGCGACTTCGCCGAGCTCTCCCGGCGCATCGCCGAGGCCGGGCTCCTCAGACGCCGGCCGGGCTACTACACGCTGCGGCTGACGCTCGTGGGTGTGGCACTCACGGCGGGCTGGACGGCGTTCTTCGTGCTCGGCGACACCTGGTGGCAGATGGCGGTCGCCGTCTTCCTCGGTCTGGTCTTCGGGCAACTCGCCCTGGCGGCGCACGATCTCGCCCACCGCCAGGTCTTCACCCGGCGCAGGGCGAGCGAGGTCGGCGGGCGCCTCGTCGGCAACCTCGGCATCGGGATGTCCTACGGCTGGTGGATGAACAAGCACACGCGGCACCACGCCAACCCGAACCACGAGGAGCTGGACCCGGACGTCAGCCCCGACATCCTCGTCTGGTCGCAGGACCAGGCCCGCGCCGCGAAGGGTCTGCCGCGCTTCATCGGGCGGCACCAGGCCGGGCTCTTCTTCCCGCTTCTCACGCTCGAAGGCTTCAACCTCCACGTCTCGAGCATCCGGGCGCTGCGCGAACGGCACATGAAGAAGCGCGTGTTGGAGGGCACGCTGCTCTTCGCACACCTCGGCGGGTACCTGGCAGCGCTCTTCCTCGTGCTGCCGCCCACGACGGCGCTGGCGTTCCTCTTCGTGCACCAGGCCGTCTTCGGCGTCTACCTCGGGTCCATCTTCGCCCCCAACCACAAGGGCATGCCCACGCTCACCGGTGAGGACCGTCCGGACTTCCTGCGCCGGCAGGTGCTCACCTCCCGCAACGTACGGGGCGGACCGTTCACCGACATCGCGCTGGGCGGGCTCAACTACCAGATCGAGCACCACCTCTTCCCGAGCATGCCGTCGCCGCATCTGCGCCGCGCGCAGGTCATCGTGCGCGACTACTGTGCCGAACTCGGCGTCGGCTACCACGAGACGGGGCTCGTCGCCTCGTGGCGTGAGGCGCTCCGCCACCTGCACGAGGTGGGGGTGCCCCTGCGGTCGGGAGCTGACGGCCGCACGTCCTGACGCCTCGCTCCGCTGAGCCGGTGCTCCCGCAGGGGGCGCCGGCTCAGCGATCGCCTACCGCGATGAGAGGTCACCGGGAAACGTCACAATGCGCCGCGGTCCTCAGCTGCCCGTCACGCGGGGTGAGGTGCCGGGAACTCCTCCTCGGCCGCCTGCGACGCGTCGCCGGACTTGGGCGACGGGACGAAGCAGCCGGCCGACTCGTTCAGCCAGCGGCGCAGTACGAGGTGCACGCGCTCGGCCCCGACCAGTTCCTCGCCGTCGGTCGGAGCGGACAGTTCCACCGGCGAGAGCAGGAACGCGTGGTTCTGCTCACCGCCCAGCCCGCCGTGCGAGCCGATCTGCTCCTCGAAGGCGTGAACCGTTCCGGCCTCCGCGTCGACCACAGAGTTGATCATGATGTCCGGCACGTTCTGGAACCCTGCCGTACGGCGCACGGTCTGCGCCGCACCCGGACCGAACGGCTCCAGGGGGTCGCTCCCGCCGATGATCTCGCCGGTGTTCAGGCGGTGTTCGGCCCCGTCCCGGCCGAGGACCACGGGGCCGTGCTGCTCGCTGCGCAGCAGCAGGAACCCGATGCCCGGGTGGTCGGCGAGCGTACGCAGAAGTGCCGGATACCGCTTCTCCACCTGCTCCAGCGACATCTGGTCCGGCACGTCGGGGAACGAGACGAGACCGAGGTTGCCGGAGGCCAGGACGAGCGGCCCCGCGCTCTTGGACGGTGTGCGCTCCCCGTCGTGCGGGTGAACCTCCGGCCTGTGCAGCGCGGCCCGAGCTGCCGCACGCGCCTCCGCACCGCTCGGCGTGCGGACCACACGCCGCGAGACGGGAAGCCCGCAGCCGGCCCGCACCAGGTCCTCGAGAGTCAGCCCGTAGGCGTCGCGAAAGGTCGCTCCCTCGCTCTGGCCGTGGTCGGAGAGCAGCACGACGCGGTACGGACGCGGGGCCCGCTGGACCGCCTTGGTGATCAGCGCGAGCGACCGGTCGAGGCGGCGCAGCACCTGCTGGGCGTCATGCCCGCCGGGCCCCGAGTGGTGTGCCACCTCGTCGTAGGCCACGAGGTCGGCGAAGACGGCGGTACGGCCGCTGAAGACGTCCCCCAGTACGGCCGCGACGACCACGTCACGCTGCACGACCGTGGCGAAGGCACGGATGAAGGGGTAGAGCCCGCCCCGTGAGACGCGCGGCCGACGGCCGCTGAACCGCGCCCGGGTCGACTGCACCAGCTCGCGGACGACCTCCGCGACGAAGGAGACGGCGGTACGCGTCGCGTTGGCCGGGTCGGAGAAGTAGGCGACGTAGCCCGCGCGGGACCGGTTGTCG
>NZ_JACBXA010000012.1 GCF_013870515.1 Streptomyces albidus (ex Kaewkla and Franco 2022) | reverse complement strand
CCACCGCGCGCCGGGCACCGACCGGCGGGCCTCGGCAAGCATCCCCTCGCTGAAGTCGACCCCGGTGACGGGGCCCGTGCACACCTGCCGCAGCACCCGGTCGACGCCGGCCCCGGTGCCGCAGCAGAGGTCGAGCCCTGTCTCGAACGGGCCGAGCGGGCGCAGCGCGCGAGCGGTGGCGTCCAGCATCTCGTCCGGGGTACGGAACGGGCTGCTCTCGAACTTCGGCGCGAGCAGGTCGTAGCCGCGCTGTGTGGACGACATCGCTTGTCGGACCAGCTCGGAGAAGCCCGGCCCTTCGGGGGAGATGAACAGCGTCACACCCCTCACGCTAGCCGGAGCAGCGGCGGCATGACTCCGGCTCGTCGATCGCGACCGTCACGTCACCACTTCCCTGCCGCACAACGCTCACGACGGCCTCCGCATCAAAGGCCGGGCGCCGCCCGTACGGCATTCTTTCAAACCAGAAAACGCGTTTCATTGCCTCCTCTTTGCTGTTTGGTGCAGGATCGAGAACCCGAACACTTTCGTTTCTCACCGCCGGATCTGTCATGTCGGGACAATCATGCAGCGATCCGGAAATCACAAACAATTCCCCGAAGGGCCGTGCACAATGCGCCTCCTCCATTGCTTGAAGACGCTGACCAGGAGCGAACTAGCCCGTGCGACACCGCAGTTGATGCGGTAAGGCTTATAGTTGAGCGAGGCATCGACAACTTCCTGCTCACGAAGTGGAAATCGAGTCAGACGGGCGATCCGCGAACCAATGTGTCCATATTGGTTCGTTGACGTGTGATACGTTCCTGCATCCGTATTTGCGGACCCGGTGATCTTTTGTCCGATGCAGGGTGGGCCATTCCGCGCCACCCTGGGCCGGATTGTCACTGCAGATGTATTGGCGTCTCTCCGCACCTCGCCTGTGCGACAGACGATGGAGGGCGCCGACCATGATCCGCAGGACCTTTACGCCACTCGCCCTCGCTGGGCTGCTTGCCTCCACACTCGCCGCCTGCAGCGGCGGAATGGACGGGAAGGGAGGCGAGGGAAAGACCATCGTGGTGGGCACGACGGCGAAAGTCGCGGTCACCCGGGACACCCCGGCGCCCTTCGACCCGGCCGCGTCCTACGATCTCAGCTCCTGGAACATCATGCGCAACACCTTCCAGACGCTGCTGAGGCCGCCCCGTACGGGCACCCAGCCGGTGACGGACGCGGCAAGGAGGTGCGACTTCACCGACAAGCGGAAGCAGCAGTACATCTGCACCATGCGGACCGGGCTGACCTTCTCCAACGGGAACCAGCTGACCGCCGAGGACGTGGCGTTCTCCGTCGAGCGCCTGCTCCGCATCAACCACCAGGGCGGTCCGGCCTCGCTGCTCAGCAACGTCGACAAGGTCGAGCCCCGCGTCGGCAACAAGGTCGCCTTCCACCTCAAGAAGCCGGACGCCACCTTCCCGTTCAAGCTCGCCACCCCCGCTGCCGCCATCGTCGACGGCCAGACCTATCCCTCCGACCGCCTCGTCAAGAACTCCAAGGGAACCGGCTCCGGGCCGTACGTACTTGACGACTTCGACACCAAGGGGCACAAAGTGCTCCTTTCCAGGAATCCGGATTACAGGGGCGGGGCCCAGGCGAAGAACGACAAGATCGAGCTGCGCTTCTTCGACTCCGCGAATTCCATTCAGAAGGCGCTCGACTCCGGTGACATCGACATGATGAACAGCGGCATCTCGTCCCGCTACATCAAGCGGCTGGAGGCGGACCCGGAGGATCAGATCGACCTCGTGGAACAGCCGGGACAGGGCGTGCGCTACCTCGTCTTCGACACGGAGGACAAGACCGTGGGACGGCGGGCCGTGCGGCAGGCCTTCGCCCAGGTCATCGACCGCAAGCAGTTGGTCAGTGACGTGTACTCGCGCACTGCTGAGCCGCTGTACTCCCTCGTTCCCGGCGGCCTGCTGGGGCACAAGAACTCCTTCTTCAACGAGTACGGCGAGCCGAGCGTCAAAGAGGCGAAGCGCACCCTTCGCAAGTCCGATGTGAAGACCCCGGTGAAAATCACCCTTCACCGCCCGAAGGTCCCCCGAGGCAGCTCGTCCGCCAAGGAGTTCGCGCTGCTCGAGAAGCAGCTGAACGACACCGAACTCTTCGACGCGACCGTCAAGACCGAGTCCCCGACTTCCTACAGCTCGGCGGCGGCGGAGGGGAAGTACCAGGTCTACGCCTACGCCTGGCTCCCGGACTTCCCGGACGCGGAGAACTTCATCGCGCCCTTCCTCGAGAAGAACAACGTCCTCAACTCCCCCTTCACCAACAAGGAGATCAGCAAGGAACTCATACCGCGGACCCGGACCGAGCCCAACCGTACGGACGCCTCGACGAGTTTCGCCCGTGCCCAGGACATCGTCGCCGCGGAGGTCCCGGTGCTGCCGTTGTGGCAAGGCAAGGAGTACATCGCGGCGCACGACGACATCACAGGCGTGGAGTGGGCGCTCAACTCCTCGTCCCTGCTGCAGCTTTGGGAACTCGACCGCGGCCGGAGCAACTGACCCCTGCCACGACCGTCTCCCGACTCGGCCGACGCGTGACCGAGCCGGGCCGGGGCCGGGCCGGGGCCGATGAAGACCTCGGAAGCCGGCACGGGTGAAGTCCCGCGCCGGCTACGGGACTTCACCCGTGCCCCGAGCTGAAACCAGGGTCGCGCTCAGTCGTCCCGATGGCCGGCCATGTTCAGGATGTTGCCGTCAGGTGCGCGGACGAAGAACCGGCGCAAGCCCCACGGTTCGTCGGTGAGCGGATGGACGATCTCGTACCCGCGCCTCTGTGCCTCGGCGTATGCGTCGTCGACGGCCGCACCGACCCTGACCGAGGCGACGGGATTCAGGGACGCGCTCGCGTCGCGTGTGAGGAGCTGGACCTCCGCACGGCCGTCCGGCGACCGGTACCGGGCCACCCAGCCGAGGTTCATCTCCTCGACGCTCAAGCCGAGATACCCGGTGTAGAAATCGCGGGCGAGCGCGATGTCCGGGACGACCAGGTTCGCTGTGATGCCGGTGGCTTCCATCGTTACTCCTCGACAGTGACAGGCTTTCCGGTGGCGCGATCAGGTGCACGCGCCTTGCAGCCTGCCACCGAGGTGCGGAATCCGACCCGGCGAAACACAAGTGCGGCCGTCACCGGCGGCCTCGCTTCGGGATCGGCCTGCACCAGTCGAGCGGCACGGCCGACGTCACCGTTGCCAGGCACAGCACGCGAGTTGAGGACCCCGGCCCGCCCGTCCCGGCCGAAACGGCACGGCGTGCGATGCGAGCGGCGTGCGCCTTCCACTTCGATCCGCCGGTTTATGCGCTCTGCGCATGCGCCCGCCCCTTCACGCTCTGTCGGCGTGCTCTCGTCGCTTGCTTAGCTCGGTCCTGCGCACGGCCCCCGCGCTCGCCCCGTACGTTCCGCCTCACTTCCGTTCAGCTTCCCGGAGGGAATGTGTCAGCACCGGACACCGCCACGGACAGCCCGCCCTCGAAGCGCCCTGACAGCAACCTCGGGCGAAGCCCTCACGGGTCTCGGCGTACGGGCCGCGCGGCAGCTGACGACGACCACCGGGGCGGGACGCGGCGCCCGGCCTGAACGCCGGTTTGCGGGCATCGACAGGGCCGCCGTCGTCGAACACCTCGTGACCGCCTACCACCGCTTGCCGTTCTCGTGCCTGACGCAGCCCGGATCCCGGCGAACGTCCAGCTCGCCCGGACTGCGGACCGACCGTGTGGAGTACGCAACCATGAGCACCTCCCCGAACGTCACCGCCGCGTTCTCACCGCCCGGCCCTCACAGTCCCGCCCCTGCCATCCGGGCCCGACGCGGAGGAGCAGTTCCCGGCCTGAGGTACCGGCCTGCCGCACCCGTCGACCCGGAGAAGGTGGCGGAGCTCGACCGGAGGCTGCAGGCCTGGGCACGCCGGCTGGACTTGTTCCCCCCGGAATGGACAGGGGACTTCACGCAGTTCCAGTTCGGCCGGGCAGTGGCACTGCAGCACCCCGCCGCCGTCGACATGGAACGCCTCACCGTCGCCGGCAAGCTGCTGATGGCCGAGAACATCGTCGACAGCTGCTACTGCGAGGAAGACGAAGGCAGAGGTGCCGCGCGCCGCGGCCTGGGGGGCCGGCTCGTCGTGGCCCAGTCGGCGCTCGATCCGTTCCACGCAACTCCCGGGCTGGAGGAGGAATGGCGCCGGGGAGTGCAGTCCGACAGCCCGAGGCGCGCGTATCACTGTGCCCTGAAGGAGTACGCCGCCGTCGCCACGCCGAGTCAGACCGACCGGTTCGTGCACGATGTCGCCCGGCTGCACCTGGGCTATCTGGCCGAGGCCTCCTGGGCGGAGACCCGGCATGTGCCGGAAGTCTGGGAGTACCTGGTGATGCGGCAGTTCAACAACTTCCGCCCTTGCCTGTCGATCGTCGATGCCGTGGACGGCTACGAACTGCCGGAACCGCTCTACGCCCGTCCTGAGATCCAGCGGATCACCGCTCTGGCCTGCAACGCCACGACGATCGTCAACGATCTGTACTCCTTCACCAAGGAGCTGGCGAGCGACCCCGATCACCTCAACCTGCCCCAAGTGGTGGCCGCGAACGAGAAACGCGGCCTCAAGGCCGCCTACTTGAAGAGCGTCGAGATCCACAACCAGATCATGGAGGCGTTCGAGACGGAGTCCGCAGCCGCGTCCGCCGCGTCGCCCCTCATCGAGAGGTACACCACCAGCCTGGCCGCCTGGGTGTCCGGAAACCACGAGTGGCACGCCACGAACACCGACCGCTACAACCTGCCCAACTACTGGTAGCCGAAGTCCCTCACCGTCCCGAAGCACCACAGCAAGGAGCCACCGTTGACGACCTCTCCCATGCGCACCGCCTCCGCGCCGATCCCGAACCAGTCCACTTACCAGACCCGCGTGGCGGACTACTGGAACGCCGAGGAGAACCCGGTCAATCTCGAACTGGGAAAGATCGACGACCTGTACCACCACCACTACGGCGTGGGGGACGCCGACCGGTCCGTGCTGGACGAGCCGGACGCGATCAAGCGCCAGGACCGGATCACTCGCGAACTGCACCGCCTGGAACACGCCCAGGCCGAACTCCTCGCCTCCCATCTCGGCGAACTCTCCCCCACCGACCGCGTCTTCGACGCCGGCTGCGGACGCGGGGGAGGCAGCGTGGTGGCCAACCTGCGGTACGGCTGTCAGGCCGACGGCGTCACGCTCTCCACCAAGCAGGCCGACTTCGCCAACCAGCAGGCGCGCAAGCGGGGCATCGACGACAAGGTTCGCTACTACGAGCGCAACATGCTCGACACCGGCTTCGCCTCGGGTGCGTACGCGGCGTCGTGGAACAACGAGTCCACCATGTACGTCGAGCTGGAGCTGCTGTTCGCCGAGCACGCGCGGCTGCTTCGCCGCGGTGGCCGCTACGTGGTGATCACCGGTTGCTACAACGACACTTACGGGCAGGCCTCCCGTGAGGTGTCTCTGATCAACGCCCACTACATCTGCGACATCCATCCCCGTTCGGCGTACTTCCGCGCCATGGCCCGCAACCGGCTCGTACCGGTGCACGTCGAGGACCTGACGGCCACCGCGCTTCCCTACTGGGAGCTGCGCCGGGAGGCCGACCACCTGGTCACGGGCATCGAGGACAGCTTCGTGAACGCGTACCGCAACGGCAGTTTCCAGTACCTGCTGATCGCCGCCGACCGGGTGTAAGGGTCCGGAGCCACCACGAGAACGGTCCCGTGTGCTGATGCGGAACGGCTGCCGTCTCCGAGGCGCGGCTCAGCGAGTGACAACGGTGACCTCGGTCGCTTTGACACTGGTCCACACGCTGGTGCCGTCGCCGAGTTCGAGTTCGCTCGCCGCCTGGGGGGTGATCTCGGCGATCACGTCCGGGACTTCGGGCGAGGTGATGACGACACGGAGGCGGCTGCCGACGGCGGTGATCTCCCGGACGGTTCCGGGCCAGACGTTCCGAGGGCTGCCCACTGGGCGCTCGCGGTGCACGGCGACGGCCTCGGGAGCGATGATCGCCAGAGCTTCCGTCCCTTCGGCCATGGGGTCTGCGACGAGGAGGGTGCCCCCGCCGCTGAGTGTGAGAGCGCCGTGCGAAGTGGCGCTTCCCGGCCAGGCGTTGCGGCCGAGCATCCGTGCCACCCAGGGAGAGCGGGGGTGCCGGGAGACCTCGCCGGGTGTGTCGTGCTGAAGCGTCCGCCCTGCGTCGAGGACGAGCACGCGGTCGCCGAGCGAGATGGCCTCGACGGGGTCATGGGTGACGATCAGGCAGACGCCGCCGAAGCTTTCGAGGTGGGTGCGCAGGGTGTGCCGCACCTGGGCGCGGGTGGTCTGGTCGAGGGCGGCGAGCGGCTCGTCGAGGAGGAGCAACCGCGGGCCGGCGGCCAAGGCCCGTGCCAGGGCGACGCGTTGGGCTTGACCGCCGGAGAGCTGGGAGGGCTTGCGGCGCGCGAGGTGGCCGACACCGAGCCGGTCGAGCCAGTCCTGCGCGGTGCGGCGTGCCTCTCTCCGGTGTACGCCCTTCGTACGCAGGCCGTAGGCGGTGTTGGCGATTGCCGTCAGGTGCGGGAAGAGGGCACCGTCCTGCGGCACCCAGGCCACGCCGCGCCGGTGCGGGGGAAGAGCAGTGAAGTCGGCACCACCGAGGCGGAGTTGGGCGTGAGCGCGTGGAGTGAGCCCGAGGAGGGCGCGCAGGAGGGTGGTCTTCCCGGCGCCGTTGGGCCCGACCACGGCGATCGTGGTGCCCGCCGGGGCGTCGAGGGTGACGTCGTTGAATCCGGTGATCTCCGCCTGCAGTGAGCACTCTCGCTGTGGAGCTGAGGGTGCCGCAAAGTCGTGTGGGGCGCTGCCTGCGCCCTCTGCCGGCTCGGTGTTTCCCTCCGGCCGATCTACCCTGCTCGTGGCGCGGTTGCCGGTGGCGCCCGTCCAGCGGCCGCGCAGTGCGACGAGGACGGCCATGGCGACCGCGAGCAGCAGCAGGGACACGGAGGTGGCGGCCTCCGGCTGGTCCTGAAGGAGCAGGTAGACCTGGAGCGGAAGGGTCTGGGTCGTACCGGGGAGGTTGCCCGCGAAGGTGATGGTCGCGCCGAACTCACCGAGTGCCCGGGCCCAGGTGAGGGCGGCGCCTGCGGCCAGCCCCGGGGCAACCATGGGGAGGGTGACGGTGAAGAACACCCGTACCGGCGAGGCTCCGAGAGAGGCCGCGGTCTCCTCGTAGCTGGGCCGGAGCCCCGCGAGAGTGCCTTCGAGGCTGATGATCAGAAACGGCATTGCCACGAACGTCGCCGCGACGACGGCACCCGAGGTGTGGAAGGGCAGGACGATGCCCAACTCGCTCTCCAGCCACGGTCCGAGGAGCCCGCGGCGGCCGAATCCCAGCAGCAGCGCGACACCGCCCACCGTCGGCGGCAGCACCATCGGCAACAGCACCAGCGAGCGCACCAGCGCCTTGCCCGGGAAGCGGACCCGGGCCAGCAGCCACGCCAACGGCACGCCCAGCACGAGGGAAAGCCCCAACGCCCAGAACGACACCAGCAGGGAGAGCCGGAGCGCCTCGGTGACGTCGGGACCGGTCAGATGGGAGCCCAGCTCGCTCCACTCGGTCCGGGCGAGGATGCCGGCCAGCGGCAGCAGCAGAAACGCGACCGCGACCAGAGCGGGCACCACGAGAACGGCCGGGGTGCGGGTTCCGGGTGCGCGGAGGCGGCTCATCGACGGTTCCAGGCTCGGGAGTTGAGGGAGTCTGCGGCTGCCTGCGGCCTGGGGCCGTCCGGCACTGGGCCGGCGGCGCCCCAGGCACGCGCGACGCGACTACGGCTTCTGGAAGCCCGCATCGCGGAGGAGCTTCTGCGCCTCAGGGGTGCTGAGCCACTTCACGAATGCGGCGGCCTCCTTGGACTGTTTCGACGACTTCAGGGTCGCGGCGGGGTAGGAGGCGACGGCGTTCTCGTCATCGGGGACCTTGACGGCCTCGACCTCGTCGGTCGTGGCGGCGTCGGTCTTGTAGACGATGCCCGCGTCGGCCTCTCCGAGTTCCACCTTGCTCAGGACAGCACGGACGTTGGGTTCCTGGGAGACGGGCTTGACGTCGACCTTCTGCGCGTCCAGCACCTGCTGGCTGTAACGGCCGACCGGTACTTGAGGAGCGGCGAGGACGACCTTCAGCTTCGGGTCGGCGAGGTCCTTCAGGTTCTCGACCTTCTCCGGGTTGCCCTTCTCAGTGGCGATGACCAGGCGGTTCTTCGCGATGATGGTGGAAGAGCCGACATCGGACCTCAGGCCGTCCATGGTCTTGGTGTCCGCGGTGACCAGCGCGTCGGCAGGAGCACCCTGTTTGACCTGAGCGGCCAGCTCCTGTGAACCGGCGAAGGAGAACGTCAGCTTCGTCCCGGGGTTCTTCTTCTCGTAGGCCTTCCCGGCGGCCTTGAAGACGTCGGTGAGTGAAGAAGCTGCCAGGACCGTCAAGTCGGTCTTGGACGCACTGCTCGAACCGTCCTCGGCGCCGCTGCCCTTCTCGTCGCCGCCGTCGCTGCCGCAGGCGGCCAGCGGCACCAGGAGCGCGGCGGCGGTGAGCGCGGCCGCGGTGCGTCGCCGTGTAAGCGTGGATGACATGAAGTTGAGGCTCCTCGACGGTGCGGATGGAGTGGTGCGGGCGGCGGGCGAGCTGAAGGGGGAAGGGAATCCAGGCACCGGTGCGATCAGGTGAGGTCGATGTGCACGTTGGTCGACTTCACCCTGGCGACGGCCTGCATGCCGACCTCCAGGCCCAGCTCCTCCACGGCCTCACGCGTCAGCAGCGACACGAGCCGGTGCGGGCCGGCCTGGATCTCGACCTGTGCAGCGACATCACCGACCTTGACGGCGGTCACGATGCCGGGAAAGGCGTTACGGGCCGAGGTGTAGGACGCTTCCTCCTCCCCGATGCCGCCCTGGCCCACCTCGATGGAGAAGGCGGCCAGATCCTTGCCTTCGATGAGGCGGCGGCCCCCCTCGTCGCGGTGGGTCGCGACCTTTCCGGCATCCGCCCAGCGTCGCGCCGTGTCAGGACTGACGCCCAGCAGACGAGCCGCCTGACCGATCGTGTAACTCTGCATCCGCGCAACGTAAGCGCCACGCCTCGCATCTGCAAGACGTCAGAGGCAGTCGCATGGCAAATACCACCCGATTTGAGGCGCCGCATCGCAACAACGCGTGGCAACAACGGTGCCGCAGCACCCCGTCGCAGTGAACCGCCGGGACCGATCGCGGAATGAGGGGAGCCGGGATGAGAGTGCCGACGGAGTCTTCGCCACCCGTTCCGCAGTCACCGCGCTGAACGGATCGACGGGGATCGCCGCTACACCGACCGGTGGCCAAGGACCGTCGGCCAACCGGCCCGTCGCCGGTTGTGTGCACCAGGTCGGCGAACGACTTCAGGAAGGCCCGTTCACAGGGCGTTTCGTCCAGGAGACCGCGGACCTGGTCCGCATAGCCGGCGGCGACGGCGTCATAGGACGCCCGGGTGTCTGCCAGCCAGTCCTCAATCCCCACGTCCGGACACGGTAGTTCAGACGACCCGGACGCCCGTCCTCCCGAACGGGCTGCCTGCTCAGCTCTGCGACTGGCCGATGTTGACCATCCAGGGGATGCCGAACCGGTCCGTGCACATGCCGAAGACGTCGCCCCACATCTGCTTCTCCAGGGGCACGGCCACGGAGCCGTCGGCGGACAACTTCTCCCAGTAGCCCCGCAGTTCGGCCTCGTCGTCCCCGCTGAGACTCACCGAGAAGTTGTTGCCCGGGGTGTGCTCCATCCCCGGCGGGGTGTCGGCCCCCATCAGCGTGAAGCCGCTCGAGGTCTCCAGCATGCCGTGCATGATCTTGTCGGCGATCGGGGTGCCGGCCTGGCCGGCTTCACCGAATGTGTTCAGGGCGAGCGTGCCGCCGAAGACCCTTGGTAGAACTCCATCGCCTGACGGGCGTCGCCGCCGAAGGTGAGATACGGGTTGAGACGCGAGGCCATGAGAAACCTCCTGAATCGGAAAAACAGCTGGATTCCGACATTAGCCCGAACTGCTGACAACGGCACCCTCGTGGACGCCGACAACCCTCGGGGCAGCCTCTGGGTCCGCCGTCCCGGGCCGAGCCCGGCCCGGCGGAGCACCGTCAGGCCGGGTGGAGCTCGCAGGCCGCGGTCGTCGCGGAGGTCTCCGGCGGGGCCGGTGCGCTGACCCCGGTCACGTGGCCGGAGGACCGGACGACCCGGGTGGCGTCACTCCGCCGGGACGAGCCCCTTGTAGTCCACGAGCCCCGTGTCCTCCAGGACCGTGATGTGATCGAGGACGACGGAGTTGGCCCTGGTCGTCAACGACCGCACCATCGAGTTGCGGGTCTGGTCACGCACCAGGCCGATGAGGCCGAAGACCGTACCGGCCTGCCTCCGCAGGTCGTTGACGAAGACCCTGTCGAACTGCGCGCCCTGAGCGTTCTGGATCTCTTTCAGGTACGCCTGCTGATCGCCTGTCGGCTCTGACGGGAGCGGGACGTTCAGCGTGCGGCCTGCCTTGATGGCTCGCTTGTCCAACTCCGTGTGCCCGTCGACGAGATGGTCGCCCGCCGTCCGTACGGACCTGCGCGTGCCCCGTTCCTTGGCGGCTTCGCCGGCGGGCAGCTCCCACAGGGCTGCGGCGCGCACCTTCTGGATGAAGTCACGGTCGAGGGGGGTGAGAGGCCCGTATTCGGTCTTCCAGGTTCCCTTGCCGTCGTCCTGCCAGCCCGACCGCGCGACGGCGATGGACCGGTTCCCGTCGAACCAGTGAATGGGAAGCAGCAGGGCAGCGAGGGTTCCTACGACCGCGAGAACGATCAGCATCGTGCCGACCGCCCGCCCCGACGTCATGGCGGACCGCATCCGCCCTCCTCTCCAGACACATATTCAAGGTGCGACGGACGTTAACGGGGGTGTGAGGATGTCGTCGAAGCTTCGTCCCGACTCGACAAGAACCGTTATACACAACGCCCGAGACTGCTAGAGGGGGTACCCGGTACACCGTTCTCCGGGTGGCGTGCATCCGTCAGCGTGCGTGGCGCTGTTCGATCTCCCCGCGAGGTCGTCGACTCCGGCGAATTGATCTTCAGCGGATGCATCGAGTCCTCTGCTCGTGGCCTCCGTCTGCACCGGTACGGGCGGGCGCTGCCAGCACGGGCGGGCGCCGTTCCAGGCGCGCGACCCGTCAGCCGGAGCCCGACGCGTGCCCGCCCTGCCCCGTGCCCGGAGGCTTCTGCGCGCCGGGCTCGTCCGATGCCGCAGCGACGAGCCGTTCGCCGAAGATGCCGCAGGCTTCTGTGAACTGCGTTCCCTCCGCGATCCGGAAGTCCGCGTCGAGGAAGGCGAGGTGGAGGACCAGCCACTGCCAGGAATCCAGCGCGAGGGTGACGTCGGTTCGCCGGTCGCCCACTGGACGGATCTCGGCGTCCTGGAACTTGAGGGCGTCGGCGACGTCCGCAGCGAGTGCGTCGACCTGGAGCCTGACGGTCTGCTTGCCCCTGTTCAGCCCCTGCCGCAGGTACTCCGACGCCGACCCGGCCGGCAGCGGCCGCGGCTCGTACCGCTCCCCGGTCCGCAGCGGCTCGGTGACCCTGTCCAGGCGGAAGACCCGCCAGTCCTGGCGTTCGAGGTCCCAGCCCAGCACGTACCAGCGCAGGAGGTGGTGCACCTGCCGGTACGGCTCCACCCGCCGCTCCGTCCGTTCTCCGCGGGCGCTGCTGTAGGTGAACGTCATCGTCTCCTGGCGGGCGATGGCGTCGGCGAAGAGGCCGAGCTGCTGGGCGGTCACGCTCGGAGCGCGCTGGGGGCTGGTCTCCAGGCTGGAGCGGAGAGCCAGCGCGCGAGGGCGCAGCCGGGCGGGGAGGAACTGGTCCAGCTTGCCGTAGGCGCGGGTCGCGGCGTCGTCGATCCCTCCTCCGGTGGACGGCCCGGTGGCTGCGAGGGAGGCGAGTGCCAGGAGGGTGGCCACCGCTTCGTCGTCGTCCAGGACGAGCGGCGGCATGGTCCGCCCTGCCGCGAGCCGGTAGTAGCCGCCGGGCCCCGGCCGGGTCTCGACGGGATACCCGTAGCCGCGCAGCCGGTCGACGTCCCGGCGGAGCGTCCGCGGACTGATGCTCAGGCGCCGGGTCAGCTCCTCTCCGCTGAACGACCTGCCCGTCTGCAAGGTCGACAGCAGGGCCAGCATCCGCTCCGTGACGTCCGCCATGACCAGCAGCCTCGCAGCCGTCGCGGTCAGGATGTGGCCGCATCTGCTCCTAGCCTCCGAGTCATGACGCAGCGAGCCATCGCCCTTCGCCGGGCCCGCACGAACAACCTGGCCGACGTGGACGTCGACGTCCCGCGCAACCGGCTGGTCGTCTTCGTCGGTGTCTCCGGCTCGGGAAAATCGTCACTGGTGTACGACACGATCGCCGCCGAGGCCGGATACCAGCTCAACGAGACCTTCCCGCCGTTCGCGAGGAACCGGCTGCCGAAGTGGTCGCGCCCGGACGTCGAGCACGTCGAGGGGCTCACCCCGGTGATCGTCATCGACCAGCGCCGGATCGGCGGAAACGCCCGCTCCACCGTCGGCACGGTCACGGACGCCTGGACCTTCCTGCGCCTGTTGTTCTCCCGGCTCAGCCGCCCGCACGTGGGGGAATCGAGCCACTTCTCCTTCAACGAGCCCGCCGGGATGTGTCCGGCCTGCTCCGGCCTCGGCGAAGTGGTGGTCAGTGCCGTGGACCGTTTTCTCGACCTGGACAAGTCCCTCGCCGGCGGCGCGATCCGGCTGCCCGGCTTCGGCAACGGCGGCTACTGGTACTCCCAGTACGCCGACATCGGCACCTTCGACGCCGGCACCCCGCTGAGGGAATGGAGCCCGTCCGAACGCGAGGCGCTGCTGTACGGGGGCGGGGCGGCGGCCGAGCTCGGCCGCAGGCCCCCCAAGGGGTACGAGGGGGTGGTCGAGCGGTTCGAGCGGATCCACCTGCACACCTCCGACAACCTGTCCGAGCGCAAGCAGGAGGCCATTCGCCGGTTCACCCGGGCCGCGACCTGCTCGGAGTGTGCCGGTGACCGCCTCAACGACGCCGCCCGGACGGCCACCGTGCTCGGTCGCACCATCGGCGAGATGTCCCGGCTGGAGATCACCGAACTGCTCGGCCTCGTCGAGGAGATCAGGTCCCCCCGGGTCGCTCCCGTGGTCGCCGCACTGACGTCCCGGCTGGAGGCGATGATCACGATCGGACTCGGCTACCTCACACTGGCCCGGGCGACCACGACGCTCTCCGGCGGCGAGTCCCAGCGGATCAAGACGGTCAAGCACCTCGGATCCAGCCTCACCGAGATGACCTACGTGGTGGACGAACCGACCGTCGGGCTGCACCCCACCGACGTGGACTCGATGATCAAGCTCCTGGAGCAGCTTCGCGACAGCGGCAACAGCGTCCTCGTCGTCGAGCACGACCCGGCTGTCATGGCACACGCGGACGAGATCATCGAGATCGGACCGGCCGCCGGCGCCGGCGGCGGCCGGCTCGTGTTCCAAGGGACGTTCGCCCGGCTCCGGGACTCGGGCACGCCCACCGGACGCGCCCTGGGGCGGCGCCGCCCGGTCAAGCTCGACCCCCGTGCCGCCACGGGTGGCATCACCGTCGCGGACGCCCGCCGCAACAACCTCCAGCACGTGACCGTGCGGATCCCCACCGGCGTGATGACCGTCCTCACCGGCGTCGCGGGATCTGGAAAGTCCAGCCTCGCCGATGAGTTGGCGGCCCAGCACGAGGCCACGGTGATCGACCAGAGGCCGGTGAGCACCAACCGGCGTTCCACGCCCGTCACGTACACCGGCATCGCCCCGGCCGTCCGCAAGCTCTTCGCCAGGCACAACAACCATGTTTCCGCCGGGCTGTTCAGCGCGAACTCCGCGGGCGCCTGCCCCGACTGCAAGGGGCTCGGGGTCGTCCACACCGATCTCGCGTTCATGGACGGCCAGGAGATCGTCTGCGAGACCTGCCGCGGCCGCCGCTTCACCCCGGAAGTCCTCGCGCACACCGTGAACGGGCTCTCCATCGCGGACGTCGGCGACCTCACCATCGACCAGGCCGTCGCCCGGCTGCCCGACGACGACATCTCCCGCGGACTGCACCAACTCGCCGCCGTCGGCCTGGGTTACCTGCGCCTGGGACAGTCGCTGAGCACGCTGTCAGGAGGAGAGTGCCAGCGGGTCAAGATCGCGAAGGAGCTTCGTGAGGCGGAGCTGCCCACCACCTACGTGCTCGACGAGCCGACAACGGGGCTGCACATGAACGACATCGACACGCTCGTGGACGTCTTCGACCGCCTCGTCGAGCAGGGCCACACGGTCGTCGTGATCGAGCACAACCTCGACGTCGTCCGGCAGGCCGACTGGCTGATCGACCTCGGCCCCGGGCCGGGCAAGCACGGCGGGACCGTGCTCTTCGAAGGCCACGTCGCCGACTACACGCACCGTGCGACCCCCACCTGTCAGGCCCTCACACGCACCGACCCGGGGGCGGGGAAGGCCCGTTGAGCGCTGGGGCGTCCCCCGGCCGCACCGGGCAGGCGGATCCCGCGCTCAGTCGCATCCCGGCTGCCGCCGGGCGAAGGACCGGCTCCACGTCACCGGCTCACTGGCCTGGCGGCTCATTGGCTCGCCATGACGATGCAGCGCCGCAGCTCCTCGACCGCCTCCGGAGCGCCCTCGACCTCCACACCGTCCGGTTCGCCGGCGCCCTCCCGGTTCCACAACCGGCGGAGTACGGCCGTCGGCGTGCCGCTCACGGTCACGTCGGCGCTGTCGTCGCCGGCGCCGCTCTCGACAGCGAACAGCCCCGGGCCGGTCCGCACTCGCCATGCCGCTCCGTCCGTGCGCACCAGGAACGTACGACCGGGCGAGCCGTCCAGGATGTCGGTGAAGTATTCGCCCCACTCGGCCACGCCGTACGCGACGAAGACCTTGAGCAGTTCGTCGATGCCGTCGACGGCGAGGTCCGCCGGGACCGGTGCGACCGGCTGCCCGGCGCCGAGTTCGGCGTCGATGCGGTGGACGACCGTCTCCTGCGCCATGCGCCGGATCCAGAAGCCGACGGTCTGATCAGGGGTGTACCAGGAGCCCGCCGGGTCCTCCGGCTTGCGGGCGGCGAACTCCTCGGTCAGCCCGGCGTACGCCCGGTCGAGCAGCGCGAGCGGCTCCTCGTCGGCGAGCTCGCCCGGCGGCCACGGGTCGGGCTCGGCGCCCTCGCGCATGGCCAGGGTCTTGTGCAGGTAGACCTCGCCGACGTGACGGGTCAGGTCGGCGACGGTCCAGCCGGGGCAGCTCGGCACCGCTGCGGTGAGGTCGGTCGAAGCGACGGCGCGAAGGCGGGAGAAGTCCGCCGCGAGGCAGTCGAGGAATCTGGAGTACTCCATGGCGACGAGTTCAGCACATGCTCCCGGCCAGGTCAGCCCTCTTGCTCACGGCATCTCGCAGTGATCAAGTTCCGCGTCGGTGCGGGGTGTTGAGTGCGTCGCCCTCGCATCGCGCCGTACGTCGAGAACGCGGGGGTCAGGCGATGCGGGCTCAGGCGCGCAAGGCGTGGCTGGGCGGCTGCCCGAACACGTCGTGGTAATTCGCGGAGAACTTCCCGGGGTTGGGGAAGCCCCACCGGGTGGCTACGGAGCTGACCGTCGCACCGCTGGCCGGGTCGGCGACCTGGAGGTCGCGGCGGGCACGCTCGAGTCGGACGCGGTGCAGGTAACCCAGGGGGCTGGTGCCGTACTGGCGGACGAAGCTCTGCTGCAGAGCAGGTGGTGAGACGGACACGTCTGCGGCGATGTCGGCAAGGGTGAGTGGACGGTGGGCGTTCGCCTCGATGTACGAGACAGCTCGCCGCATCGCAGCCGGCGCGACCTTGCCGGGGCCGGGCTGGTAGTCGGCCGTCATGGTGGTGTTCGGGAACGTCTTCACCGCCGCCGCGCCGAGCAGGTTGAGTGTCTGGGCGTAGACCAGCGGCTCGGACAGCGGGCTGTCGGGAGTCTCCAGCTGGTTGGCGACGAATCCGACCGTGGAGCGCCAGAACCGGTCCATCGCGGGGGAGACCGGTGTCGTCCCGACGAAGTCGATCTTCTCGCTGCCGCCGTACTCGGCTGCAGCCTGCTCGGCGGCCTGAACGGGCACCGAGATGACTTCCTTGCTGAGGCGGTCCCAGCTGATCGACAGGGGTACGCCCGCCGGGCACACGGCTGTGTCACCGATGCGCAGCCGGGTCTCCGAATCACCTGTTGCGATCGTGAGGCTGCCTCCGGTGACGAAGATGAACATCAGGTAGTCCAGAGGAGCGCACTCGATACTCATGCTCGAATGCACGAGGTGATCCAGGCTCATGCTCCCCGCGGTCGTACGTCGGCCGTCGAAGGTGAAGTCCTCGGTCGGCCCGTACCTCGGCCGGTGGGCGCCGTACATTTGCGCACTCAGGACTTCCGCGGCGCCCGGGTCCGACGTACCGAACCTGGACCGCTCCACCGGCAGCCGCTCGATTTCGACCGACATGATCGCCTCCCGATCCAGCGGTGGCTGAACCTGCAACAGACCTACTCCTTCGACCGTACTCCTCGCCGGAACCTGCACCGACCTGCGGACGGAGGCGCGAGAGCGCCCCGCGGGCACCTTCCGGGTCCCGGCTGTGGCCCACGGACCGCGGACGGGACCGAGGCCGGCCGGAGGGATTCTCAGACGCCGTCTGCGGTCGCCGTGTGCCGGTCCCGGATGCACCGCGCGGCGGGAGACCGACGACGGCGGCCCGGCGAATCGCATCCTGTGCGCCCCGCCGCAGCAACTCCCGGCCCGCCCGGCCGACTTCATGACCGGCGTGGTGGATATCGCTTTATGTCCTGGTTTCGTAACCAGAGTCCTTGAAGACTCAATCAAGCCGTACTCTGAGCGCCTGCCGGATCCTGTGGGGGGAGTCCGGCCCGAAACCGAGGACGAACATGCCCAAGATGCGTACCGCAGCCGCCACCGTCGCAGTGGCTTGTCTGGCCGGCGTCGCGCTGGTCCCGGCGCAGGCTCAGGCCGCCGGCTCCGTCTACATCTACAAGGTGTACTACGACAGCCCGGGCAGCGACCGTGGCGGCAGCAGCAGCCTCAACGCCGAGTACGTGCAGATCAAGAACTCCACCGGCTCGGCGTTCCAGATGCAGGGCCACTCCCTCAAGGACTCGACCGGCCACCGCTACGACTTCCCCTCGTACCGGATCAGTGCGGGCAAGACCGTGAAGGTCCACACCGGCAAGGGCAGCAAGTCCGCGGGCCACCTCTACATGGGGCGCTCCTGGTACGTCTGGAACAACGACAAGGACAAGGCCTCGCTCTACAGGCCCACCGGTTCCCTGCGGGACTCCTGCTCGTACAACTCCGCCCGCGTCGACTACAAGATGTGCTGACCAGCGGGTCCGCCCGACTGGTGTGACAGCGCAAGAAGAAGCCCCGGGTCGCCTGCCCGGGGCTTCTTCGCGGCTCGGCTGGGAGCGCTTGCAGCGTTCGCCGTCTCCGCCGTCGTGGAGCAGGCTGCCGCGGAAAACGCCCCGGCCGTCAGAGGAGTTCGTCGAGTGTGATCGGCAGGGAGCGGATGCGGATGCCCGTGGCGTGGTGGACCGCGTTCGCGATCGCCGCCGCGACACCGACCAGGCCGATCTCGCCGACTCCCTTGGTGCCCAGCGGCGTTGCCCGGTCCGGCTCTCCCACGAAGAGGACGTCCAGGTCCGCCACGTCGGCGTTGACCGGGATGAGGTAGTCGCCGAAGGTCGCGTTCGCGATGCGGCCCGTACGGGCGTCGGTGACGGTCTCCTCGAACAGCGCCTGCCCGATGCCGCCGACCGTCCCGCCGATGATCTGGCTGCGGGCGGTCTTCTCGTTGAGGATCCGGCCGCCGTCGATCGCCGAGACCACGCGGGCCACGCGGATGACGCCGAGGTCGGCGTCGACGCGGACCTCCACGAACTTGGCGCCGAACGCTCCCGCGAACGCCATGCCCAGGGCTGAGGGATCGCCCGGTGCGCTGGCCCCGTCCACGGTCATCTCCTGCCGGCCGTGCCGGGTCAGGATGTCGGCGTACGACTCGCCTTCGTCCGGACGGTCGCGGCGGTGGATACGGCCGTTGCCCACGATCACGTCCTCGAGCGCGCACCCCCGCAGCGGCGACCCGGCGTCCTCACTCACCAGGTCCAGTACGCGCCGCACGACACCGAGGCACGCGTCCCGGACTGCCGTGGCCAGCGCACCCGTCAGCCCCGAGCCGCCCGCCTGCGGGGAGGGCGGCATGTCCGAGTCGCCGAGGTCGAAGCGGACGCGGTCGAGCGCGATGCCGAGGACGTCGGCGGACACCTGCGTCATCACCGTGTACGTACCGGTCCCGATGTCGGTGGCGGCGCTGCGGACGAAGGCGCTGCCGTCGGCGTTGACGGTCGCCCGCGCACGGCAGGGCACCGCGTACCAGGGATAGCCGACGCCTGCCATGCCGTACCCGATGAGCTCGTCGCCGTCCCGCATGGAGCGCGGCGCGGGGTCGCGACGGGACCAGCCGAACCTCTCTGCGCCGGCCTCGTAGCACTCCCGGAGCGCCTTGCTCGACCAGGGCATGCCGCTCACCGGGTGGCGCTCGGCGTAGTTGCGCAGGCGGAGTTCGAGCGGGTCGATGCCGAGGGTGTGGGCGAGTTCGTCGAACGCCGACTCGAGGGCGAAGTTGCCCTGGCCCTCGGCGGGTGCGCGCATGGAGGTCGGGTTGGAGATGTTCAGGCGGACCTGGCCGTCCCTGGTGATCACGCTGGGGCAGGCGTAGGCGACCGCCGACGACGCGGCCAGCGGCTCGAAGTCGTCGTCCTCCATGGCCACGGAGGAGGTGGAGCGGTGGTCGATCGCCACCAGCTCACCGCTCCGCTTCGCGCCGATGGTGATGTGCTGGACGCCGCTGGGGCGGTGCCCGACCGAGGTGAACATCTGAGGCCGGGTCAGGACCAGCTTGACCGGCCGCCCCGTCATGCGTGCCGCGAGCACCGTCAGGATGACGTGCTGCCACACGCGCAGCCCGCTGCCGAAGGCACCGCCGACGTACGGGGCGAGCACGCGCACGGCGCTCTCGGGCACGTCGAAGACCTTGGCCAGGGTCGCGCGGGCCATGGTCGGCCACTGGGTGGTGTCGTGCACGGTGAGCGTGTTCCGGTCCCAGACGGCCAGCGTCGCGAAGAGGCCCAGCGGATTGTTGGTGTTGTCGGGCGTGGTGTAGGTGGCCGAGACCTTCACGTCCGCGGAGGCCAGCGCTTCCTCGACGGCCCCGCGCTCGGAGTCCATGCCCCAGGGGTCGTCCACGCGCTCGGCACGCGGATCGTCGAACCGCGTGACGGGCTCGCTCGCGTCGTAGGTGACCTTGATCAGGCGCGTGGCCGCCACCGCCTGCTCCCTCGTCTCCGCGACGACCACGGCGACGTGCTGTCCGTGGTGGAGGATGCGCTCGTCCTGGAGGGGAGCCGGGGGCGAGGTGCCGATGTCGGTGGCCGGACCGTCGGGGAGCCGTGGCGTGTTGCGGTGGGTGATGACCGTCAGCACGCCGGGGGCGGCCTCGGCCTCGGCGGTGTCGATCGCGGTGATGCGTCCGGCGGCGACCGTGCTCTGGAGGAGGGCGGCGTGCGCCTGCCCGTGGACGTCGAAGTCACTGGGGTAGGCGGCGGCGCCGGCCGTCTTCCGCGCGCCGTCGACGCGGTCGATTCCTGCTCCGATGGCGGGAGGGGCTTCCACGAGGCTCACTGTGCGACTCCCGAGATGTTCCGCAGGGCCCTTACGAGGGTGCGCTGGGCGAGTTCGACCTTGAAGGCCGTGCCGGGGAGCGTCCATGCCCCCTGCACCGCGGCGGCCGCAGCCTCACGGAAGGTCTCCTCGTTCGCCGGTGCGTCGGTGAGGACCTGTTCGGCCTCCAGCGAGCGCCACGGCTTGGACCCGACACCGCCGAGCGCGACCCGGGCCTGGCCGATCGTCCCGTCCTGCGTCACGAGCGCGACGGCTGCCGAGGCCAGCGCGAACTCGTACGAGGCGCGGTCGCGGACCTTGAGGTAGCCCGAGGTCGCGGTGGCCGGCAGGAACGGGATGGTGACGCCGGTGATCAGTTCGCCGTGCACGAGGACGTTCTCGACGTCGGGGCTGGTGCGCGCCTCCCGGTAGAACTGCGTCAGGGGAACGCTGCGGCGCCCGGACATCCCCTGGAGATGGACCACCGCGTCCAGGGCGACCAGTGCGACGGCGAGGTCGGAGGCGTGCAGCGCGACGCAGCGCTCGCTGACGCCCAGGATCGCGTGCATCCTCGCGCTGTCGGCGACGGCGGCGCATCCGGATCCGGGCTCGCGCTTGTTGCATTCGGCCACCCCGGGATCGCGGAAGTAGCGGCAACGGGCGCGCTGGAGGAGGTTGCCGCCGATCGTCGCCATGTTCCGCAGCTGGGTGGAGGCACCGAGCAGCAGCGCCTGGCGGACGAGGGGGAAGTCCTCGACGACCGTGGAGTCGGCCGCCAGCTCCTCCATCGTCGTGAGCGCCGCGACGTGCAGGCCGTCGTCGTCGCGGGTGATGCCGCGCATCGGGAGGCGTGTGATGTCGACCAGCCGCTCGGGCGCGAGCACGCCGTCCTTCATGAGGTCGAGCTGTGTCGTTCCGCCCGCCAGGTAGGACGCGTTCGTGTCTGCGGCGAGCAGGTTCACGGCCTCGTCCACGTCGGTGGCGCGGGCGTAGTCAAAGGGAAGCATCGGTGCCTCCCCGGGGTGCCCTGGCTGCTGACGCGCTGCCTGCTGACGCACCGTCTGCCGACGTCCTGCCAGCCGACGCACCGTCCGCTGACGCCACCTCACGGATGGCGGCGACGATGTTCGCGTACGCGCCGCAGCGGCAGAGGTTGCCGCTCATGTACTCGCGGACGTCGTCGTCCGAGCCCGCACGGCCCTCCTGGATCAAGGCGACCGCCGACATGATCTGGCCCGGTGTGCAGAAGCCGCACTGGAAGCCGTCGTGACGCACGAAGGACTCCTGCAACGGGTGCGGTCCCTCGGCGCCTGCGAGGCCCTCGATCGTGGTGACCTCCTGGTCGTCGCACTGGGCGGCCAGGGTCAGACAGGACAGCACGCGACGGCCGTTGACGTGTACGGTGCACGCCCCGCACGCACCCTGGTCGCAGCCCTTCTTGGTCCCGGTCAGGCCCATGTGGTCGCGGAGCGCGTCGAGCAGGGTGACCCTGGCGTCGAGGTACAGCTTGTACGGGCGGCCGTTGACGGACAGCTCCATTGGCGTGTCCCCCACGACTTGCGTGCGCCGCGGCCGGCTCAGCGCTTTGGCCATGCGTCTCCTCCGATGTTTGGAACGCCTGTGCGGCGTCCTTGCTGCGGACGGGTCCCTGCTGAGGGGTGCGGAGTTCACGGCGGGACGAACCCGCGGTTCCTCGTGCATGTGCGCACGCTCGCGTGAGTCCGATTTTCACAAAACCGGCATTCAGCATAGTTCGCACGAGGGTGCGTGCTGTGGAGCCGGGCGGCGTCGCACCCGGCAGGAATCAGATCGCGAGGGTGCTCTCCGGGCTGACGCCGTAGACGTCGTGGTAGCGCGCGGCGAAGTTGGCGGACTTCGCGAATCCCCAGCGTGCGGCGACGGCCGCCACCGTCGCGTCGTCGTCGGGGTCCGCCGCGAGCAGGTCGAAGTGCGCACGGTCCAGACGGATGCGGGTCACACAGCCCCACGGCCCGGTGTCGTGGTGGCGGGCGAAGGCGATCTGGAGCGCGCGGGGGGTGACGCGGGCGGCGGTGGCCATGTCGCTGAGTCCGATGTCGAGGTGTGCGTTCGCCTCGATGAACGCGACCGCCCTCCGCACGGCGCCGGGCGTGGCGTCACCGCCGTCCTGCGAAGTGCTCTCTCCCGCACCGGTGTTGGGGAACGTGACCAGTGCGCCGGCCGCGACCGTACGGGCCACGTTTCCGAGCACGAGCGGTTCGCTCATGGCTTCGGGGCTGGTGGCCAGGACGCGGCGCACATAGCCCACGGTGGTGCGCCAGTGGTCCGCGAGAGCAGGAGACGCGGGCTGCAGGCCGGTGAAGTGGAGGGTGTCGGCCGGCTGGTCCTCGGCCAGGCCCGCGACCTCCGTGAGGAGGGACTGGTCCAGCACGACGGAGCCGAAGTCCAGGTTGTGCGCGAGGGCGGTGAAGGGCCGGTCGGGCGGTGCGATGACCGCGATCTCGCCGGGGCCGACGCGTTCGCCGCCGCCTTCCCAGCGGTGCTCCACCCATCCGGTCCGGGGTTCGACCACCGCGAGGGACTCCAGCGGGTCGGCGTCGTAGCCGGTCTCCATGGACAGCGTCACGTCGTCGACGCAGAACGGGCCGAAGTCGTAGCGGGCGTGCCGGATCAGCTGGTCGCCCTCCGTGCCGCTCATGCGCAGGCTCGTCCCGTAGGCGGCGTTCATGAACTCGCGGCCGGCGTCGAGGTCTGCGGTCTCGAACACGTTCCGCTTCGGCATCCGACGCCGTCCGTTCTCATGAGCGGTGGTGGTGTCCATGAGCATCTCGCAGCGAGGGGTCAGGCCCGGAGGGTGTGACCGGGCGGCTGTCCGTACACGTCGTGGTAGTGCTCGGCGAAGGTGGCCGGCTTCGAGAAACCCCATCGGGTGGCGATGGAGGCGACCGTCGCCCCGGTGGTGGGATCGGTGATCTGGAGGTCCCGGTGGGCCCGCTCCAGCCGTACGCGTCGCAGGTACTCGAGCGGGGTCGTGTCGTGGTGCCTGACGAAGGCCGCCTGCAACGCCTGCGGGGAGGCGGAAGCCGCAGCCGCGATGTCGGCCGACGTGAGGGGCCGGTCGGCGTGGGCCTCGATGAACTCGGCGGCTCGACGCACGGCGGCCGGCGAGACCTGTCCGGGGCCGGGGAGGTAGTCGGCGGTCATGGTGGTGTTCGGGAACACCCGCACCGCTGCCGCACCGAGCAGATTGAGGGTCTGGGCCTGCACCAGCGGCGCCGACAACGGGCTGTCGGGCGTCTCCAGCTGATGCGTGACGAACCCGACCGTGGAGCGCCAGAACCTGTCCATCGCCGGGGAGACCGGCAGCGTCCCGACGAAGCGCACCGGCCCGTCCCCGTCGCCGTACTCGGCTGCCGCGCGCTCTGCGGCGGGCACCGGCACCGAGAGGATCTCCGCCCGCAGGCGGTCCCAGCTGATCCGGATGGGGACCCCGGCCGGGTAGAGCGCCGTGTCCCCGACGGTCAGGCGCGCCTCCAGGTCACGCGAGGTGACGCTGAGGGAGCCTCCGGTGAGAAAGACGAACATCAGGTCGTCGAGGACCCCGCAGTCGGCACTCGTGTCCATCGTGTGCACGAGGTGGTCCAGACTCATCCCGCCGGCGCTCGTACGCCGGATCCCGAAGGTGAACTCCTCTGCGGAGCCGCCGTTCTGCCGGCACTCCCCGTACATCTCCTTGGTGACCGACTCGGCCAGCGCCGGGTCCGACGTGCCGAATTCGAACTGTTCAACGGGGAGTCGCCCCGTGTCAACCTTCATGATCGCCTCCACCACGAGGGTGGCCGTACTGCGAGACCTCTCTTTCGAAGGTACTCCGCGCCCACCCGATAACGGAGGGCCCGCGGTGCGGCTCACATACGGGCCCTCGTCCCGGTGCCGACGTGGGGCGATGCCCGCTTCAGCGGCCCTCGGCGTGCCTCAGCCGCCGGGTGAGCGGCGGGACGACGACCGCGGCGGCCACCAGATGGGAGAGGCAGAGCACGACCTGCGTCGAGACCGCGGTGTGCGGGGCGAGTATCGGCGGGATGAGCGACAGCGCTGTGAGGACGACCGTCGTGATCAGGAAGATGCGTGCGGGTCGCTTCGCCCATCGGGCGAGGACCACCGCGAGGACGATGCCGACGACGGAGTAGAGGAGGACCCCGAACGCGAAACCGAAGGGCGGGATCTCCTGGCTGCTCGCGTCACCCGGTGAGGCCACATCCATGGGGACGCCGAGGCCGCGCGCACCGAGGGCGAACACCTCGGTGACCGCGGCGCCGGCGAGGGTGGCGAGTACGCCTACCAGCCAGACGGGCCGGGTGGTGACGAAGGAACGGACGGGGCTCGCGGACGTCGTTCCGGCCTGTCCGGGCCGGGGTGCCGTCACGTCTCCGGTGGGGTGGTCGCTCATTTCTGCCTCCTGCTTCGCTGCTGTTCGGGGCCCTCGGACGAGGGCATCGCAGAGGCAGACAGGGGCGGGGAGAGGAACTCATCGGAACCGGCGTGAAGCGTTCGGGGAACGGCTCGCAGGAGGGCGCGCGGTCCGGCGTGAGCCGTCCCGGGGTGTGGGGGCGTGGGGGCAGGTCACCCGGCGGTTCGCGTACGGGCACGCGTGACGCGTACAACTGCCGCGCGGGGCGGGTCAGTTGGCGTTGGCGGGGCCTGGCAGCGGCTGCTCGGTCCAGATGACCTTGCCCTGCTTGGTGTAGCGGGTGCCCCAGCGCTCGGCGAACTGGGCCACGAGGAAGAGTCCGCGCCCGCCCTCGTCCGTGTGCGCCGCATGGCGCAGATGGGGCGAGGTGCTGCTGTTGTCGGAGACCTCGCAGATGAGGTAGCGGTCGTGGAGCAGGCGGACCCTCACCGGTCCCGACGCGTGCCGGATGGCGTTGGTGATCAGCTCGCTGAGGATCAGCTCCGTGGTGAACGCCAGCTCTTCAAGGCCCCACTCGGCGAGCTGCTCGGAGACCGCGGCACGCGCGCCGGCCACGGCGGCCGGGTCCGCGGGCAGCTCCAACTCGGCGATGCGGTCGCCTTCCAGGACGCGGGTGCGGGCGACCATCAGGGCGATGTCGTCCCCCTGGCGGGCCGGGAGCAGGGCGTCGAGCACCGTCTCGCACGTCTCCTCGGGAGACCGGTCCGCGCTCACCACCGCGTCCCGCAGGATCCGGAGCCCGGTGTCTATGTCGCGGTCGCGGCGCTCGATGAGGCCGTCGGTGTAGAGCACGAGGCGGCTGCCCGGGGGCAGTTGGAACTCCACCGACTCGAAGGGGAGACCCCCGATGCCGAGGGGCAGTCCGGACGGCACCTCGGGGAAGTCAGTCCCGCCGTCGGGATCCACGAGCACGGGCACCGGGTGACCTGCCCTGGCGACGGCGCAGTTGCGGGAGACCGGGTCGTAGATCGCGTACAGGCAGGTGGCCCCGGTGATCGCGTTCTCGTCACCCGCAGCCACGCCGTCCTGGTCGATGCGGCCGACCAACTCGTCGAGGTGTCCGAGGAGTTCGTCGGGCGGCAGGTCGAGGGCGGAGAAGTTGTGCACCGCTGTGCGCAGGCGCCCCATCGTCGCCGCGGCGTGCAGTCCGTGCCCGACGACGTCCCCCACGGCGAGTGCGACACGGGCACCCGGCAGGGGGATGACGTCGAACCAGTCGCCGCCGACGCCGGCCTGCGCGGGCAGATACCGGTGGGCGACCTCGACGGCGCTCTGCTCGGGCAACGCCCGGGGCAGCAGGCTCCGTTGCAGAGCGACGGCCATGCCGTGCTCACGGGTGTAGCGGCGGGCGTTGTCGATGGACACCGCGGCGCGGGCCGCCAGTTCGGCGGCGAGGGAGAGGTCGTCGTCCTCGAAGGGCTCCGGCTTCTCCGAACGCCAGAAGTTGACCACGCCGAGCAGGACGCCCCGCGCGCGCAGCGGGGCGGCGATCAGCGAGTGGATCCCGTACTCCAGGACGCGGGCGGTGCCTTCGGGATCCTGGACGCGCCAGTCGGGGGACTCACTCAGGCGGGGCTCGATCTCCGCCTGCCCCGTCTCGAAGCCGCGCGCCTGCGGCGAGGACTCGGCGAAGGTGATCAAGTCGCCTTTGGGGTAGAGGGGATGGTCCTCGCGGACGCCGCTCACCGCCGTGCGCCGCATCTGCATGCCGCTGCCCGCGGCGGGCTCCTCCCCGCGCAGCACGGGCTCGGCGAGGTCGACGGTGACGAAGTCGGCGAACCGGGGCACCGCCACCTGCGCGAGTTCCTCAGCGGTGCGCGTCACGTCAAGGGTGGTGCCGATGTCCCCGCTGGCGTCGTAGAGCAGCTTCAACCGCGTACGGACCAGCTTCACGCGGCTGGAGAGCAGGCGCAGTTCGGTGGTGTCCCGGAGGGTGGCGACCCAGCCCGGCGGCCCTCCGTTGCGGTCCGTGAGGCGGTTGTTCACCGCGAGCAGCCGGTCGCCGGCGGGCAGGACCTCGTCCGTGGCGACGCGCCCCGAGGCCAGGAGTTCGGTGGTGCGCGCTTCGAGGCCGAGTTCGGTGACGTGGCGGCCCTGTGCGTCCGCGGGCAGGTCGAGCAGCCGGCTGGCCTCGTCGTTGGCGAGCAGCAGGCGGCCCTCACCGCTGACTATGAGCACCCCTTCGTGGACGGCGTGAAGCACCGCGTCGTGGTGCTCGTACATGCGCGTCATCTCGCGGGGCCCCAGACCGTGGGTCTGCCGGCGCAGCCGCCTGCTCACCAGCGCCGTCCCGCCGGTGGCCAGGGCGAGGGCGGCGGCGGCAGCGCCCAGGACGAGCGGGAGCTGCCGGTCGACGACGCCGCTCACCTTCTCCACCTTGATACCGGCGGAGACGAGTGCCACGACCTTGCCGTCTTCCCTGGTCACCGGCACGACCACCTGCACGATGCGGCCGATGGTGCCCTCGACGGTCTCGGTCTGGACGCGCCCCCGGAGGGCCGGGCCGATGGTGCCGACGAACTTCTTCCCGATCCTGTTCCTGATCGGATGCGTGTAGCGGATCCCGTCCTTGTTCATCACGACGAGGAAGTCGACGCCGGTCCGCTTGCGCGCCGCCTCCGCTCGCGGCTGGAGGACCGCGCTCGGATCAGGGGAGGAGAGACCGCTGACCACACCGGGGGAGTTCGCGAACGACTCGGCCACGGCCAGCGACCGGTCCCGGGCGGCCTGTGTGCCGTCGCGCCGCACCTGGAGGACGAGAGCCGTCACCGCCGCGAGCACGAGCAGCAGGACGACGGAGACCTGCAGGACGAACACCTGGCGGGCGACGCTTCCTTCGCTCAGCGCCGACCGCAGGCGTCCCACCGACGGTCTCGGCGGGTCCTCGCGCTCGAACTCCTCTTGCTTCTCACGTCGGCTTCGCAGCCGCCGTTCAGCAGCCAGGGCCTGGAAACGTGCCAGCGGTCCGGCCATGGCCCATGTCTACACTGCCCGCGTTCCCACGTCGACCAGGGGTGCAAGGGGGACCTGCGGTAACGCTGGGGCACGGCCCGGCTCCGCTTCCTCGGTACGGACGGTCCCGGACGCCTCTGCGCGTACAGTTCAAAGATCGTGCAGGTTCGGCAACTGGGGGCTGTCATGGCACTGTTCGGGAACGCGCACACGATCGATCCGGTGACGGCGCAGCAGGAGTACGCGCGGCTGCTGGGGCACGGCGAGCAGGTGCATGCCGCATACCTGCTGATCCGGGACACGATCCTCTTCACCGACCGGCGGCTCGTCCTGGTCGACAAGCAGGGGATGACGGGCAAGAAGGTGGAGTACCACTCCGTGCCGTACCGGAGCATCTCGCACTTCGCCGTGGAGACCGCGGGGACCTTCGACCTCGACGCGGAGCTGAAGATCTGGATCTCCAGCGACCCCAACCCGATCCAGAAGACCTTCACCAAGGGCGTCGACATCTACGAAGTGCAGGCCATCCTCACGCAGTTCGTGGCCAGGTAGCCCTCGGCGTCGCACGTACGGGGGAGCCCGGGCGGCGCGCCGCGGTTCACCCGGTCGTGCTTCACGCTCCGCAACCCGGCGCGCCCCCGTGTGCGCCTGCTCGGGGCGAACTGCCCCTGGATCGGGGCGAGTCGGGCACATAGCGTGGCCGCGATCGGCTTCTGCCTGCCTTCGAGTGAACCGAGGCCCGCCTTGTCCAAGCACCCGTTAGCGCCGGACATCCTCTCACCGCAGTTCGCAGCAGATCCCTACTCCGCCTACCGGGTCCTGCGGGAGCACTTCCCGCTGCTGTGGCACGAGGCCACCGGCAGCTACGTCATCTCCCGGTACGCCGACGTCGAACGCGCCTTCCGGGACGAGGTGTTCACGACCCGGAACTACGACTGGCAGCTCGAACCGGTGCACGGCCGGACCCTCGTGCAGATGAGCGGACGCGAGCACGCCGTGCGCCGGGCACTCGTCGCGCCGGCCTTCCGCGGCAGGATGCTGGAGGAGAAGTTCCTGCCGGTGATCACGGAGAACGCCCGCGAGCTCATCGACCGGATACGTGGGGCGGGGTCGGCCGACCTGGTCGACGACTTCGCCACGCACTTCCCGATCAACGTCATCGTCGACATGCTGGGCCTCGACAAGGCCGAGCACCCCAGGTTCCACGCCTGGTACACCTCGATCGTCGCGTACTTCAGCAACCTCTCCCAGGACCCGGAGATCACCGAGGCCGGCCACCGTACGCGCGACGAACTGGCTGCGTACATGATCCCGGTGATCAGGGAGCGCCGGAAGAACCTCGGCGACGACCTGCTCTCCACGCTCTGCGCCGCCGAGATCGACGGCACCGCGATGAGCGACGAGGACATCAAGGCGTTCATCAGCATCCTGTTCGCCGCGGGCGGGGAGACCACGGACAAGGCCATCTCCAGCCTGGTGGGCAACCTGCTGCGAAACCCCGCGCAACTGGCGGCCGTTCAGGAGGACCGGGGCCTCATCCCGCAGGCGCTCGCGGAGACGCTGCGCTTCACGCCGCCCGTCCACATGATCATTCGTGAGACCGACGAGGACGTCGAGCTCTCAGGGGGCGTCATCCCGGCGGGCTCCACCGTCAACTGCCTCATCGGAGCGGCCAATCGGGACGGCGAACGCTTCGCACACCCCGAGACCTTCGACATCTTCCGTACGGACCTGCCGACGCGTTCGGCGTTCTCCGCCGCGGCCGACCACCTCGCCTTCGCGCTGGGGCGGCACTTCTGCGTCGGCGCTCTGCTCGCGAAGACGGAGGTGGAGGTCGGCGTCGGCCAACTCCTGGACGCCATGCCCGACTTGCGCCTCGAAGAGGGCTGCGAGCCGGTGGAGCAGGGGGTGTTCACGCGCGGTCTGCAGTCTCTGCCCGTACGGTTCACGCCGGCCGCCGGGGTACGGGCGGGGGCCGGGGCCTGACGCGTCGCGGGCCCCGACGGGCTGCGGCCGGCGGGGAGTTCAGCGGAGCGTGATGACGTTCCCGGTGACGAGCGCGGCGGCGTCCGAGACGAGGAAGGCGATCGTCTCCGCGACCTCGGCGGGGTCGGCGATGTGGAAGTGCGTACCGCTCGACGCGACGGCCTCCCGTACCGCGTCGGTGACCCAGCCGGTGTCGGTCACCGGGGGATACACCATGTTGGCGGTGATCCCGAGGTCCGCCAGCTCCAGCGCGGCGGACATCGTGTAGTTGGTCTGCGCCGCCTTCGCCGCCCCGTAGGAGACCTCTTCGGGGAATCCGAGGTCACCGCCGGAGGTCAGGCCGACGATCCGCCCCCAGCGCGCACCCCGGTCGCGGCTGCGTCGGGCGAGCTCGGAGATCAGGAGGGCGGGGGCCATCGCGTCGACGGCGAACTGACGGTTCCAGGCCTCCGCGGTGACGGGGTTCTGTGAACGGCCGAGCCGGTCGGTCGGGCGGGGCGCGAAGGAGTCCTGCACCCACCCGGTCGCGTTGTTGATCAGGATGTCCACGGGGCCGAGCTTCTGCTCGGCCACGTCGAAGAGTTCGGCGGGCGCCGCCGGATCGCTCAGGTCCGCCTCGAGAGCCTCCGCGCGCCCGCCCGCGGCGCGGATCTCCTCGGCGACCCGCTCCCCCGAAGCGGCGCGGTGCCGGCGGTAGGCCTCGGGTGTGCCGGGATCGACGGGGTCCTCGACGCGGAGGTATGTGCAGAGCACGGCGACACCTCGTGCCGCGAGTGCACCCGCGGTGGCCGCTCCGATGCCGTGGTTCGCTCCGGTGACGACGGCGACGTGACCGGAGGTCCGGGTGTGGGGCATGCGCGCAGTGGTAGCAGATGCCGACCGGGCTCCGGCAAGCGGATTTCCCGCGACGACGACGCCCGTACGCCCGTACCTCCGCGCGCCGGGCCCGTCCCCGGCCCACGCCCTCGGGTCGTCACGCCCTCGCGTCGTCGCGTCGTCGCGTCACGGAGAGCCGTCCTCCTGGCGCGCGCTGTAGATGTTGCGGGCGTGCTCGACGAGGGCGATCAGCACCTCCTTCGCGGAACCCTGCTCCCGGGCGTCGCACATCACGACGGGCGTGCCCGGGTCGAGGTCGAGAGCGCTCCTGACCTCGTCCGCGGGATAGGTGTGGAAGCCCGCGAAGCAGTTGACGGCGACGATGAACGGGATGCCGCGGCGCTCGAAGTAGTCGACTGCCGGGAAGCAGTCCTCCAGACGCCGGGTGTCCGCGAGCACCGCGGCTCCCAGCGCGCCGCTGACCAGTTCGTCCCACAGGAACCAGAACCGGTCCTGGCCGGGTGTGCCGAACAGGTACAGCGCCAGGCCGTCGCGGAAGGTGATGCGCCCGAAGTCCATGGCGACGGTGGTCGTGGTCTTTCGCTCGACGCCTTCGAGGTCGTCCACCGGGCGTCCCGCCTCGGTGAGCTGTTCCTCCGTACGCAGCGGGCGGATCTCGCTCACCGAGCCGACGAAGGTCGTCTTGCCCACCCCGAACCCTCCGGCCACGAGGATCTTGAGCGACAGGTAGGGGCCTGGCCGCTCGGGGCGCCGCTCCCCCGGGTGCCGTCCGTCGGGGTGCCGCTGGTCAGAGTGCACGGAGTCCATCGATCACTTCCCTGAGAATGTGCTCGTCCGGGAGCTGCGCCGGCTCCACCGGGCGGCTGACCCTGATGAGTCCGTCGTCCAGCAGGTCGCCGAGGAGCACGCGCACCACCCCGACGGGAAGGTCCGAGTCGGCGGCGATGTCCGCCACCGAACTCGGCGACGCCCTGCACAGCGCGAGGATCGCCGCATGCTCGGGTGAACGGTCCGGCGGGGCGCCCTCGTCGGCCTCACCGGCTTCGACGACCGCGATCAGGTCGAAGGCCTCGCTGGTCGGCCGGGCACGGCCCGCGGTCATCGCGTACAGACGCACCAGCGGTCCTGCCTCGTCGTCGAACCATTCCGGTGTCGACGGCGGGGTGCTCGGCGGAGGGCTCGGAGGGACGGGCCGTCCCGACCCGTCGTCGAACCACTGCCTCGGGAAGTCCGTCATGGCAGGCGCGTCACTCCTGGAAGGGCGCGTGGGCACCTGCGCGCGACGGCACCGCCATGTGCTCGGCGACGCGCGTGACCAGCCGGGCCATCTCGTAGGCGACGAGGCCCACATCGGCGTCCGCGTCGGTGAACACGGAGAGGCATGATCCTTCGCCCGCCGCGGCGACGAAGAGGAATCCTCCCTCCAGCTCCACCATCGTCTGCACGACGGCGCCCGCCTGGAAGTGACGCCCCGCGCCCTTGGCCAGGCTGTGGAAACCCGACGAGATCGCGGCGAAGTGCTCCCCCTCGTCCCGCGACAGGCTGGTGGAGGTGCCGATGAGGAGACCGTCGCCGGAGAGCACGACCGCGTGCCGCACCTGCGGCACCTGTGAGACCAACTCGTCCAAGAGCCAGTCGAGTTCGCCGGGGGAGGCTTCCATCGTCCCGGACATCAGGCTTCATCTCCTTGTGGCGGTGTCTCGGTGTTCCTGGAAGCGGGGGGAGGCGGTGGTTGTCGGTGCGCCTCCCCCCGCGGGCCTGCGCCGCTTCCGTTCAGCCAGCCGCTGCGGAGCGCGGCCATGGTGGCGCGTGCGCGTTCCGGCGAACGTCCGGCGGCCGTGGAAGCCGAAGGAGGCGGACCGTTGGGGGGTGCGGTGTGCGGGGGGTGGGCCGGGGTGTCCCGGAGCTGCGGTGCCAGGTTCGCCTGGCGTACGCGCCGTGGCAGCGGCGCGGGCTCGCCCGCGGGCAGATCCTGTACGGGCTCCGCGGGGTGTTCGGACAGCCGCTCCGCCGGGGCGGCTGTCCGGCCGTCCGCACCGGGCCGGTGGAAGTCCTGGACGGCCGACGGGTATTCGGGCGGCTGCTGTGCGGGCCCGCGGGAGCGGGTCACGTACACGGGCCGCGTCTGGAGGCGGCCGAGGAACGAGGCGTTGCGGCGTGCCTGGAGCACCGGGGCGTCTTCGGCCGCGGGTGCGGGTTCCGACGCGGGTTCCGGAGCAGGGAGGGGGGCACGTCCGGGCGGATCGTCGCCCGCCTCCCCCGGGAGGACGGACGTCTCCGAGGCGGCGGTGACCTCCGGTGAGCCGGCCGGTCGCGGCGGCACGTCCTTCTCGAGCTTCTCCAGCAGTTCCTCGGGGATGAGCACGACAGCGGTGACACCGCCGTACGCCGAACGCTGCAACGAGACCTGGATGCCACGGCGGTGCGCGAGCCGGTTGACCACGAACAGGCCGAGCCGGTCGGTGTCGAGCAGGTCGACCTGCGAGGACTCCGCGATCTTGCGGTTGGCCTCCGCGAGGGTCTCCCGGCTCATGCCAAGGCCGCGGTCCTCGATCTCCAGCGCGAGTCCGGCGCCGACGCGTTCACCGCGTACCCGCACCTTGGTGTGCGGGGGTGAGAAGGCCACGGCGTTCTCGACGAGTTCGGCGACGAGGTGGGTGAGGTCGGCGACGGCCGCGCCCGCGACGCGGGTCTCCTCCGGGATCTTGACCTCGACCCGGGTGAAGTCCTCCACCTCGGCGACCGCCGCACGCACCACGTCGAGCATGGGGACGGGCTTGCGCCAGCCGCGTACCGGTGCCGCTCCGGAGAGGATGATCAGGCTCTCGGCGTGGCGGCGCATGCGCGTCGTGAGGTGGTCGAGCCGGAAGAGGTCCTCCAGCTCCCGTGGATCGTCGACGCGGCGCTCCATGGCGTCCAGCAGCCCGAGTTGGCGGTGCAGAAGGACCTGGCTGCGCCGTGCCAGCTTCACGTACACGCCGGATATCCCGCTGAGCACTTCGGCGCGCTCGGCGGCTGCCTTGATCGCGGCACGGTGCACGGCGTTCAGTGCCGAGCCGACCTGCCCGATCTCGTCCTCCCCGCGGCGCTGCACCGGGGCCTCGGCCTCGATGTCGACCTCCTCGCCGGCGTGCAGCCGTCGAAGGGACCTGGGGAGTTTGCTGCCGGCCAGTTCGAGGGCGGAGTTGCGCATGCCGACCAGTTCGACGACGAGGCCGCGTCCGATCTGCATCGAGATCAGCAGCGAGAGCAGCACGCCGATCAGGCCCAGCACGACCGCGACGCCCGATCCGCCGAGCACCTCGAACGCGAACGGGTCGGCCTTGTCCGCGGCCGTGGTGCCCGCGCGCTTCTCGGCCTCGCGCAGGTCCTTGACGACGGAATCCGCGGACTCGTCCCACTTCACCTCCGAGCCGGCGGCGCGCCCCGGTCCGGCAGCCGCGATCGCATCCTCCATGCCGCGCAGTTCCCGGTACGGCTTGCCCTTGAGGACCGTGCGGTAGACGGCCTCGTCCGACGAACGCAGGTCGCCCACCGCCGAATCGAGGAGCACACGCTGGGACTCCATCGAGCCGACGAAGGTGCGGTAGCGCTCCTGGGTCATCACCCCGTCGGTCCTCGAACTGCCGACGACGGCGTCCTCGCGGGCGATCATCTCCCTGGCGCGCGAGAGTTCCTGTACGACGCGTGCCTCGGAGGCGACCGCGGAGCCCTGCCCCTCGCGGGGACCGGAGGCGCGGACGCCCGTCAGCGCACCGCCGACGGCGAAACCGTCGTCGATCGTGCCGGAGTACCCCCGGTACGCCTCGTCCCAGCGCGCCTTCTTCCCGGTGATCCGCTTGCGCAGAGAGCCCAGTTCGCTGGTCGACTCCGTCAGCCGTTCCGTGCGGGCGGGGAGTTCGTCGCTGAGTGCGGCAGTGTCCGTGCTGCTGGCGTTCACTCCGCGCCGAAGGTCGGCGGCGGCGGCTTCAGTGGCGCCGGCCCGGCTGTTCAGCGTGTCCAGGCGTGAGGCGTCCGGTTTCGCGATGTACCGCGTGGCGGCGCTGCGTTCGGCCTGTACGGCGGTGACGTAGTCGCTCACCGGCGCGAGCAGGGTCGCGTTGACCTCCTTGAACCGGGACAGGTCCGAGACGTTCTGCGCTGTCGTCACCGTCGCGTAGCCCCACAGGGCCATCAACGACACGACGGGCACCATCAGGAGCGAGACGATCTTCGCCCGGACGGACTTGGGACGGAGCCGGGCCGGTACGAACGACCACGGCCCGGCGTCACGCCCGGGCCCGGGCCCGGCGGCCGGCGGTACGGGCGGCGCCTGCGAGTCGCGCAGCGCATGCCGCGGTCCGCTGCCGGGCGCGGGCTTCTCGTCGTCGTGCCAGCTCTCGGCCGACGCTCGGATTGCACGCATGCTTCCTCGATCGCGGTGTGAGAGGTGAAGTGGAAGGTGTGGGGCGGGAGTCGGACGGGATCAGTTGGCGGGGATACGGACGCCGTGAGTCTCGACGTCGTTCAGCCGCTCCACGGCCGACTCGGACTCCTTGCGCTGCTGCGCCGTGGGCGAGAGCGCGACGAAGGCTGAGGTCAGGAAGAGGAAGGAGCCCAGGACCACGGTGAGGGGGAAGATGAACTCCGTGGCTGTGGCGCCCGCCAACACGGCCTGGCCGGGGTTGATGTGGATGCCCACGGCAGCCATGCCCGTGTAGTGCATGCTGCTGACCGCGAGGCCCATGACCAGTGAGGCGACGATGGCGCCCCCGGCACCGTGCACGCTCAGAGCCGCCCACAGGGCCGCCGTTGCGGCGGCGACGGCGATCAGCACGGACAGGCTCACGATCAGGAGGTCGTAGGAGACGTCACCGTGGAGTCGCAGTGCGGCCATGCCGATGTAGTGCATCGCGGCGACACCGACCCCGGCGCCCAGTCCGCCCGTCAGCAAGGAGCGGACGCGCGAGGTGCCGTAGCCGACGGTGAAGATCCCGGCGCCGACCACGAGGACGGCGACGAGCAGGCTGAGCACGGTCAGCGGGACGTTGTAGCGGATCGCGGAGCCGGAGACCCCGAAGCCCAGCATGGCGACGAAGTGCATTGTCCAGATGCCGGAGCCGATGGCGAGCGCGGCGGTCAGCAGCCAGTTGCGGCGGGGCTTCCCCGCGGCGGCGAGGGCCCGGACGGTGCACCGGAGTCCGAGCGCTGAACCGACGCACGCCATCACGAAAGACAGCAATGGCGTCAGCCATCCGAATGTGAAGTGGTGCATCTGACCCACAGGGCTTCCTTTCGACGGGTTGCTCTGGGGCGTCGGACGCTAACACAGGAATTTCACATGCGGTTGACCGTCTTCCATATACAAGAAAGCGCGATCACTTCTACTCCTTGGTATACCAAAGGTAACAACAGGCCCCCCACCTCGCGGAACACCGGATCCAACCCTCGATCCGATGCCGAACTCGTCTGCCGCACAGGCCTGTTGGGAAATTCCGGAGCGTGTCGGCGAAGTGAATTCCACCGTGGTATTTCACAAATGACGAGGCATCAGAAAATGGACTGCCCATCGGGGTTCTCACAGTTCCGCTTGGCACTGTTCACGCACCCGAAGCGCTCGACGGGATCAACCGCCCATACAGCCTGAAAGAGCCCGCCAGGGCCGTAGCCCCGAACGGGCTCCCGGGAACGGGCGCGAGGTCACGCCTCCGGGGCGAGGGCCACCCACACGGGGCCCCGCGCGAAGGGCAGCCGCTTGCCGTCCTTGCCGGTGAAGGTGGTGCCGCCGGTGGCCGACGGCCGCTTCCAGCGGGCCTCGTACTCCTTGCCGTCCCGAAGCACCAGCGCCCGGCCCGAGCCCACCGTCTCGGTGAACGGGGTGACGTTGCCCCCGCGGTCGCCGAAGTCGGACCCGCGGATCTTCACGTACTGCACGACGACGGTGGCCGCGCCGAGCTGTCCGTCCCCCGTCGTACGGGCGGGGGCTCCGTCGATCGTGACGAGCCAGCGACCCCTCTCCTCCGACCAGCGGAAGGAGAAGCGTGCGGCCGGGTAGCGGACGCTGCGCTCCTTGGTCTTGCGGCCGCCACTGGGCGCGGAGCCGAAGCGGAATCCGATGTCGCGAGGGGCGCCGACGTCTTCGGTGACACTCGCGGAGGCGGCACGACGGAGGCGGAGGTAGAGGTTGTGCGGTGCCGGCCGGTCCGTGCCCCGGGTGAACGCCTCGGGCAGACGGCCGGGCGGAACGGCCGTCAGCGGAGCGGATTCGATCTTGGACTGCAGAGCGGACTGGACGCCGGAGTAGAACAGCGCCGGCTGGTCGAACTGGCGCAGCAGCTCCAGGTCCGACTCCCGCGCGCTGCGGACGGGCCCCACGGTGGAGGGGAGGTCGGACGCAAAGACGGCCAGTATCCGGCTGAGGCCCGCCTCGACCTGCTCGATGTAGACGATGTCGGCCTTGTCGATGCCGGTGTGGGGACGCGCGGCCTCCACGTTGTCGATCTTGACCGTCATCACCTTGTCGCCGATGGTGCGCCCGCCGGTGAAGGGCGAGCGCTTCCCCTCGTCACCGCCGCCACCGCCTCCCCCGCCACCGCCACCGCCCCCGTCGCCGCCTTCCGAGTCGCAGCCGGCTGCCAGCAGGGACAGCCCTCCCGCGATCAGTACGGTTCGCCGCGTTCCCGTCCACACCATGGTCGCCCGCCTCCTTCTCCTGTCCCTTGGGAGGAGGTTCCCGCCAAGGACCGTAAGACCGGCACCTTGGAGTGGAAAGCATCCGAAGGCGCGCTTTCAGGGATGTTCTATGACATTGCAGTCGACTTCGCTCATCTCATTGTCATCCCGGTTGTAACCCGCGGCGGGCAGCGCCGTCCACCCCTGGTCAGGAGGCAGTGCGCTGGCGGAGCAGCCGGAAGGCCGCCCAGATGACGACGGCTGCCAGGGCGAGGACGATGCCCGTCTCCACGAACTGGATCGGCCAGTAGTGCGAGGCGGGGTGGATCTGAGCGAAGACGTCCCTGCCTCCTTCGTGGTCGAGGCACCGCTCCAGCCGGGCGGACGTTTCGCTGTCGAAGCAGTCGAGCTCGTTGATCCGCCGCCCGTCGTCCGTGATCAGCCCCAGGCTGATCTGGTCGGCGTCGTCGGGTACTTGGCTCGCCTTGAGGCCGCTCAAGTGGGTGGTCGGCCACAGACGGGCCCGGTACATGTCGGCGGCGACGTACACCGGCAGGAACGCGCCGAAGGCCAGCCCCATCGCGGGCAGCGTCCGCTTCGCCAGCAGCCCGGCGAGAGCGCCGACGGCCACCGCCAGGACCGTGTAGGCGAGGGAGACCACGCCCGTCGCGTGGAAGACGTCGCTCATGTACCAGGGGTTGACCAGGCTCTTGTCGTACGACGTCCACACCCACCTGATGGCAGTCGTCAGCAGCAGCGTGCCGGCGAGGACGACCGCCGAGGCGGCAGCCAGTCTCACCGTCAGCCAGCGTGCCGGGGACACGGACTGAGTCCAGCTGAGTGCGGCCGTGCCGTTCTCCAGGTCGCGCGCTACGAGCACACCTCCCGCGTAGGCGGCCACGGCGAAGGGCGTCCAGGCGATGACGGCGGCGCCGATGTCGAACGCGCCCATGTAGTCGAAGCTGGGGCACTCCGGCACCCCCGGACCGGTGCCGCAGCTCTCGTAGCCGGCGAACCGGTCGGCTTCCGCACCTTGGCCGTACAGCCACATGAGCCAGCCGACGAGGGCGGCGACCAGGATGGTCCAGCACCACAGCGCCGCGCGATGCGTGCGCAGCGTCAGCCAGAGCAGGCCGCGCGGACCACGGGCGGCACCGGATCGGTCAGGGGCTTCGGCGCTCTCGGGACGACGGGAGCCGATGGTCGGGACAGTCATGCGGCCGCCTCCTGACGGGATGTGGGGGTGGCGTTCCCCGTGCCGAGCAGCCGGAAGGCCGCCCACAGGACGACAGCTGCGAGAGCGAGGACGATGCCGGTCTCGACGAGCTGGATCGGCCAGAAGTGCGAGGAGGGGTGGAACTCCAGGTAGAGGTCCCGGGCACCGTGCACGTCCAGGCACTTCTGCAGATCGGCGGGGGACGCGACGCCGTAACAGGAGGAGTCCTGGACCCTCGCACCGCCGTCCTTGACGAAGCCCATCTCGCCCAGCACGGGGTCGCTGTGGATCCGGGCCGCATCGAAACCCGTCGCTCCGACCCTCGGCCACAGGTCGTACCGGAGGGAGTTGAAGGCGAGGTGCACGGGCAGGAACGCGGCGAAGGCCAGGCCCATCGCGGGCAGCGTCCGCTTCGCCAGCAGCCCGGCGAGAGCGCCCACGGCCAGGCCGAGAACCACGTGGGCGAGGCTGATCACGCCGGCCGAGTGGAACACGGCGTCGAAGTGCCAGGGGTGGAACGCCTGCTGGGTTCCGAACGACCACGCCTGCCTGAAGATCAGCGACATCACTGCCGTGATCGCCATGATCAGCACCCCGGGGACGGCCAGCTTGGCGGCGAGCCAGCGAGCAGGGCTGACCGACTGGGTCCGGGCGAGGGCCGCGGTGCCGTTCTCCAGGTCGCGCGCTACGAGCACCCCTGCGGCGTAGACGGCGACGGCGAACGGCAGGAACGTGATCATGTTGGAGAGGAGGTCGAAGAGCCTCATCTCGTCCACGGGAGGGCACGCGGGTCTGCCTGGCCCACCGCAGCCGTCCCACTGTTCCCTCGTTCTGGCGATGTCGTACAGCCAGAGGAGCCCGCCCGTGGCGACTGCGGCGAAAGCGGCCCAGCCCCACAGCGAGGCGCGGTGCACCCGCAGCGTCAGCCAGAGAAGTCCGTGCGGGCCCCGCCTGCGTGCCGGGGCCGGCGTTCCGGGGGAACCGTCAGGGAGGCGGGAGACCTCAGTGGGGGCAGTCATACGGCGGCCTCCAGGCGTGGCGCCGGGGTGGCGCTCCGGGTGCGCAGATCGGGGGCGTCGGGGTTGCGCAGATGGGCGAGCAGCACTTCCTCCAGGGACGGCTCCTCGACGTCCCAACTCCCGGCGTCCGTATCGCCGTTCGGGCGGACCAGTGCCGTACGGCCGCGTCCGGCGCCCCGTTCCTCGATGACCGTGTGCTGCCCGAACTCCCCCTGCATTCCGGTCAGTCGGCGATGCGCGGCAAGGATCTCGTCGCACTCGCCCGCGAGTCGCATACGCCCGGAACCCAGCAGGAACAGATAGTCGCAGGCACCCTCCAGCTCGGCTATGACATGCGAGGACATCACGATGGTCGTGCCGTGCTCGACGGTCTCGGCCATGAGCGCGCCGGTGAGCCGTTGCCGGGCCAGCGGGTCGAGGTCGGCCATCGGCTCGTCCAGCAGCAGGAGTTCGGCGCGCTTGCCGAAGGCCAGGGCGAGGGCGACACGGGTGCGCTGGCCGCCGGAGAGCTTCCGGATCCTCGCTCCGGGCTCGGGCCCGTCGTTGTAGGCGATCCGTTCCGCGGCGGCCTGATCCCAGCGACGCGGGTTCAGTTCGGCACCGAGCCGCAGGGTCTCCGCGACCGTGAGCTGCGGGAACAGCGGCTTGCTCTGGGCGACGTAGGCGAAGCGCTCACGCACCTCGGCCGGGGTGCCGCCCAGCATCCGGATCGTCCCCTCGGCCGGTCGAAGCAGCCCGGACGCCAGGGCCAACAGGGTCGACTTCCCCGCCCCGTTCGCACCGACGAGCGCGCAGATCCGGCCGGTGGGCAGCCGGAAGGAGCAGTCCCGCAGGACGTGGTTGCTGCTGCGCCCGTACTTCATGTCGAGCCCGGCCGCCTCAAGTGCGGCCCCTTCGTAGGTCATTGCTCCCCCTCGGGAAATTCCTCGTCCAGTGCGGCCTGGAACAGCGCGGCGACGCTCTCCCGGTCGAGCCCCGTCGTGTGGGCCCGCCTCATCCACTCGGTGAGTTCCCTGCCGAGAGGTGAGCCCGTGGCTGCGCCCACCAGCGACTTGCGGACGAACGTGCCGAGCCCGCGCCGGGCCTCGACCAGTCCCTCGCGTTCCAGCTCGCGGTAGGCCTTCAGGACCGTGTTCGGGTTGATGGCGGTCGCTTCGACGACTTCGCGTGCCGTGGGCAGCCGGTCGCCGGGCTCCAGCAGGCCGAGCCGCAGGGCCTGCTTCGTCTGCTGGACGATCTGCAGATACGTGGCCACGCCGCTGCGGCGGTCGATCCGGAACTCGATCACACACTCAACCTCCTTTCACTAATGAAGTAGTGAAAGGGTGAGGCAGGTTCGACTCCGGTGTCAACAGACACCTGTTCGCGTGAGGTTGCGGCCAGGGGCGCGACTGCCTTTCAGGGCCGCTCAGTTGGTGTGCGTGACACCGAAGACATCAAGGCCGGCGGGGTGTTGTGGGCCGCGGCGACCGGGCCCCGCGTGCGCGTCGACGCCGCGGACTCCCCAGCTCCACGCGCACCGCCGCGGAACCACTCGTCACCACGCCGAGCCAGGACCCCGTCAACGAGGGTTCACGGGCCGGGGGGGCCGAAGCACCGGTGTGTGGATCCGCCAGAAAGCTGCGGCGGAGGCTCAAGAGCCGTACCGCGCACCGCCGTTGACCTGGACGATCTGACCCGTGACATGCCGGGCCCCCGGGGAGGAGAGCCAGTGGACGGTGTCCGCGACGTCGTCGGGAGTGCCCGCCCTGCCCGTGACCGTCTGGGCGACCAGCGTCTGCCGCCGCTCGTCCGTCATGAGGTCGCCGAAGAACTCGGTGTCACCGATGTAGCCGGGAGCGACGACGTTGACGGTGGCCCCGTGCTCGCCGAGACGCCCCGCCATGTCGTACGCGTAGGGGTGGAGAGCCGCCTTCGCGGCCGCGTACGAGCCGGAACCGGAGCCGCGGTAGGCGGCGATGGAGCTGATGAGCACCACCCTGCGCCCGGGCGCCGCGAGGTGCTCCACGAGCGCTTCGGTGAGCAGCACGGCGGAGAGGACGTTGGCGTTGAAGTTGCCGGTCCAGTGCCGGGCCACGCCTGCGAGGCCGGCGGGGACGTTCTCCGCGCCCAACTCGACGTTGCCGCCCGCGTTGTTGACCAGCACGTCCACCCGCTCGTAACGCCGGTCGATCTCCGTGCGCACGCGTTCGGCGGCCTCGACGATGCTGAGGTCGGCGTCCAGGGTCTGGATCTCCCCGCTCACCCCGTCCTCCGCCGACAAGCTCTCCGCGGCCTCCCGCAGCACCTCCGCGCGCCGCCCGATGAGCAGCACCCGGTCGCCGTCGGCCGCGAACCGCCGTGCCGTGGCACGGCCGATGCCCGTGCCGCCACCGCTGACGATCACCACTCGTGACATGCCGCGCTCCCTCGTAGCCGTTGCCCGCGCCTCGCCGTCTGCGATCCGACCGGCTCCGCGCATGGCCCACCCGACGTGGTTGCTGCACCATGGACGCATGTCTGACAACGACGGTGATCGCCCCCGGCGAGCCGACACACGCTACATGACGGGCATTTCGATCGGAATGGCCACCGGGTCGGTGCTGGGGCTGCTCGTGTTCGACAACATCGCGCTGGGCATGGGCGTGGGCCTGCCCATCGGGATCGCGATCGGCATGATGGGGCAGCCTCGCCGCAAGCGCGGCGCGAGCCCCTCGGACGACGGCTGATCGACCTTGCGTCGAGCGGCGGCGAGTTCTGCGGCGGCACGCCCCGACGGGCGTGCCTCACCGGCTCGTTCGCCTCTCGCTCCTCGACTTCACTCGTCGACTGTCAGAGCCGCTTGAGGAGTTGACCCCGTGGCCGTGTCGGACGGCGGGGCCTCGGTGATGTCGAGGAAGACCGGATCCGCGTTCGGCAGCGCCTCCACGACAGAGGTCTTGATCCGCTCCGACACCAACTCGACCTCCTCGCTCTCCAAGCCGGGAGCCAGGTCGATCCGTGCCGCCACCAGCGTCGACTCCAAGCCGAGCTTCATCGTCAGCAGCGACTCCACATTGTCGATCTCGGGCTGCGCGTCCAGGATGGCCAGGATCTCCCGCCGTAGCCCGGGGTCGGCCGCCTCACCGATCAGCTGGTCACGGGTGTCCTTGCCGAGCCAGAAGGCGACCAGCACCAGAAGCAGCCCGATCGCGAAGGAAGCGGCCGCCTCCCAGACGACTTCGCCCGTGACCATGTGCAGTGCCATGCCGGTCATGGCGAGGAGGACGCCGATCACGGCGGTGCCGTCCTCGGCGAGGACCGTACGCAGCGCCGGGTCGCGGAGACCTCGTGAACCGGGGTCCTTACGTGCCTGGTGGACCGCCCTGATCAGCGAAGTGCCCTCGGCGAGAAGGGCGACGCCCAGGACGACGAGCCCCACGGTGTAGCCGCTGTGGGACTCCTGCGAGCCGCTGATCAGAGCCTCGTAGCCCTGGAAGAAGGAGAAGCAGCCGCCCATCACGAAGATGCCGACCGCCGCCAGCAGCGACCAGAAGAAGCGCTCCTTGCCGTATCCGAAGGGGTGCTTGCTGTCCGCGGGCTTCCGGCTCCGCCGCAGCGCCGCCAGCAGGAACACCTCGTTGAAACTGTCCGCGACCGAGTGCGCCGCCTCCGAGAGAAGGGCCGGCGAGCCTGCGAAGACCCCTCCCACGACCTTCGCGACGACGATCACCAGATTGGCACCGAGCGCCACGAAGACCGTCGTGCGGGTCTTCCGGTCCGAGGACTTGCCACTCACGTGAGCGTCACTGTCGTCTGCATCAGTTCCCGGTTCCCCCGGATGTGCGGAGCAGTCGTGCCGGATCTCCGATTCATCGCCACGATTTCGCCGTCACCGATTCATCTGCCCCGCCTCCGATTCCCCTTCCAGGCAAGGGCGTTCCACGGCCCCGCAGGCACGAAGCGGCCCCCGCGCCAGGAGGCGCGGGGGCCGAACCGCTGTCGGACCGGCGGGGTTCAAGCGCCGTCGTAGGCCTTCCGTACGGCGGCGATGTCGAGCTTCTTCATCGTGTACACGGCCTCACTGGCACGCTTCGCCTTCTCGGCGTCGGGGTCGCCGATCATGTCGATCAGTCCGTCCGGGATGACCTGCCACGACAGGCCGTACTTGTCCTTGAGCCACCCGCAGTGACCTTCCTCGCCCCCGTCCTCGGTGAGCCTGCTCCAGTAGTGGTCCACCTCGCGTTGGTCCTCGCAGTGCATCTGGAAGGAGACGGCCGGGTCGAACGTGAACTGGGGCCCGCCGTTGACGCCGACGAACCTCTGCCCGTTGATCTCGAATTCGACCGTCAGAACCGAACCCGGGGTCCCGGGCCCCGCCTCGGTGTAGCGCGTGATCCTTCCGAGCCTGGAGTTCTTGAAGACCGAGATGTAGTAGTGCGCCGCCTCTTCGGCCTGCCCGTCGAACCACAGGCTGGTGGTGAAACCGTCGTGAGCCATCGGTGCCTCCCCGCATGGTGTCTGTAGCTGTACCGACCGGCCCTGTACGGCGGATTCATCGCGACCGGCGAAGATCTTCCCGGATCAGCGGTGTTCGGGGTTCTCGGAGTCGTGACGGCAGCCCGCGTCCCAGTCGGTGCGCTGGTTTCCGTACGCGGGCACTCCGCCGGCGTCCTTCAGCATCCTCGCCAGGTGCAGCAGATTCCAGGTCATGAAGGTCAGGTTGCGGTTGGTGAAGCTGTTCTCCGGGCCGCCGGAGCCGGGGTCGAGATAAGAGGGGCCGGGGCCCGCCTCGCCGATCCAGCCGGCGTCGGACTGCGGCGGGATGGTGTAGCCGAGGTGCTGGAGGCTGTAGAGGACGTTCATGGCGCAGTGCTTGACGCCGTCCTCGTTTCCGGTGATGAGGCATCCGCCGACCCGCCCGTAATACGAGTACTGCCCGCGGTCGTTGAGGAGGCTGGAGCAGGCGTAGAGCCGCTCGACGACCCGCTTCGTCACGGAGCTGTTGTCACCGAGCCAGATGGGCCCGGCCAGTACGAGGATGTCGGCGGCCAGGACCTGTTCGTACAGCTGCGGCCAGACGTCCCGCTCCCATCCGTGCTCCGTCATGTCCGGCCAGACGCCGGTCGCGATGTCGTGGTCGACGGCTCGCACCACGTCGACCACGACGCCCTGCGCGGTCATGATGCGGCGGCACCGGTCGATGAGGCCTTCGGTGTTGCTGCGCTCCGGGGAGCGCTTGAGCGTGCAGTTGAAGATCAGGGCGCGCAGATCGTCGTAGCGGGCGGGCGGGTCGCCCTGGGCGGGAGCGGCGGACGCGTTCACAGGCACTCCTGGATTTGCGGATGGCGGCGCCTCACGGAAGAGCGCGGCCGTCCGCGCGGCCCGGGGGCGTACTGCGTGCAGCGGAGAGGGCCACGAGCACCTGGCGCCGGTGCGTCGTGACCCTCACCCGTGTTCGTTCCGTACGGCTCAACTACCGGACGGCCTCAGTGCACCGGCCGTACGCGAGCGGTGTCCGTGCTGGCCTTGAAGGTGGTGGATCCGGCGAACGCGGCCCGGTAACCGTGCCTGCGCAGGTCGTCGTAGAGACGGTTGACCTTCGAGACCCGGTCCCGGACCGTCGCGTCGCAACGTGCCACGCCCTGGCTGTTCGTGACCGCCTCGCACAGCTGGCGGGTCTTCGTCGTGTTGCTGAACTTGACCGTCTGGCCGGCGACCGGAGTGCCGTCCGAGCGGGTCAGGGTGGCGGACAGGCCCTTGACCTTCAGGGTCGGCGGGTGGAACCACCGGGACACGGTGGCGGTCCTGGCCTCGAGCCGCGTCTTCGCTCGCTGCGCGTCAGGGGCGCTCACGGCCAGTCCGACGGGGGTCGTCAGCCCCGTGAAGGGGACGACGGTCTGCGCGCCTCCGCCCGCCGGAACCCTCACCACCCGGTCGTTGCCGAAGTCCGCGATGTAGAGGTTGCCCGAGGAGTCGAACGCGAGCCCCTGCGGGCTCTTCAGGCCTGTCGCCGGAACGGTGGTCTGCGGGCCGCCGCTCGTGGGGACCCTCACCACGCGGTCGTTGCCGGAGTCGGAGATGTAGAGCCCGCCGGCGTGGAGCGCCAGACCTGTCGGCTGGGAGAGGCCGGTGGTGGGGACGGTTGTCTGCGGACCACCGCCCGCCGGGACCTTCACCACGCGGTCGTTGACGAAGTCGGCGATGTAGAGGTCACCGTTCGCGTCGAGAGCCAGCCCTGCCGGGTGCAGCAGGCCGGAGGTGGGCACGGTCTCCTGCGGGCCGCCGTCCGCAGGGATCTTCACCACGCGGTCGTTGAAGCTGTCGGCGATGAACAGGTCGCCCGCCGCGTTGACGGCCAGCCCGAGGGGGCGGAGAAGATCGGTTCCCGGGACGGTCTCCTGCGGACCGCCGTCGGCCGGGATCTTCACGATCCTGCTGTTGACGGTGTCGGAGATGTAGAGGTCGCCCTGGGCGTCGAAGGCCATGTACGTCGGGCGGGTCAGCCCGGTCGTGGGCACCGTCTCCTGCGGGCCACCGCTCACGGGACGCTTCAGCACCGAGTTGTCCGCGTAGTCGGAGACGTACAGCGAAGCCGTGCCCGGAGTCGGCGCCTTCGTCCCGGCCGCCGGTGCGGCTGCCGCGAAACCGCCGGTGAACAGCGTGAGGACCGCCGTCAGCGCCGTCAGCCGGAGCCACGAACGGCTGAGCCTCGGCATACGTCCCGGACGGCGTGGCGGAGACGATTCCCGTCTGCGTGACCGCGTGGAATCGGGGACTGAGGAGCGGCTCATCGACACACCCACCTGTTCCGGCCGGTCGGCCTGCGCCGTACCGGCCTCCAGAGACGGCAGGCGCACCCGGCATCGCAGAAGCTCCGAAGCGCACGAGCGAGGGGAGCGGGGAGCGCCGTTGACGTGATGAGCCGTCACCACGCTGCGGCCGGGCCGGTCACCCCGCCGCGCCGCCGGGCGCGGTCCATCAGCGGCGACCCTAGGGAGCCCCCCTCGCACCCGGTGCGCACCACGCCACCGCCCGCTCGGCATCCCACCCCAACGGCAGGGGACACGACGGGACTGACCGAACCGGACGGTGGCACATGTGCCCGTCAGGCGATGTGCGAGCCGCCGTTGACGTCGTACGTCGCGCCGGTCACGTATCCGGCCTCCCGTCCGAGCAGGAAGGAGACGACGTTGGCCACGTCGTCGACGGCGCCCACACGGCCGACGGGGATGTCCCGGAGCAGCGCCTCCTTACGCTCGTCGGTGAGCGTGCCGCCCATGATGTCCGTGTCGATGGAGCCGGGCGAGACGGTGTTCGCGGTGATGCCGTACGGGCCCAGCTCCCGCGCGAGGGTCTTGGCCAGGCCGATGACGCCGGCCTTGGACGCGCAGTAGGCGGCGAGGCTGTAGACGGCACCGCCGCGCTGCGCCGAGGCGGAGGAGATGTTCACGATCCGGCCGAGCCGGTTGTCCGCCATCACGCGTGCGGCCGCCTGCGTCATCAGGAACGTCCCCCGCAGATTGACGTCCACCACGCGGTCCCACTCCTGAGGCGTCACCTCGAGGAACGGCACGGGGGAGCTGACTCCGGCGTTGTTGACCAGGCCCACCAGCTGGGGCAGTTCGGCCACGATCCGGTCGGTCGCCGCACGGACCTGCGCTTCGTCGCGGATGTCCGCGCCGAGTCCGAGGGTGGGGACTCCGTGCTGCCGGGCGACCTCGGCGGCGACGCTCTCGCAGGCGTCCTGGCCGAGGTCGACGACGGCCACGGCCCAGCCCTCGCGGGCGAGACGGTGGGCGGTGGCCCGCCCGATCCCACGCTCCGAGGCGGCGCCGGTGACGATCGCGGTGGGCTGCTCGGGGAAGTCGGCGGCGGGGTACGGGGTCAGGACGGTGCTCGGCATGAAGGGCCTCCTTCGCGGATGTACTTCTCGGACGGGCGTCTCGGGCGGGGCGTCTCAAGCGGGCGTCTCGGGCGGGCTCTCAGGCGGGCTCTCAGGCGGGAGCCGGGCTCGGGCGTCTCAGGCCGCCTCCCGGACACGTTCGGCGAGCTCAGCACCTGTACGGGGACGGGAGCGAGGGTGGACAGGGGCGTGGTGAAGGCGTGTAATGTGTGTGTATACAGGCTGTATGCAATGCCTGTTCGAGATCGGTGCACCCGAGTCGGGGCCGGGTGCGATGACGTCGGTGGGGAGAGCTTGACTGTGTTGTCCGGGCGTCAGAAGGCCTACACGTTCCTCAAGGAGACGGTGCTCACCGATCCCGCCATGCAGGGCGAGTTCCTCTCCGAGCAGATGATCGCCGACCGCGTCGGGATCTCCCGTACGCCGATCCGCGAAGCGCTGCTGCTGCTCGCCGCCGAGGACCTCGTCAGCCTCGTGCCGAAGCGCGGGGCCTACATCGCACCCCTCTCCGGCCGCGAGATCGGCGAACTGATGGAGATGCGCGCCCTGTTGGAGCGCTACGCCGCCCAGCGCACAGTCACCATGGGCACCGCCCCGGTCGCCGAGATGGACGCGATCCTCGAAGAGCAGGCGAAGCTGCGCGGCACCGACAAGGCCAAGGAGTTCATCGAGGCCGACCACCGCTTCCACGCCACGCTCGTCGAAGCCGTCGGCAACAAGCTGATGGCCAAGCAGTACGACGCGCTGCGCAGCCGCCAGGTCCGCGCCGGCGTCACCGCCCTCTACCGTTCGGGCGGGCGCCAGGAAGAGGTCTGCGTCGAACACAGGCGCATCATCACGGCGTTGGCCGCGGAGAGGGCGGATGTCGCCTGTGCCGCGATCGACGCGCACATCGCGGCCACCAGGCGCATCCTCGCCGAGGGCTGACGCCGTGCGGCACCGCCTCACAGGCGGCGGTTGTCCAGCACGGCCACCGCCCGGCGGACCCGCTCCGTCTCCTCCACGTCCACCTCCGCCACGATCAACTCGGGTTTCTCGCCGGCCTCTTCCCTGATCCGACCGTCGGGGCCCACAAGCATGCTGTGGCCGATCCCGGTGGGCGCCTTGGTGGGCTTCTCGATGTCCGCCGCCTGCTCCTCCTGACCGGCACCCGCCCCTTGCGGAGCGGGCGGCGCCTGCCCGACCGCGGCGACCCAGGTCGTCGCGTCCAAGGCGCGCGCCCTGGCCAGCAGTTCCCAGTGGGACAGCTTGCCCGGGCCGGTGCCCCAGGAAGCGGGCACCACGGACAGCACGGCGCCCTCGTCGGCGTGGGCGCGGAAGAGTTCGGGGAAGCGGATGTCGTAGCAGGTCGCCAGCCCGACCCGTACGCCCGCAACGTCGATCGTGACGACCTTCGTCCCCGGTGCGACCGTGTCGGACTCGGAGAAGCCGAAGGCGTCGTACAGGTGGATCTTGTCGTACGAGGCCTCGACGCCGGGGCCGGTCGCCAGCAGGGTGTTGGCGACCCGTCCGTCCGGCGACGGCGTGAACATCCCCGCCACCACGGTCAGTCCGTGCCGCCGCGCCGACTCCCGTACGCCGTCGGCCCACGGCCCGTCCAGCGGCTGCGCCAGCGGCCCGAGGGGGATGCCGAAGCGGGCCATGGCCGCCTCGGGGAAGACGGCCAGCTGCGCCCCCTCGGCGGCCGCCCGCTGAGCCAGGTCGTCGATGGTGCGCAGGTTCTCCTCGGGGTCGGTGGTCGAGGTGAACTGGCACAGTGCGGTGCGCAGCGTCGTCACTGCGTCTCCTTTCCGTCCCCCACGGGCACGTACGGGACGATGCCGAAGAGTGCGTGTCTGCGGTCGTGCGGTCGGAGGGCCGGTCGGTACGTGCGACCGCGCTAGTGCGCGCCGCCGGCGGCCGCCTTCGCACCCCGGACCTCTTCTGAACGCTCGTCCAGCAGCTTGGTGTACGCCTCGTCCTCATCGTGGTCGGCGTCCCGCCCGAGCAGCACACCGGAGACCGTGAGGACGGCGGTGATCACGAGGTATACCGCGAGCGGCAGCCACGTGCCGAAGGTTCCGAGCAGGGCCGTGAAGATCAGCGGCGCCACGGCGCCGCCGATGACACCGGCCAGGGTGTAGGCGAGGGACGAGCCGGTGTACCGCAGCCGAGGGCTGAACTGCTCGGCGACGAAGGCCGCCTGAGGTCCGTACAGCATGGAGTGGATGACCAGCGCGCCCACGACGCCCAGCACGAGCAGCCCCCAGGAACGCGTCTCGGCGAGGGGGAAGAAGACGAAGGGCCAAACACCGGCCGCCACGGCGCCCGTCAGGTACATCCGCCTGCGGTTCCAGCGGTCCGACAGCGCGCCCGCGAGCGGGATCAGGAAGATCTGCAGCCCGGAGCCGATCAGCACGGCGGTGAGCGCCTCGCCCTGTGCCATGCCGAGCTTCTCGGTCACATAGGTGAGGACGAAGACGGTGAACATCGCGTAGAGGACGTCCGGTGCGACCCGGGAGAGGATCGCGGCGGCCAGCGGCCTGCGCTGCTGGGCGAAGACCTCACGGACCGGTGCCTCCGGCCGCTCCCCTCCTGCCTCGACGGCCTTGAAGACCGGGGTCTCCTCCAGGTGCGTGCGGATCCACAGCCCGAATGCGACCAGCACACCGGAGAGCAGGAAGGCGATGCGCCAGCCGTACGAGAGGAACTGCTCCTCCGTGAGCATCGCGCCGAGCGCCGCGAGCGCCCCGTTGGCCATCAGGTTGCCCGCGGGAGGTCCGACCTGCGCGGCGGAGGCCCAGAAGCCCCGCTGGCGTGTACTGCCGAACTCGCTCGTCAGCAGCACCGCACCGCCCCACTCGCCGCCGACGCCGACGCCCTGCGCGAACCGCAGCAGGACGAGCAGTGCGGGCGCGATGGGACCGGCGACCGCGTGGGTGGGCAGGCAGCCGATCAGGAACGTGGCCACGCCGACCAGCACGAGGGTGGCGACGAGCACGCGTTTGCGCCCGATGACGTCGCCGAGCCGCCCGAAGACGAAGCCGCCCAGGGGACGTGAGACATAGCCCACCGCGTAGGTGGAGAAGGCGAGCAGCGTGCCGGTGAGCGGATCGCCGGAGGGGAAGAAGAGCTTGCCGAACACCAGCGCGGACGCCGCCGAGTAGACGGCGAAGTCGTACCACTCCAGCGATGTGCCGGTGAGGCTGGCGGTGAACGCCTTGGCCAGTGTCCTTCTGTCCGGGCGGACTGTGCCGTCCGGACCGCCCGGGCCGTGGTGCGGGCCCGGCTCCTCCGCTGCCGCCTGCTGCGACGTGTTGTGGTCCACGGGGGCTTCCTCACGGTCGGGGACCTCTTTGGTACAGGGGCATACTTGCTGTATACAGCTCGTATGCGCAACCCTCGGGGTGCGGAATTTACCGACGCGAAACCCAGCCCGACCTGGAGGTATCCCCATGTCCAGCCTCTTCTTCACGCTGCCGGACGGCACCCGGCGCACGGCCACCGTGACACGCCTGCTCAACGCCGGGTATGCAGGCCGTAGTCAGGAAGACGTGGCTGCCCATGTGGCGGAACTGGCCGAACTCGGCGTGCCCGCCCCCTCCACGACTCCGGCGCTCTACCCCGTCTCCCCCTACCTCGCGCAGCAGGTGGACACGGTCGCCGCGCAGCACGGAAAGACCTCGGGCGAGGCCGAATGGGCACTCGTCGTCGACGACACGGGTGACCTCTTGCTGACCGCGGCCTGCGACCACACCGACCGCGAGCTGGAGACGTACGGCGTCGCCTGGAGCAAGAACGCGGGCCCGGACGTGCTAGCCGAATCGGCATGGCGGCTGACCGACGTGGCCGACCGCCTGGACAGCCTCACCCTGCGCGCGTGGGTGACCGGCGAGGACGGCACCGAGGAGCTGATCCAGGACGGGACCGCCGGCGAGCTGCTGACACCGCATCACTGGGCCGACGTGCTGAAAGGTCGAGGGGAGCTGGAACCGGGCACGGTGCTGATCTCCGGCACGATCCCGATGCGTCACGGCGTGAACCAGTTCGCCGCACGCTGGCGCGTCCAGCTCGCGGACCCCGACACGGGCCGGGAGATCTCCCTCGGGTACGACGTGGTGCCCATGCCGGAGCCCATCGGCTGAGTTCGGGGGCAGCCCCGGGAGACCGCTGCCCGAGGCCGTCCGGGCCGTGGTGCCCGGGAGGACTGTCCGGGAGCGCGCCCGGGAGCACAGCCCGGCAGCGCTGCCCCCGGGGCGCAGCGCTCTTCAATCAGAGCCCGGTAGTAGTGAGCCGGTGGTAGTGCCCCGGAGGTAGTGAGCCGGAGACGGCGGCCGAGGGACCGTGAGTCGGCGCCCCCGACTCGACTTTCAGGCGACCCCCGGCTCGACGTCCCCCCGAACCGGGGCGGCCGACGGCCGGGCCGGCGGGACCGGCCGAGGCCGGGAGACCGGTCCCGGCCCCCGGTCCCCGCCCCCGGTCTCAGCCCTGGTCTCAGTCGTCGGCGCCCATACGCGTCGCGTACGCCGCGACGATCTGGTCCCTGGAGTCGTCCAGGTACCGCGCGAGCATCCGCTCCGCACCCGCCGCGTCCCCGGAACGCAGAGTGCCGAGGATGTCCCGGTTGCGCGCGAGATAGGGCTCGTGAAGACGGCGCGGGCTGTCCATGACGTGGAGGGCCAGCCGGAGTTCGGCCAGGACGCTGCGCATGACCTCGTCCGTGCGGGGGCTGCACCCGAGGGCGACGAGTTCGTGGTGGAAGTGGATGTTGGCGGTCGCCACGTCCTTCCACCGGCGCTCCTTCGCGGCGTCCTGTCCGTCGGCGACCGTGGCGGCCAACGCGTCCAGCGCGAACGGCGGTTCCCCGAGCCCCCGTACGACACCGCACTCGACGAGCTTTCTCACGCGGTAGATTTCGAGCACTTCGTCCACGGTGAGGACCCGCACGAAGACGCCCCTGTTGAGCTGGTGCTCCAGCAGCCGCTCATGGGTGAGCAGCCGGAACGACTCCCGCAAGGTGTTCCGGGAGATGCCGAGCGCGCCGCCTATGTCCCCCTCGGACAGCCGGGCCCCGGCGGGAAGAACCCTTCGGCGATCCGGGTACGCAGCACGCCCGCGACCCGCTCAGCCGTGCCGGTCCGGCTGAACAGCGCGCGGGCGCCGGCCAGTTCGGCCGTCTCGCTCGGCAGCGCCGGCCCAGGGTCGGTCGTCGCCAACTGGTGCCTCCTCATGTTTCGCCTTGCCCGCGGGCCCGTACGCCCGCAGGCCGTGCGTGCGCAGACTTTCCACCCGCGGGCCTCCCGTCCGTACGGCGGCGGGAGCCGGGCACCGGCGGCTGAAACCAGCCGCGGAACGCAGATGTAGCAACGAACCCCTTGAAGGATCGTTCAACGATCCTCTACGTTAGCCGGACATCAGCCTCCCCCGGCGTCCACACCGGCCGGCCCGCGTTCCCGGCGGCGCCCCTCTCCTCTCTGCGAGGTGCAGATGAACAGCAACCCGATACCCAGTGCCCCACAGGACGGCACCGGGTCCGAGCACGGGTCCGCCACCGGCGCGGGGGACGGCCTCGCGAAGAGCCCGGGGCAGGCCCCCGGGCAGGACGGCAGCGACACCGGCGGCGGTGCGTTCGCCTGGTTCCGCGAGCTCGGGGCCTCCGGGCGCCGTGCCTTCGCGGGAGCGTTCGGCGGCTACGCCCTGGACTCCTACGACTTCTTCACGCTGCCGCTGGGCATGGTCGCCATCGGCGCGTACTTCGGTCTCAACCCCGGCCAGACGGGCCTGCTCACGACCGTCACGCTCGTCGTCTCGGCCATCGGCGGGGCGCTCGCCGGAATCCTGGCCGACCGCATCGGCCGCGTACGGACGCTGATCCTGACCGTCATCATGTACGCGCTGTTCACGCTCCTGTGCGGCTTCGCACCCAACTACGAGACGCTGCTGGTCTTCCGCGGCCTCCAGGGGCTGGGCTTCGGCGGCGAGTGGGCGGTGGGCGCGATCCTCGTCGCCGAGTACGCCACCGCCAAGAACCGCGGACGGACGCTCGGTGTCGTCCAGAGCTCCTGGGCGGTCGGCTGGGCGCTCGCGGTCGTGGTCTACACGATGGTCTTCCAGTTCCTGGACGAAGCGATCGCCTGGCGCGTGCTGTTCTGGACCGGGGCCCTGCCCGCCCTGCTCATCCTCTACGTGCGGCGGAACGTGAAGGACGCGCCGCAGGCAGCCGAGCAGCGCAGGAACAGCCGGGACAAGGGCTCGTTCAAGGCGATCTTCGCCCGCGACCTGCGGCGTACGACGCTCTTCGGCGTGCTGCTGTCCACCGGCGTCCAGGGCGGCTACTACACGCTCGCCACGTGGGTGCCCAGCTACCTCAAGACGGACCGCGGTCTGACCGTCGTCGGCACCGGAGGGTTCCTGACGTTCCTGATCTCAGGCGCGTTCATCGGCTACCTGACCGGCGGCTATCTGACCGACAAGCTCGGACGCAAGCGCAACGTCGCGGTCTTCGCGGTGCTCTCCGCGATCTGCGTCGTCGCCTACACCAACGTGCCCACGGGCGCGAACACCCTGGTGCTCTTCCTCGGCTTCCCGCTCGGCTTCTGCATGTCGGCCATCTTCAGCGGCTTCGGCTCCTTCCTCAGCGAGCTGTACCCGACGGCCGTGCGCGGCACCGGCCAGGGATTCGTCTACAACACCGGCCGTGCCGTGGGTGCGTTCTTCCCGACGCTCGTGGGCTTCCTCGCCGGGAGCTGGGGCGTGAGCGGTGCGCTGATCTTCGGTGCCGTCGGCTACGCGGTGGCCCTGGTCGCGCTGCTGGGGCTGCCGGAGACGAAGGGACGCGCGCTGGTCTGACGGGCGCCCCGGTACCGACCCTGCCGAAACGACCGGAAGGAGCACCGACATGTCCCGTACGGCACACGAGAGTTCACAGGTCGGGGAGACAGCCGCCGTGCCGGTCTCCCGCCCCGACGAGGCGCGAGCACGCTTCCGTGCCGGTGCCACCGCTCCGACCACGGGATGGGCGCCCGGGTTCACCCAGGCCAACCTCATCTCGGTGCCGCGCGACTGGGCGTACGACGTGCTGCTGTTCTGCCAACGCAATCCCAAGCCCTGCCCGGTGCTCGACGTGACCGACGCCGGGGAGACCGCCACCGTGCTCGCCCCCGGGGCGGACCTGCGTACGGATCTGCCCGCCTACCGCGTCTGGGAGCACGGCGAACTCGTCGAGGAGCCCGCCGAGGTGACCGGCCGGTGGCGCGAGGACCTGGTGACCTTCCTCATCGGGTGCAGCTTCACCTTCGAGTGGGCGCTCGCGGATGCCGGGGTGCCGCTTCGTCACCTGGATCAGGGGCGCAACGTCGCCATGTACGTGACCGACCGCCGGTGCCGCCCGGCGGGGCAGATGCACGGACCGATGGTCGTCTCCATGCGGCCGGTGCCGGCAGATCTGCTGGAGACGGCGGTGACGACGACGGGCCGCATGCCCGCCGTCCACGGCGCGCCCGTCCACAGCGGCGACCCGTCGCTGATCGGCATCGCGGACCTGGACCGTCCCGACTTCGGCGACGCGATCGAGCTCCAGTCCGGCGACGTGCCGGTGTTCTGGGCCTGCGGCGTGACACCGCAGGCCGCGGTCATGGCCTCCCGTCCGCCCTTCGCGATCACGCATGCGCCGGGGCGCATGTTCGTCACGGATGTACGGGACGACCAGTACCTGGTCGCGTGAGTGGCCGGAGTCGTGTGAGCCGCCCGAGTCGCGTGGGGTGAGCGCGCAGGGCCGGGCGGGCGAGGCCAGGCAGGCCCGGCCTGGTGACCGCCGACGTCACCTCGCCCGGGGCCTGCTCCTCTCCAGTGCTCCTCTTCACCCGCAACGCCGACTACTTCAGGGGGCTGGACAGCGCGGTGGATCTCGTGGCGGTCTGAACGGGCACAAGCCCCCAGCCGCCCCCCGAGTCGTCCCGTTCAGAAAGGCACCGCCCCATGAGCACCCGACCGCCGCTGCCACCGTTCACCCTCGAGACCGCTCGGCAGAAGGTCCAGGCCGCCGAGGACGCCTGGAACACGCGGGATCCGGAGAAGGTCGCCCTCGCCTACACCGAGGATTCGGTGTGGCGCAATCGCGACGCGTTCGTCACCGGCCGTGCCGCCATCGCCGAACTGCTCACGAAGAAGTGGCAGCGCGAGCTGGACTACGCGCTGCGCAAGGACCTCTGGGCCTTCGAGGGCAACCGCATCGCGGTGCGCTTCCAGTACGAGTGCCATGACGCCGAGGGCCAGTGGTGGCGCTCGTACGGCAACGAGCTGTGGGAGTTCGACGAGCGGGGCCTGATGGCACGCCGCGAGGCCAGCATCAACGACGTGCCCATCGAGGAGAGCGAGCGCCGCATCCTCGGGCCGCGACCCGAGTCCGAACGCGGTCAGGGCATCCCGCTGCGCTGAGACACACCTGGCACGACCGGCCGGCGGCGGGCCTCAGGTCCACCGCCGGCCGGTGCCGCACTCGTGCCGGGTCCTGCTCGTGCCGGTTTTTGCTTCTGCGGAGCCGTACTCATGCAGGGGGTCGTGCTGCCCTACTCACCCTTGCCGGGAGCGGCGCGTCAGGCCTCCTCGTAGACCACCCAGACCTGGCCGCGGTCGAAGGGCATGGGCTCGCCGTTCGACTGCGTGAAGGTCGTGCCCGACTCCGCCGTCGGCCGCTCCCACTTCGTCTCGTACGCCTTGCCGTCGCGCAGCACGGTCGCGTCGCCGCTGCCGACGGTCTTCTCGTACGGGGTGCCTCCGTCGTCCGGCGGCATGTCCACCTTCTGCACGACCACGGTGTTGCCGCCCAGACGCTTGCCGCCGGTGCTCTCGGCGGGCGCACCGTCGAAGGAGGTCAGCCAACGGTCCTCGTCGGCAGACCAGTTGAAGGTGGTCTGTGCGGAGCCGTAGTCGACGGTGCGCTCGTCCGTCTGCTGGCCGCCGCCCGGCGCCTCGTCGGCGAAGCGGAAGCCGATGTCCTTGCTCTTGCTGGCCTCCGGGGCGGCCGCGAGGATCTTGTCGGGGTGCGCGTAGAGGTTGTGCGGCGCCTCGTTGTCACCCCCGCGGAAGTACGCGTCCGGGAAGTCGTCGTGCGAGACGCCGTACAGCGGGGACTTCTCGATGAGGTCCACGACGCCTTCCCGCGCGCCCGAGTAGGCGAGCACGGGGCGGTCGAACATCCTCAGCTGCTCGACGTTGTAGGCCCGGGCGCTGCGCACGGGACCGAGCCCTTCGGGGAACTTGCTCGAGAACACCCCGAGCAGCCGGCTCAGTCCGCCCTCCACCTTCTCCACGAAGACGATGTCGGCGTTCTCGAGTTCGGTGTGCGGACGGGCGTCCTTGTGGTTGTCGATCTTCACCGCCATCACGGGGGCCGGGTCGGCGGGCAGGCCGGTGAAGGGCGAGGTGGCCTCGCGCGGCTGTGAGCCCTGCTGGCTCGGCTGCGGCGGTTCCTGGGCGGCGGAAGGACCTGCCGTACCGGCTGCGAGCGCGACCACTGCCAGCGCTGCGAGCAGACGCGTGGCCCTGCGTATGCCTGCCGGTCTGCCGCCGGACGGCGACCGGGTGGGTATGCCTCGCATGTCAACTGCCTTCCGTCGTGGGGGATTCGGAGCAGGCCCACCCCACCTCTGCCGCGTGGGCTCCGTCAATACCGCGCGCCCCGCTTCCTGACGGGTCCTCGGCCATCGGGGGCGGGGCGTGAACGGGCTGATCCTTCCGTTGATCGCGTAGCGTGTGATTCGGGACGAATCAGACATTCACGGGGTCCGGATTCACGGAAGGGCGGTGATCGGGGCAGTGCTCGAAGCCATCGGCGGCACCACGTCGAGTACGCCCGACCCTCCCTCACCTTCGCGCGCTCCGGACGGCATGGCCGCAAGGGGCGACTGTCCGGGCGGCGCGCGATGACGAGCGACGGCCACGAGGAGCCCTCGTCCGTCCTCCCGGGTGAACTGCTCGACCTGGTGGGCGATGCCGTCGTCCTGTGCGACGAGGGCGGAGCCGTGGAGGGGTTCAACCGGGCCGCGGGCCGGATCTTCCCGCGTCTGCGGGTGGGCGAGGTGCTGAGCACGCCGACGGCCGGTCCGCTCGCGCAGGCCGTCGCGCGGGGAGCGGACCGGTTCGCCGCGGCATTCGAGGACCGCAGTCTCGACGGGCGACGGAAGCCGTGGCAGGGGCGGTCGGCCTGGCTGGTCCGCGACACGAGCGCCGCAAGGGACTGCGAGGAAGCCCTTCTGACGGAACGTGACAGCTCGGCCTTCCTGGAAGCGGCCGCACAGCGCCTGGGATCGTCGCTCCACCACGCCAGTACGGTCCGCGCCCTGGCCCGGGCGGCC